>CAZZJF010000196.1:0-4064 GCA_964654325.1 uncultured Ferruginibacter sp.
AGATCTGATTTTTGAAGACATCAATCAACGTACATACTACGGCAAAATAAGACACCTCCGGTTGAATGAACAGGGCCAACCCGTTTCTTCGACGGTTTTATTGGACACAGGAAGGCATTTATCTTATCCGTTTATCTTCAACCATCCGGATGGGCAGTACTGGTTAATGCCGGAAAGTGCTGTCAATAATGAATGGCTGGCCTATCCGCTAAGCCTCAACCCCGTTTCGTTAGGTGACCCGATTGTCCTGATGGCCGGCACGCCATTGTTGGATGCCACCTTGTTTTATTATGAAGGATTGTATTGGGTATTTGCCACACACCGAGGTCCAAACAGCAACACAGAATTACACCTGTACTATGCTTCAAAACCCGAGGGGCCTTATACGCCACACCGTCAAAATCCGGTGAAATCAACCCTTTTTGGAAGCCGACAAGCCGGAAAATTTTTCCAGGTAGATGGTGATTGGTATCGACCGGCCATGGACTGCCGTGAATATTACGGTAAAGCTATTGTCATTCAAAAACTCAAAATGCTCAATCCAGACCGCTACGAGGAAGAAACCATACAAGTGCTAACACCGCCTTCTAATTCCCCGTTTTCATTTGGTATGCATACATTTAACGTGCATGATGGTCTGATCGTCATTGATGGGTTACGACGATGGTTTGATCCATTAGGTCAAATCATTCATTGGATATACCGTAAAAAACAAAAAAAACGACTGAATAGCTAATTTTCGTGAATGCCTTTCTGCAACATATTGCCCGTAATAATATCATCACCAACCGGAGGATGAACCAGATCCGTATTTGGGAATCCTTGCCGACTGATGACCTCTTGGCTTTATATAATGACGCTTTTTTAACACTCTTCCGTCATGCAATCCGACACTCTCCTTTTTACAAAAAGCTCTACACGCTGCATTATGGCATTCTCGAAACCGATATAAAAACCATTGAAGACATTGTGAAGCTGCCTGTGATCGACCGAACGTTCGTTCGACACGACATTGACAAAATAGAAACGGGTCGCCATTTGTTTCGTACCAAAGGGTTGACCAGTGGCACCTCCGGCACGCCTTTACAAGTATACCGCTACCTAACCGATATCTGTTATGAACAGGCCTATGTGCGGCACTATCGGTCGAAGCATGGTTACCAGCTCGGACAGCCCCTGCTGTCGATCCGCGGCACACTTGGGAAAAACGAACTTTTTCGCCTGAACAAAGCGTCCAACATTTTATACATCAGCAGTCCAAACATCAATGAAAATACCATTGAACAGTACCACAGCATGATTCGTGCCTTTGCGCCGGTAGCTGTTGAGGCTTATCCAAGCTATTTGCATAAACTGGTGATTGAACTGGAAAATAAAGGACTTGCCCTTTCTATTCCAAACGCTTTCACTTCATCGGAAACCCTGCTCGATTATCAACGGCAAAAAGCAACAAACGTACTGCAAACCCAGATCCATGACTGGTATGGCAATGCCGAACGAACGGTGTTGCTGGCCCAACATGAAACCGGCCTATTCAAACCGCTGCCATTATACTCCATTATGGAATACAGTCCAGATGGTATCATCAGCACCGGACTCATCAACCATCGTTTCCCCTTGATCCGGTATCGGGTAGATGATCGGCTGTCGATGGAGAAAGGAACGTTTCACTCCAACCTGATTAACCCGATTATTTATTCTATTGATGGCCGCAGTTCTGATGTACTTAGCTTAAAAGACGGCAGTGTGGTTGGTTGTATCGACCATGCTTTCAAAGGCATCTCCAATCTGAATATGGCCCAGGTTCACCAGTATGCCGATAATGAGCCTATTCTGATCAAACTCGTTGTAATGCCCACGTATACCAAAGAGGATGAGGAGCAATTACGAAGAAATTTTATTCGAATGGTGGGAGAAGATACCGAACTCCAATTTATTTACACACAGCCCGCTTCATTAACCATTTCCGCATCTGGAAAATATAATCTGATTATCCGCAAAAAACCGGCTTAATTTTTTTTGAAAAAGAAACCGACCATACTATTAACAGGACCAATCCTCCCACCCGTGGGCGGCATCAGCGTTCACCTGCATCGATTGATCCAATTGCTTCAATCAGACTATACGATTGACCTTATTGATGAATCCGCTCAACGAAAAAAGCAAATCTTCAATATTCGTTCTCTGCATTTGTTTGGCTACCTGCAAAAGATTTTGCGTGCCGACTTGTTATTTATTCACAGCGGCAATCGGGTTTTCAAAAAGTTGCACCTGCTGGTTGGATGGCTCTTTCGAAAGAAAATGATAACCACCATCCATGGATATGGTTTGAAAAGAGGCACTATTGCCCGGTTTATCGATTCATTCTTAATTAATCGTTGTCACTTCATTATACTGGTCAACGAGTCGATATATGACAAACTGCATCTTCAGCGTAAGAAGTGTACTGTAAATCACCCTTTTATTCCGCCTGTGATGGCGGATGAGCCTCCGCTTGATATTGAAACGTTGAATTGGATTCAAGGACAACGAATAAAAAATCGAACTATCTGCGTCTCCAATGCATCTCGACTGGATGATTATGAGGGCGGTGATTTATATGGATTAGATCAGATACTAAAAATAGCCAGACAGTGTGATAGTCGTCAAAAATCCTTTTCGTTCATCTACGTGGTTACTTCACTGGAAAAAGGGAATAGCCGGTTTAAACAAGCTCAGGAGTTTATTAATGCAAATAATATAGGTGATCGATTTTTGCTGCTGCATCGTACAGATCTATCGTTTGTGCGATTGGTGGAAGCTGCTGATGTGATGATTCGTCCAACCCTTACCGATGGCGATGCGCTTTCTGTCCGGGAAGCTTTGTATGTTGGGAAACCGGTCATTGCATCCGATGCTGTTAGCCGACCGGACGGTGCTGTAACGTATCGAACTGGTAATACCAATGATTTACTAAACAAACTGGAAAACATCCCATTGGGTGTAACATCAAAAATGGACACCGACTCAGTAATTAATTTTTACCACCAAATACTACATCAGGTTCTTCAACAGTGAACGAGCAACAGTACATAGCATCATTTGAGCGTCTTCAAACCTACTGCGAAACCAACAATTACAAAGGATATGATCCTTTTGATGGGCTGAACAGCCGCTTCTTTCAGTCTATCCCACTCGTACGTGAAAATCGCCTCGCTCGGTTGGCCTGGCTGCAATGCTTCAAGCGTTCACCGATCGATTTTCGTAAACTAACCGGAGTACCGGCCGGACATAATCCAAAAGCGCTTGGCTTGTTTATTGCCGGATACTTGACGCGATACGAAACCCTGGGCCGGAATGAAGACCTTTCTAAAGCTCTTGCCCTGGCTGATATGCTGTTGGACCTACGCAGCACCGGTTATTCCGGTGATTGCTGGGGCTATAATTTTGACTGGCAAGCCAAAGCCTTTTTTCAGCCGGCTTATACACCAACCGTTGTGGCTTCTTCCTTTATTGCCCGTTCCATGTTAAAGGTTTATGAGCATACAGGCGATACACGCTACCTGCAATCGGCCAGACGCACCTGCACCTTCATTTTAAACGATTTAAACCGCACCTACTTTTCCGACGATCGCTTTGCCTTTTCTTATTCACCGCTCGATCGAAGTGTTGTTTTCAATGCCAGTTTATTAGGTGCTGACATTCTCACGCGAGTGTATGCCAAAACAGGCGAACGGTCATTGTTAGACCCAGCCATCCAAGCGGTTTCATATTGTTGCGAACAGCAACAAGCGGACGGCTCCTGGGCCTATGGAACCTATGCCTTTCATCATTGGATTGATAGTTTTCATACCGGCTATAATCTTGAATGCATCCATTCGTTTATGCGCCATGCCGATGATTTTCGATTTCAGAAAATCCTTGAGAAAGGATTTGATTATTACATTCGAACTTTTTTTACACCTGACGGCCAATCTAAGTATTACAACAACGCCCTCTACCCGATCGACGTACATGCACCCACCCAACTCGTTTTTACACTCCATTAGCTTGGCAATACAGCAAACCACCGTGCATGGTTGGGA
>CAZZJF010000197.1:0-3982 GCA_964654325.1 uncultured Ferruginibacter sp.
GACCGAAACAATGGTAATAATTGTATAAACAGTACTACCGGCCATTTTAGGAAATAGAGGAAACAACCAATGCAAAACGCCAAACAATCCCATCTTCACCATCAACCCACTCATGACCATTGTAACAGGGGCCGGCGATTGATCATAAGCATCCGGTTGCCAGGTATGGAGCGGGAACAGAGGCATTTTGATAGCAAACGCCACAAAAAATAAAAGGAAGATAATCAGTTGCTCCGTGCCAGACAAGGTTACAGCCTTGAATGCCTCCAACGAGAATGAGTGTGGAATACTCACTCCTTGTTCCAAAACACGGGCTGGCGTTTTATTATACAAGTAGAGCAATGCAACCAACATGAGTAATGACCCAACAAACGTGTAGATAAAAAACTTGAAGGTTGCCTGAATCCGATGTTCACCACCCCACATGCTGGCCAGAAAATAAACCGGAATCAACGCCAGCTCCCAGTAAAAATAAAAAGTCAACGCGTCTTTGGCACAGAACACGCCCATCAATCCGGCCTGTGCGAGTAACATCAACCCATAAAATAAGGCGGGCCTTTTGGTGGCGGCTGTTTTATCAGACATCCAAAGAATGAACGGAAATAAGACGGCAGTCAATAGTGTCAACAGTCGGCCAATGCCATTCAACCCAACATGGTAGTTGGCACCGATGTGGCGCAGCCAGAAATAACTGACATTATTATAGTTGAAGTAGGGATCTTTCCGAATATCAGCTGCCGTCTCTATAAAAAAGAGGCTCGCCAACGAAACGGAAAGCACCAAGAAAGAGATTAAGATCGCCAGTGCACGACCCGTTGATTGTTTTGACAATAAAACAGTGATCAATCCACCGATGAACGGCAGTAAGATCAGCAACTCCGGAAAAGTGATGTAAGTGCCCAGCATGAAGATAGGTTATAGAAAAAATTGAATGAAAAATAAAACTAAGATGCCGATGACCATCAGCAAAACATAGGCACCAACCTGACCGCTTTGGATGAGTCGGAGCTGACGTGATGCAAATAGTACACCCCGGCCTATTCCGTTGACAAGCGCATCAATGCCTTTGATTTCAATGACCTGATGAAAGAAGCTGCTTAATGCCCGAAAAGGACGAACAATAATCGCTTCGTACAGCTCATCCACATACCATTTGTTTTGAAGCCATTTGCCAAATCCAACAGCCGGTCCTTCTGGATGATAATGCCTGAATCGAAATATCGAAAAGAGGATTGCAATAATGACTAACCCTGTGGAAACACCCATGAGCATGTACTCCGTACTGTGAGACAAGTGATGGGCTTCTGTACTTGGGATAACGGGTGACAGAAAACCCGATAACCAATGGGAACCTCCTAAGGCAGCGGGCACGCCAATCAAACCAGCCACAATACTGAATACCGCCAGCACGATGAGCGGAATGGTCATTAATGACGGGCTTTCATGAAGATGGTGGTGTTGATCCTGCGTTCCCCGGAATATTCCTGTGAACGTAAGGACATAAAGCCGAAACATATAGAATGCCGTCAAAAGTGCGGCAAAGAGAGCCGCTCCAAAAAGAACCGGATGATGCATGTAGGCTCCGGCCAGGATTTCATCCTTGGAGAAGAACCCCGAAAAACCCGGGATTCCAGCAATCGCTAAACATCCAATCAAAAACGTGATACTGGTGATCTTCATTTTTCCGTGTAATCCACCCATCTTCCGAATATCCTGCTCGCCCCCCATAGCGTGTATCACACTTCCACTTCCCAAAAACATCAATGCCTTGAAAAACGCATGGGTAATCACATGAAATACAGCAGCTACATAGTGACCGGTTCCAAGCGCCAAAAACATAAAACCAAGCTGACTGACCGTAGAGTATGCCAATACTTTTTTGATATCATGCTGCTTGATGGCTATGGATGCAGCGAGCAAGGCCGTTGCCAGTCCAATGCCGGTAATGATTTCCTGAGTGAGGTGTGCAAGTGAAAATATCGGATTACAGCGAGCGATCATGTAGATACCCGCCGTGACCATCGTAGCCGCATGGATGAGCGCACTAACAGGTGTAGGTCCGGCCATGGCATCGGGTAACCAGGTGTACAGGGGTATCTGTGCACTTTTTCCGGTAGCACCTACAAAAAGCAGTAATGTTATCGCCGTTAGATCGATTCCATTAAATTTTGCCAACGTAGATGCAGCAAATAACTCACTGAACTCTAGGGTTCCCACTCGTGCAATGATCCAGAACAGAGCCAATAAAAACCCAAGGTCACCAATACGGTTCATAATGAACGCCTTTTTGGCCGCGGCAGTATAGTCCGCATTACGGAACCAATAACCAATCAGGAGGTAGGAGCATAATCCAACACCCTCCCATCCTATGAACATCACCAACAAATTGCTCCCCATCACCAACAACAACATGGAAAAAACAAACAAATTCAGATAGGCGAAATATCGGGCGAAATCAGGTGCTTTTTCTTCATGCATGTACGAGGTTGAGTAAACATGAATGAGAAAGCCAATACCGGTTATGATCAGGAGAAACAAGGCGGTCAGCTGATCAATGGTAAATTGGCAAGCGATTTTCAGACCTTGTACCTGCAGAAAATCGAACAAGCGGACCAGTTGCGGGCCCTCCTGCTGAACATGATTAAATGCCAACAAACTGAGACCGAAAGATCCGGCTATAACGGTGCACCCGAGAAATCCAGAGACAGTTTTGGACAGCATTTTTCGCCCCAGTCCATTTATCAAAAAACCGAGCAGGGGCAGGATCGGTATCAAACAAACCAATACGTTCATATTATCCATAAGCAGTTAGTTGTTTTATTGAAACGCCCGAAGACGAATCAATCATCGTTTGACCATACCGTTCGGCTTCTTCTTCCATCGCAGACCGGCTGGTTTTTTCATTCATTATCTATTTTAATTCTTTAATCGGTTTAAAAAATTAACATCCACGTTGTGTACTTTTCGGTACATCATGACGATTATGGCCAAACCGACACTCACTTCCGCAGCCGCTACCACCATGATGAAAAAAACAAATATCTGGGCGTCACTCGGCGAAGCCTTGGATAGACCACTGATAGCATGCATTTTTGAAAACGCCACCAGTAAAAGGTTCACGGCATTTAGCATCAGCTCCACACACATGAAAATCACAATCGCATTTCTGCGGGTAAGCACACCCACGATACCCAACGTAAAGAGTACCATAGAGAGGATGATGTAATATTTTATATCCATCTTATTTTGAGTTAATGGTTGGGGTTTCTTTTTTTCCGATGATCACCGCTCCGATCATGGCACTTAAAAATAAAACGCTACTGATTTCAAACGGCAGTATATATTCGTTAAATAACACACTGCCAAGATGCTTGATAAGTCCTTGACCGCCGTTATTCATCTGCACCGGCGATTCGATATCCATTCGATAAACTACCGCAAGAATCGTCAACAGCAGACTTCCTCCGGCGACAACACCAATAAACTGCAATCGGTAATTTTTTTTAGGTTCCGAATCGGCATTCAAATTCATCAACATCACCACAAACAAGAAGAGTACCATAATGGCTCCGGCATAGACTATGATATTGACGATGGCAAGAAATTGGGCATTTAACAGAATATAGTGTCCCGAAATGGCAAAGAACACCAAGATAAGCCACAAAACACTGTGCACAGGATTTTTGCTCAGAATCATCATCAAGGCACTGCCCACAGCCATCGCAGAAAGCAGCAAAAAGAGAATTTCGGTTAAACTCATGTTGTATGTGGTTAGTCGTTTGTTTTGTTGGAAGCTCGGTTGCCCAGCGCGGCACGATACGCATCCGGATTTTCTTTAGGATGCGGAATCAATAATTCCTGCTTGTTGTATATGAATTGTTTGCGTTGATAATCGGCCGGCGTGAACGTCTCACTCAGATAGATGGCATCTTTGGGACAAGCCTCCTCACACAATCCGCAGAAAATACAGCGAAGCATGTTG
>CAZZJF010000198.1:0-3953 GCA_964654325.1 uncultured Ferruginibacter sp.
GGGGAATTTTCATATTTTTATTGCTTCGTATATGGTAACGGGTATTGCATCCTTATGACTGAAAAAACAATTGGAAGGGATCCGTCCTGTGACGTCGTGATTTTTGATCCCCAAAAACGCGTATCGCGCAAACATGCAGTGATTCATGTTGCAGGGAGCCGTGTATCCTTAAAAGATCTCGGCAGTACCAACGGCACCTTTGTCAATGGAAAGAAAATTGCTCCGGCTGCGTTTGTTTCAATCAAGAAAACAGACAAGGTGACCCTATCGACCGATTACAAACTCAATACAGCTGACTTTTTTATTGCTGATGAAGAAATGACAATGGTCATGGGCGGTCAATCAACAGCTAAACAATCTGAAGCTACCCTGGTATTTGACAATAGCCGAGCCACCTTCAAAGCCGGCAAACAAACAGTAATTTTTGATAAAGACAAAACACAAATTGGCGAAATCGCCTCGATGGATAATTCGCCTTTCTTATCGATTGGCCGGCAAACAGACTGTGGTTTTGTCATCAACAACGATCGCATATCTAAACGGCATTGCCAAATTCGAATGCTGACACCGGTTATGATCGAAATTGAAGACCTGGGCTCAACCAATGGAACGTTTGTAGATGATGAGCGTCTGGAAAAGGGAAAACGACTTCAGTATTCCAGCTCGGCCAAGATTCGGTTAGCCGGCTCCGTTGAGGTCGATCTTAAGAAAATATTTCCGGGTATCGTGGTCGTAAAAAAAGAACCGGCTGCCGCTTCTGGTCGTCTTCCGAATGGGTCCATGGCTCCGCCAAATGCAAATAGTCCACTGACGGATGCTGAAAAGAAAGCATTCGATGAGCTGGAAGAGGTCTGGAAAGAATATCAATCCCGCGGTCAGTCAGCCAATACCTCTTCAATGGGTTTTAGCATTGGAGGTTCGGTACTTGGATTAGCCGCTGCCGCATTCACCGGAATGACCGGAGGAATCGGAGGCATTTTATTGATGAGCGGTGGTGGTCTGTTGGGTCGGTATCTGGGTCAACAACAATCCAATAAGATCCGAAACGATTTGACCTATGAAGATATTTTTTTAGCAACCTATTCTTGTCCGCGATGCAAGGAGTCTTTTCAAAAAAAACCCTGGGTCACGATTCGAGACTGTTTCAAGTGTAAAGTAAAATTCAAATAATCAATCATGAAGTTTTTCAAATGCGGGCATTGTCAAACCCCTTACAAAATTGACTCCAGTAAGCTAACCTCCAGCCAGATGATTGTCAGCTGTGTGAAATGTAAAGCCCGTAACATCATCCGACTGGGTCCCGTATTGATTGCACAAACGTCACAACGCGTCGATCAGTTCCCACTGAAAGAGGGGGTCAATAAAATTGGCCGAATCGCCAGCACGTCTGAGGCCGACATCAAGATTCAGGATAAATATGTCAGCCGACAACAAGCTGAAATCATTATTGAAAAAATCAATAACAAACTGTTTGTCAGCATTCGCGATAATGGCAGCTTGAATGGAACCTTCAACAGGCAAAAGCAGCGCCTGCAACCCGGTGTCAAATACCCCTTCTCACAAGAAGACTATTTCATCATTGGACTAACGAAACTCATGTTCAAATTCAATTAATCATAATCATCATTTAATTTTTTTTATGAATCCCAACAATCCAAATAACAACGCAAACAACGATCAAGACAAAACCGTTGTTTTTAGCTCTTCATCCTCCTCAGCCAATACATCCAAGCCACTTGATCAAACAGTGGTGGACAATTCTCCTGCCGGAGGAGCCCCCAAAGCTGCCCAGCCAACACCGGAACCGCCAAAAGATGCATCCGCTGGTACACAGCCACCAACCAATAAACCAACAACGAACAAAAAAGGATACTCTAGCGGTCAAATGGCCGCGGGTGTGGCCGGCGCCGGAATTGCCGGAGCCGCGCTTGGTGCTGCCTTTTCAGATGACATCCAATCCGCTTTTCAATCCTCAGATGCAACAACAGAAGGAGAAGCCTCCGATATGGGAGCCGCCGCTCAGTCATCTGATACCCTCTCAAATGAGCCTGTATCACACATGGATATTCAAACAACAGATGCGGAAGGAAACGTATACAATGTATCCATGTCAGATACCGATGGCGACGGCCAATTTGATTTTACCGAAGGAGAGGCGATTTTAGTAGATGGAACAAACGTTCATTTTGAATATCATGGTGATCCATTATCCGCCTTGATGTCAGGTGAAATAGCCATAGCCGAAACAGCCGACTATCAGCAGATGGCAGAGGAAGGTGGTTTTGACTGTTGCTATATACACAATGAACCCTTCTCGTATGAAATACAATCCGGCGACACACTAAGTGAAATTGCAGCTGCCAATCATACCAGTGTGGCTCGATTGATGGAGCTGAACCCGCATATAACTGACCCTGACGTAATCTACTCCGGAGATAATATTCAAATACCGAGCAATGACAATATCAGCAATCCATACGAAGGGGGTGTAGGACTATCCGACGATAGCAACAATGACGTCGTAGAAGTATCCCTTGAGGATCTCCAAGAGGATAGCAATGATTGGGTTGAAGAGCCGGTCGAAGTAACCAATGATATCATTGAAACCAGTAGCGAAACCGAAACCGGTGAATTTGTTATTGAGAGCACTGAAGAATTAGAATCTGAAACCGGTGAATTTGTGAGCGAGGGTTTTGAAGACCCGGAAACTGTTCTGTCCGGCGAAGAGGTTGATACCGCCAGTAATCCGGACGACTTCTCAGCCATTGATTGGGATTCTTTCGAAGATAACCAGGCAAGCCCAGACAGCTATGAGTCGGAACTGGCGAATGCAAATTTTGATAGCTACGAAATGCCGGACAGTTATCAGGATAATGCGTTTTATGGTGGTGATGCCGACATGGCTAATGCTGACTTCATTTAAGTAAACATATGATTACAATAAAAAAACAAGGGTTTATTTCTGAGGTTGGTAAGCGTCAGAATAACGAAGACAATTGTGGCTATTTGGCCAATGATACCTACGTCGTTTGCGATGGCGTGGGCGGTTCTGAAAAAGGAGAAATCGCTTCGGATATTACCGTTCGTGCCTTCATTAGCCTTTTTCAAAAAAACCCAAACGCAACGATTCAGCAGGTATTGAAACAGGTTGAGCAGCAAATTAGTACGTTCATCCAGCAAAATCCTGATTCGAACGGAATGGCCACCACGCTCACGTTTTCTAAAGTCAGAAAAAATGACATTCACATCGCCTGGGTTGGTGACAGCCGGGTCTATCAATTCCGGAACGGCAAAATCTGCTTTCAGACCAAAGATCATAGTTGGGTCAATGAAGCCCTGGCAGCCGGACTGCTCACCGAAGAAGAGGCGATTGATCACCCGAAATCAAACATCATCACTCGCGCCATTCAGGGCACGCACAAACCAACACAAGCAGATGAAGTTTTTTTGACTGACGTCAAAGCAGGTGATTATTTTTTCCATTGCTCGGATGGCGTATTAGAGTCATGGGATGACGCCAATCTGGAGCGACTTTTTGCCACAAATCAGGATCCTGAAAAATTGCTGGAAGCAATCAAAGCCGCCTGTGCTCAGCACTCGCGCGATAACTATACGGCTATCGTGTATCAGATCGGGGACGTGATTGCTGAACCGGAAGGCGCCGCGTATCCGACCGAACCCGTTTATGTGGAAGCCCAACTGGTGCAAGATATGCCGCATGCAGCTCCACCACCTAAACCCAAACCGCATACGCCTCCGCCTACGCACAGACCACCAACACCACATGCGAATCAAAGACAACAGGCTGTTACCTCGCCAACGTCAAAATCCCGTTTTTTGGTAACCCTGGCTTTTTTACTCTTACTCTGTCTGGTAGGCTTTTTTGCAAAAGACTATTTCTTGCCATCAAAATCCGATGCAAAAACGGAATATATAACGGATAAGGACAAGGG
>CAZZJF010000199.1:0-3881 GCA_964654325.1 uncultured Ferruginibacter sp.
TAAAAATACTAAATTAGAGTATAATGTCAACCATAAAATGCCCTTTGAGAATACAATCTTATATTATATAATTATTTAAAACTTTTTGCTTTCACACTTTTAACAGGATATTAAAACCTTCTTTCAATATGTTTTATAATACTCACTCAATAAAGCAAGTTTCCAAGAATTGAGTAGTAGCAGAATACAGCAAATTTCCATAATTGTACCATGTTTAATTATGTAATTTTTGTATTTTAATGATTGGTGAGATTCAGATTGTCGAATACTGATTTCATTATGGTTAAAAACTAAAATAGCTTCATCTTTCGTCAACAAGGGGAGCAGATATAAAAGTAAAATGGTTATACGCTGAAAGTATAACCATTTTTTATTTGGAATCTCCATATAATGTACATATATTTGTACAACTAAAAGTACATAAATGTTAACTACTACACTTTCAGACTTTAGAAAAGACATTAAAACCTATCTCGACAAGGTTACTCAAAGCTTTGAAACCCTCATTATCAATCGTGGAAAAGATACCGGAGTGGTCGTTATTTCTTTGGAAGAATACAATTCATTAAAAACTACCCAACACGAGCTATCATCCAGGATCAATCAGCAGCGTTTGGATGAATCGATTGAGGCATTGAAATCAGGTAAGAAAATGGTTAAAAAACTGGAAGGGTAATGAAATTTGTTTTTACAGAATTGTCATGGGAGGATTATCTCTTCTGGCAAAAAAATGATAAGCAAAAACTAAAGCGTATCAATGAGTTGCTGAAAGATATCTCACGTAATCCTTATGAAGGGATTGGGAAACCCGAACCCTTAAAATTCAATTATGCCGGTTTTTGGTCCAGAAGAATAGATGAAGAACACAGATTGATTTACAGGGTTATTGACGATGAGATTCAGATTGTCAAATGCCGGTTTCATTATGATTAAAAAGATAGAAGCTGCATCTCTCGTCAATAAGGGGAGCTTCTTAAAGCCTGCAATTTGCAGGCTTTTTTCGTTTAAACCTCTTACCGGAATGCATTTCAACGGTAAAGGTTATTTCCCCGTTTGTTCATTATTGTTCACTTTTTTACGCATAAGGTCACTTATTTTTTGCGCCAGCCAAGCCGGGGCTGAGAGGTTATTTGGATTTATTAGCGAAGGATGAAAAAGGACGAGAGCCCTGCGTCAGGGAGGAGCATCGGAGGGCACAAGACGGGAGTCCCGCACCAGACAATTAGACTAAATGAAACGGGTAAGCGATATTTGCCAGCCCCTCTGTTTACACTTTTTATTCCCTGACACACCGCACCGCCCTGCCTGCACACATGGCCAGAGGAATATTAACATTGGTATATGCCTGATTCAGGCTTGCATTATTGTACGAGAGCCGCCGGCCAAATAAATACCCAAACCGGAAATCAGACCACCATTCCGCATAATAGCCCTGGCTTGCGGCGAAATTGGCATTGGGCAGCCTTAGTCCGCCCGGATAACCCGTAAACCTGCTGGTATTGGAAGCGCCGGTATTAGGGGGATTCCATAAAGTGGTAGTTTTCATCCTGCCTCCTGTTTGATTGGGAATAAGATTAGACAAAGCATTCCAGTCATCTTCTGTGGGCACCCGCCATCCCTGCGGCGCCAATCCGCGCGGATCGATGACAGCATAATAATTATACAGCTTACCATAAACGGTATCATTTACCGGATCATTATTATAGTAGCACCAGGCGCCGGTAGTGGCATTGGCCCAGGCAGCTGAATCAGTGACCTGAGGTATCGTATCTCCATTCCTGTAAGTAACCACATCCAGGTTGCGGGGCATCCATGCCCGGATCAACGTAGTGTTGCTGTATCCTGTGCCGATACCGTTGGTGGCATACGCCCTCACATAATACGTGGTATTGGGCCGCAGGTTGCGGAGGGCCGCTGAAAAGTTACCGGTCCCGCTTCCGGACACACTGGTGTCGGCTGACTCTATTACCGGATTGGGGAGGCTGTCCCAGCATAATCCGCGAACCGTTACCGGTGAACCATTGGTGGATACGCTGCTGCTGCCGGTTGAAGATCCGGTTACTGATCCGAGCGCATCGATACCTCCCGTGATGGAGGGAGCGAACAGTGCAGGTACTTTCAGCGAATCGGTGGTAAACGTATATTCATTGCTGTAGCTAGTACCTGATATACTGGTGGCATAAGCACGGATGAAATAAGTGGTCTTCGGGTGTAAGTTCAGCAAGGGATCCCATAAAAAAGAAAATGGCGGTACGAGTGTACCCTTCACTGTTTTGGTAGCGACTGCAGTGGTAGGTAACCGGGCCGTATCCCAGCAAAAGCCATGTGTAATAATCGCCAGCAGGTCGCTGTCCACCCGCCCGCTTGCCGATGCCCGGGTTGCTTCAATCGTATCCACGCTGGTTACGGTGAGCACAGGTAAAAGATCGGCTGTGGTGGTAAAACTTAGTTGATTACCATATGCAGTTCCCAATGCATTGGTGGCATAAGCCCTTACATAATAGGTGGTACTGGGAAGTAAATTACGCAGATAGCTGCCGTAACGATTGCTACCCTCACCATCACTGGTTTTCGTGGGAAGCGTTACCTGGGGATTGGGGCCGGTACTCCACACCACTCCTTTTTCTGTAACCGGGCTGCCACCATTTAAGATCATATCTCCCCCTGTGCTGGCATAATTGCCCGATATGGCTGAAGGAGGCAGGGTAATCAGCCTGGGCAAAGTGCCGGTAATGGTGATCCCACTTTGCACTATGAATAGCACTCCCGGTAAAATATCCAAGGTAGCGCCCGGTGCAATTACCTGGATTTTATTCAATACACAGGAATCACCCGATGCCGGCTGTATGTGTATCATATCGCCAGCGGGAAGAGTATCCGGAGGTATAGCCTGCAGTTCCCAGTTCACTGGCAAAGACCAGAGCCCATTTCCGGTAAACCGGTAAACGGTTTGTGACTGAACGTTTTGCGTAATCAACACCAACAACACGGCAAAAGAGGCATACTTCAAGCTGCAATACATATTTTATATTTCAAGACATACAGGAAGGAGCGATTAATGAATATACGATAGAATCGCTGAGTAGCCCGTTTCAATTCAATTTAGATAACTGTCGCGCTGGTGCCTTCCTGCTTTTGACGCAGGACCTTTGGTTAAATGGCTGTAAATCAACTGATAAAGGTCCGATAACCACTTGATATCCAGAAAGAACTGGTTTGAAAAAAATTGCACTTATTAGTTGAACTTATAAAGTTTCGAATCGTTGCATCTTTCGTCAATAAGGGAAGCAGATATAAGAGAGGAAGGGTTATACTTGTATCGTGTAACCCTTTTTTATTTTGTTTATCTTAATATAACTATGACGCCAAGAATTGAAACAATTAACGAGAAAAAATTGGTTGGAAAACGGATGACAATGAGTTATGTCGATTACAGAATTGGTGAACTATGGGGTGGTTTTATGCCAAGAAGGCGGGAAATAACAAATAATTTGACAAATGATTTAATATCATTAGTCGTATATCCTCCTAACCACTTTACAAATTTCAGTCCCACTAACGAATTTGAAAGATGGGCAACGATAGAGGTTGAAAGTTTCAATAAGGTGCCAGATGAAATGGAAACATATATCTTATCCAGTGGGCTTTACGCTATTTTTAAATATAAGGGAATGAGTTCAGGAGCATCAGCCTTTTTCCATTCCATATATAGCGAATGGGTGCCTAATTCAGACTATGAATTAGATGATAGGGCACATTTTGAAGTTTTGGGTGAAAAATACAAAAACAATGACCCATCATCAGAGGAAGAAATTTGGATACCTATAAAAGCAAAATAAGTAAACGACTTCCTGTAAACTTGCAGGAAGTTCAACACTTTA
>CAZZJF010000200.1:0-3872 GCA_964654325.1 uncultured Ferruginibacter sp.
TATCGATTGCCCGTTTAAAAAAATCGTAGTCAATCCAAACATACCCAGCATTATTGCCCCAGCTGCTTCCCCAGCTGTTCTGTACCTTAAAGGCATTGATATTGTCATCATAGCCACAAATAACCATGGCATGACTCCCGAGCATTCCGTAATCCGGCTTATCGATCCACACGTATCTGCCTTGTGATTTTAGAACAAACTCAGCCTTGTATCCCCCAATAAACCCATGGCCAACAGAGCAGGCGATTACAACAGGGTAGTTCTTATTCAGTTGAATTTTGATCGCTTCAATATCTACAAACCTGGGGCGGCTCCAACTGAACCCTGTATTCATATACAACAGTGCATTGGAGAAGGCCGTGGCATCCGGCAGCGGTATCGGGGGAACCGGAATGTTCCCGGGCATATCGACCCATTTACAGCATCCATATTCTTTGATGAAATCCAATGCATTATATATCTCAATTCCTTGATTTTCGGATGGATTAGGGTATTCCTGTACCAGACTATTCCAGATGAATGCAGGCGAAACAATTTTATCATCGCCATTGTATGACGGATTGCCTTCGATTATTTTATAAAAATAGCTGAGTGCGCCATAGCCCACGGCCCATCCGACGCAGCTGGCTCCCTGTTGATGCCGAGGTGGCGGTAAATCCAAATTCCAGCTCGACGGAAGGGCCAGAGGTCTTCCAAATGCAGGTATTGACGAGGTGTCATCATCTTCCGCATACGCCATATCGGGAGGAAGAGGTGTGGTTGGAGGGGCCACGCCCAATCCTTTGGATGCGGTATCTGTGAAGTAAAAAAGGCCAGAAGTAGTTGGGATGCCGTCATGTATGACTACATCGCCGGTTACTTTAAGTTTTTTGCCCGGTATTACCACAAAGGATGCCCCTTTGGAAATTATTTGTCCGCCATTTAAAATACATTCCCCGTTTCCGGCCGGGTTGATGATGATTTGTGCGCATTTGGGAAGCACCTGCGGCGGAATTTTTCCGCCATTCCAGTTTTGAGCATCCTCCCAATTGCCATTGCCGGTAAAGGTGTAAACCGACCCCACCGATATGCTCTCCACATTGCTTACAACAACATCGGCACTTAAACATCCATTGGCATTACAGGTTATCCTGCATTTGATCTTATCGCCTGTCACAAAACCGGTTGAAGTAAAATTGACTTGGGTTTCCCCGGCTATATCAATATCGTTTTTTATCCATTGATACGACGGCACAATTCCATGTTTGTTTACATAGCTGAAAAACCTTACCGTATCTGAACTGCAAATTGACTGATATGTATTTACCGAAACAATCGCTCTTGGTGTTCCTGATGGGAAGACATTCACATTCCCTGTGGTATAACTGCATCCGCTGAATGTCGTTATCACAGCTTTGTACATACCCGGGCCGGGAACATTTGCCGGCCCCAGCACTTTTGAAATACCCGGCAACCATTTTTGAATACGGTGGTTGATATTGTCACAAATGAAGATGTTGCCGGTACTGTCAACATATAATCCGCTGGGAAACGCCAGCTGATCGGTGCCATTACCTCTGCCGTTGCCCCCGGCAATCGTTTCTCCGGTATTGGCTCCGGGCGCCCATCGTTGTATGCGGTCGTTGTTGCCATCACCAATGAGGAGATTGCCCAGCCTGTCAATAAAAACGGAAGAAGCACCGCTCAGCTGGTTTGCGGCACTCCCATGTTCTCCTGTACCTGCCACGGTAACACCTGCTGCGGCACCAGGGGCCCATTTCTGTATTCGGGGATTGCCATCAGCTATGTACACATTTCCTGCGGTATCCACGACTACGCCACCGGGAAAATCCAGCTGGTTGGCAGCAATTCCTTGTCCATTACCCCCCGCTACTACCAAGCCACTGGCGGCGCCAGGCGCCCATTTTACGATGCGGTGGTTGTTCATATCAGCTATATAAATAGCACCGGCCTTGTCCACAAAAAGACCACGGGGGGAATTCAATTGATTCATGGCGGCGCCTTGCCCGTTCCCCCCTGCAACTACGGTACCGCTTGTAGCGCCCGGGGCCCATTTCACAATGCGGTGATTGTTGTAATCGCTGATAAAGATGTTACCGCCATTATCTACCTGTACACCCGATGGAAAGGCGAGTTGGTTGAGGGCTGGACCAAACCCGTTTCCGCCGGCCACAGTAAGGCCTGTGCCACCTCCGGGAGGAAATCTTTGCACCCGGTGATTAAGCCTGTCGGCCACATAGATATTGCCGGCCTTATCTACAAATACAGCGTAGGGGGATCTGAGTTGTGTGGCGGAGGAGCCTGCCCCATTTCCCCCTGCTATACTGCCGGCGGAATAAAAGCTGGCCTTGTTGGTGATTGCGGGAACATTGTTTTTGTACCAGGTAATCTGGCTTGGGTTAGCCGCTCCGTTGAGTATAAGACTGTCAATACCCAGGCAACGGTTACCGGATCCCGTGATCGTAAATGTTTCAGGACACTGGGCACTGGCCGTACAGCAGGCAAGCACCAGAATGGCGGAAAATAAGTTTCTCATGATTGAATTCATGTTGGGCGGTCGCAGGTTGGCCAAAAAATCTGAATACAAACATTATACAAATATAAGGGGCATGATATTTTCAACAAAACGGGTTAGTTGTTTTTTTTGTGGGATGCGAGGTTTTGGATCGCATCTTTTTTATGAGCCCAGTCTACCGCTGCCGTGGTTCGTGGCATACGAATCGCTTTTTTTGCTACTGGGCGTACAAAACCTTTTATCGTCTGAAAGTTTATGAGTATTAATGTATGAGGACTATGACGGGACTCCTCCCCCTGATCCATCTTTCCCAATTTGATAAATGAACGGGTATTCAACGGCTGGGTTTCGCAACGGGTTCTTTTGGGGTTTAAACGTATTTGAGCGAAAACCCCGCCGGGACAGAATGATGCATCGGGCTTGTTCCCGGAGTTTTGCGTCTTCAAAAATCAGATTTCAATCAAGACCCATTTTCGGTCGCTGTTAAGCATAGTGGTACCGATATATTCCTGCCTCCACTCATTTGGAGAAATGATTGATAGAAATTCCTTGCCTTCCTTATTTCGGTATAAATGATATACTTCACCCACAACAGGTTCAAAAGAAAACCTGGCATTATACACTAACTCATTCCAGTGAAACTCTTTCATCAACTTATTGTACTCTTCTTTTAAATCCTGAAATTTTGATGCAAGGTCTTTATTGACCCTGTTGATGCCATTGACTTTCCAGCTAGCCACATCATTAACCCTAATAACCGGTGCTCCAACATTACTTGCGTAGGGCAGTAGTTGTGCATAATACCCCTGCTCATCACTGTATACGACATTATCTGGCTTTCTACCCATTACGTTTACTTTTTAATTTTTCCGAGTCGGTTTCCAATGACAACTATTCTATAATCAACGAGTTTCCTGGAATTGCTTTGCATTAGACAATGTATTTTCAATATCAGTCATCAAAACACCTGCATCGATTTCTTCAATCGTGTGTTGGTGGTGATGCATTTGGCAGGAACCTACTCCCTACTCAGCAACAAAGTACTCAACATCCCTTTCGTGTTTACTCCATATCGTTCCCTGCAAGGGAAATCCTGAAGGAATTACTACTGTACGAGTATTCTTTATGTTTATTTAACAATTATTAAAGCTATTTGTTTGATTTTTTGAAAAAGCAACCAGCTCGCCTATTTAGTGGACCATCTTATGGTTATTGCACATAGCAGTCAATAATTCAATGACCACCCGCCCGTAGAAATCATCGCATTCCCGCTGGTCACGGAATGTGTAATCCGCCTTCATCCAGATTACGATAATCTGTGCGATGGTCTTTTCGGCCTGGCTGTGTTTTAGCCATC
>CAZZJF010000201.1:0-3742 GCA_964654325.1 uncultured Ferruginibacter sp.
CGGATGATAAAAAGTTTAAAATGAAATTATATAGCAATAATACTAAAAAAATTGTCACTTTGCCTGTGACTTTTCAACAAGATTTGGATAGCCGCTCATTGAAGTAATTTTTTTTCGGCTTCCGACCCTACCTGCGATTTTCTGATCGGGAGCACGCTGCAGACCAATTTATGGTACCAGCGCTTTTTGAATGCGGCTTCCGGGGTGGGCATAGGGCCCTAAAAATCAGGGGTTTAGGCTTTGCCGAAGAAAAACGCGGCCTGAAATGGGGTTCTGAACTCCGAAAATGCCCTATTTTTGCCGCTCACTAACTGCAATCTTATGGAAGTATTAGCGCCTTCACTATCGGTTGTTGAAAAATTACAGATCAAAGACGAAAAAAACTTACTCATCCAGGGACTTCCCTCCACCATCGAAAAACAGTTCTCCAAGATATCCTTCTCCAAAAATGTAACGCCGTTGTTGAAAGCCCGCAAGATCGATCTTGCATTGGTTTTCGCCATCAGCCACCGGCAGCTCTCCGACATTTTAAAGGATGTGGTGCCTGCCCTTCATCCTGAAGCCAAGCTCTGGATTTCCTTTCCCAAGCTTTCCTCGAAAATTGTCAGCGACCTTTCGCGTGAGTGCGACTGGCTTTGCATGACGCAGCTGGGCTTTGAATGTGTGCGTACTATCGCCCTCGACAATGTCTGGTGTTCGATGCGTTTTCAGCGTACCAACGCGAAAGCCAATTGAAGTAAGGCATTAAGTTGTAAGTGTTAAATGTTAAATGTTAAATGTTAAATGGGTTCAGCTGGGACCCTCTTATCTAATTTAACATCTAATATTTACCCCTTACCATTCTTCGAATGGTTTCAAATGCGCTTAGCAGATTCCCTTAAGTCCAATATTCATTCTTCCTCCGGGCCATAATAAAAGCAGTAACCGATTAACGTCAGAAAAAAGGCCACCTGTAAAGGCGGCCTGTTCGATGGTTTTCTTGTTTTCTGCTGAGGTTATTCTTTCACCAGAATCTGGGTATGGGAATTATGGTTTTTTCCGGTCAGCCTAAGGGCATAGACACCCTTGCCCAGGTTGTTGCCGAATTCAGTAATCGGATTGTTGATATTCCGGGTTTCCATCACCTGGCCCAAACTGTTGATCAGTTGTGCCGTAGCCGGTAAGGACTCTTGTGCAATACGGATGGTGAAACTTTTACCCGTAGGATTGGGGTAGACATTGCCCGGGGCGGTTGAGATTCCGTTTTTAACCGTAACCACTGCGGAGTAGTTTACCGAACCATCTCCATCACGGAATTTCAACCGGTAACGGATATTGCCTGCACCAGCTGTTGCATCGGTAAACTGATAACTCTGGGAATTACCACCGCGACCGCTTACCGAGTAAATATCTGCAAAACCGGCTTCGCCCTGGCTTCTCTGCAGGGTGTATACAACATTACGGGTATCAGTTGCAGCCGTCCAGTTGATCCGGGGCATGTTGCCGTTTCCTGTTGTAGCGTTGAAAGCCGTCAGTGAAACGGGAAGCACGCCCAGGTAGACAATCACGCAACCGCTTGTAGCCCCGGGAACGGTACTGGCAAAAACAAGGGGTACATTGCAGGGAACACATACGAAGGCATTTCCTACTCCAGGCCCCCCGAACAAACCGGGAATCTGGACGGAACCAACAACCGTAAGGGGAGCGCCGCCATAGATGTAAATCAGTGAACCTTCGGGCCAGTCACGGAGCAGCACACCACAACCCTCGGCGCACTGGGGGTATTCACTGGTATAGGCCAGGGCATTGGGCGGACATTGCGCTTTAAGCCCTCCGGCGGCTATCAGCATGAGTAGAAACGAGTAGAGTAGGAACTTTTTCATAACAGTTTGGAATTGGTGATTAGGGTTACTACCGTAACAAATCCATCACCGACGAATCGGAAAAATGGATAGATTTGGTAAAAATAGCCGCCCGCCTAAAAAGTTTTTCACTTTTTTTGTTAACCGCTGTGGATAACCGTGGAAAAATCTATGCTTTTCCACATTAATTGAGAGAAATCGGGGAAATCCTGTGAACAGCAATCAATATACAAGCTCCGGAAGTTCGGGGTAGCGATATGTTTCCGTCGGATTCGCCGAACTGCGAAAATCTTTTCCTACAGGATGGGCAAAAAGTTGATCAGATTCAATTCGGAATCCGGCAATGGCTTCGATTTGCTGATCACATAGTGATTGATCCAGCCATTCAAGCGCCTTATCGGCCGGTAGCAGGGTTGGCTGCCGTTTTTTGGTGTTGTGGATTTCGGCCATCAGGCTGTTGGCCCCGGTAGTTACTACGGCAAAGGTCGGGACCAGTTCCCCGGTTGAGCGGTCGGTCCAGTATTGCCAGATGCCGGCAAGAAAGCAAATCCCCCCATCTATCCTACCAATGCAATAGGGATAGGCAACCGGTTTTTTCGCACCCGGTGGCTGATAATGCCGCCATTCAAAGAAATGGGTTATTGGGATAAGGCAACGCCTTTTTCGCGCAGCATCTCCGAACATCTTGCTGCTCAGCAAGGTCTCACAGCGCGCATTCAGCCAGGGTACGCCTTTCTTGCGTGCAGCAAGCAAAGCTTCCTCGTTGGAAATCCAGTTCGGGATGAATTCCCAATGGAAATTTCCGGTTTCGATTTCGCCGCTTTGCTCATTCCGGTAAAGCACGGGCCAGGAGCCGTACTCAAAACCGCTGCGGCAGGCTGAAACCGGCATCTCTTCATCCAGGCTGATCTTGAAGGGTTCCGCAATCAGGAGTTTTTCGGTATTGATTTGAAGGCCGAAGAAATAACACATCACGTTTCCTTTCCGTAAAATTCGGGAAATAAATATCGATAATCGCTTCGTGTGAAGCTGCCGGCGAGTGATATATTACGTGTTAGGTGATAAATGTTGGGTGTTAAATTGTTTCCCGGGAATCCCATACGTCAGCTTTCTCCTTCAAAGGATCGACCGGGGCAGCGTCAGTTTGTTTCACGCAAAGCCGCGGAAGGGAAGGGAGCATTTCAATGTGCAACGATCAAGAAAGGTTAAGGCGCAAAGGGTTGCCCTTCGGTCAACGGGCATTTCGTTCATGAAGTAGCATAGGCATCTTCGTCAGGCGCAGGTCTCCCGACCTGTGCCTCTGTGTTACTCTTTTTCCCTTTGAAGGAACGAGAAGATCAACTTACCCCCTTTGGGGTGATAGAGGGTGGCATAGCTTCAGTTTGTTTCACGCAAAGCCGCGGAAGGGAAGGGAGCATTTCAATGTGCAACGATCAAGAAAGGTTAAGGCGCAAAGGGTTGCCCCTCGGTCAACGGGCATTTCGTTTTTGATGGGGCATGGGCATCTTGGTTTGGTGCTGGCTCACGAGTTCTCCCGACCGATGCTGTAAAATTCGGGAAATGAGTATCTTTAAGTCAAATTACCAATATGAGAAGGGAGAAGGCAATCGATACGGTCAAGGAACTTCCAAAAGAATTTGAACTGGAGGCGTTGATTGATAAACTTGTTTTTTTGGAAAAAGTAGAACAGGGGCTGGCCCAACTGAAAAAGGGTAGGACCCTGTCTCAGGTGAAAGTAAAAGAGCTTGTCAAAAAATGGTAAAGATCATCTGGACAGAGCTTGCGCTTGAAGATTTACATTCGATCCATGAATATATTGCTAAAGATTCCAAACGTTATGCAGATCGCTTTGTGGAAAAAGTCATTGAAAGAGTAGACCAGCTTGAACTATTCCCTAAATC
>CAZZJF010000202.1:0-3666 GCA_964654325.1 uncultured Ferruginibacter sp.
GTCCTGCTTTTCAAAAGCGGAGCGCAAAGATAGGGCAATGATGCCCGTTAGACAAAATTATTTTGATTTTTTATCGATATTTTATTCAAAATCAATGCTATCAAGCCTCTTCGCCCTCTCATCCCCTGCAAAACGAACCCTTTCCAATGTCAGTCCATGAGCCGGCACCGAAAAATCAACCCGGGTACAATCCCTGGCATCAATAATTGTTTGTATCGACGACAGCGGCCATTTGCCGGTACCCGCCCGCAACATCGTACCAGTTAGGCCCCGAACCATCCCCCGCAAAAAGCGATTTCCCTCCACCACATACGACAAGGTATCACCATCGTCTTCCCAAAAACTCTCGATAAGCGAGCATCGGTAATGATCAACTTGTGCATTTCGTTTGCAAAACGACTGAAAATCAACATTTTGAAGCATTATTGCCGCGGCGGTCTGCAACACAGATACATCCAATTTATACGGGAAGAAATAAGCTCTGTCGGTCAGAAAGGGGTTTTTGCGGCGATATATCGTATAGCGATATCGCCTCGACAGGGCATCAAACCGACAATGGGCCTGATCAGCAACCCTGAAAATACGCCTGATGACGATGTCGGCCGGCAAAATAGCATTGAGATGGTATACCGCATCACTTAGCTGCTTTTCACCTACCTCTTGCTCATCCATGTGGAAATAGTTTTGTAAGGCATGAACACCGGCATCCGTCCGTGAAGACCCGGTCAGTGCAATCGATTTCCTGAAATAAATACGCATAGACCGCTCGATCTCATCCTGAATGGTATTGGCATTTTCCTGTGCCTGAAAGCCGGCATAACGACCTCCCATATACGAAACTTCAATGAAATACCTCATACCGACATTCTATTCAATTGAACGATTATTTAACGCAAGCGATCCAGGAGCCTGGAACGGAATTCGCCCTCGGCCACTATATCAAGGAGCTGCATGCCATTGCCTTTATCAGATAACCGGTCAACAGCCATCTCCAAAAAACGAAAACGAGTTTCCTCCGTTCTAAAAAATAATGCCATTTCTTTTATCTCAGCCACAGTAAAACAAGCCTGAGGCAATTCATCTTTAGCTACCAGCAACATCAGCCGCTCGTTATCCTGCAACCGAAGCTTCTTTTTAAGTTGCCATACCTGATCGGCCGTCGCCAACCGAGCACATCCCGATGGAAGGGTTGCCATTACAACAACAGTATCAGATACTTGCTTTTGGATGGTATCCCCTTTTATCCGTTCAACGACCATGGAGTCAACCATCAGCCGAACAGTGTCTGTTTGATTTTTCAACGAAGCCGTATCGATTGGGATCATAATGGCCGTGTCAGTTTTTTGGGATGCTAGATTATGCGCCACATTTATTGTATCCAACTGCTGAAAGGATGAATCAGTTAACAGTTTGTCGGCAGGGCTTTGCTGATCCGATGATACAACCGTGCTGTAACGCAGTGTATCCGTTTTAGATGCCGTAGTTTGACCATTCGATTTGGCGGAATCTGTGACAACTGTCCGTATGACGATTGTGGAATCCGAACTAAGGGGTCCATCTGATGATATATGTAGGGCCGGACTGGTTATAGAATCCATCGCACGATAGTTTCCTTGACCAGTCTCATTTAGGGCGACCAACACATTAGCCGAACTGATGTTCTCTTTTACAATCAACGTATCCTGCGGAGCAAGGATGGCCACTGATGTCGAATCCGTTATTGAAGGGGTAGCTGACGTTTGGGATAGATGCATCGACGTATCTGTCAAAACAACTGGTTTTATCGAGTTAATCGAATCAGCAGAAACCAATTTTGGTTCACTTAGTGTTGTCACAACTTTGGCTAACGAATCAGCTCGTTCGTTTTTTACAGTTACTAAATTCAACGGATTGACTATCTCTGTGGCCGATTTTGAGGTGTCTGTATTTTGTAAATCAATCGTATCGGACACCCGCGAGGAATTGAGTGTGGCATGAAGCGTATCGGCCGAAATAACATGGCTTGTGTGGACACTGACTACCTGTGTACTGTCTGCTTTATTTTTCAAAATCGTCGGAGGATTGAGCAAACGGGGCAGCTTGGAACTATCGGTTGCATGTTGTACCGCTATCCATTTTTCGTTGAGTTCTGGTGTATTGCTCACCTGGGCAAGAACAGATGAAAAACGATCTGTTTGCGGCAATGCCTCTGACTTGTAATAAGGCCATTCCGTCTGTGGAGGTATTAATGCGCTGGTACGATGATCATAAATTCCCCAGTTCATACTGTCTACTTCCCGAATGATAACCCCTACGTCCTTCCCTTGCATAGCCAGTTGATAGGTAGCTGCCGGTCGGGTGTTTTTTGGAAATCCGATCGTCAGCGTAATCGTGTCTTGTGCAACTTTTGGAATGATCAGGTAGCCCTCGGCCGTCGAACTCAATAGCTGTTCCTGAAAACGAACATAAAATGGCTTTTTTAGCTCATTCTCAAGATATACTATCCGATAACCCTGGGCCTGCACCCGTTGTCCGCCTGTTAACAGCATGAAAAATAGCAAAAAATAGCGTTTAGGCATGATGACTTGCACGGTATCTGAGAGGTAAATATACCTAATCCCGCAGAATCAAACCGGCCATGGATCTGTTACTCGCTTAAATTTTAAGACCATTTTAGAATACCATCCTATACTTTTGCGACGTCAAAAAACCATTATGCAAAAAATTTACTCGCTTTTAATCGTGTTGACCATGTTCAGCACAACCGTTTCTGCTCAATTATTCGGAGAATCTAAAGACACCACTTGGAAAACGATTTACCGTGCCAGTGAAACTCGTGTCCATGATATTGTACATACCAAACTGGATGTTCGTTTTGATTTTGACAAAGCGTGGCTTTATGGACAGGAATGGCTCACGTTGAAGCCAACCTGGTATCCAACCGACTCTCTGCTGCTGGATGCGAAAGGCATGGAGATTCGTGAAGTTGCACTCATGCAGGGCTCAAAAAAAACGGCTTTGAAGTACACATACGACGGCATGCAGCTGCGCATCAACCTCGGAAAAATATACACGGCTAAAGAGTCTTACACCCTGTATTTCAACTACATTTCAAAACCAAACGATTTGAAAGTGGAAGGCAGTGCGGCCATCACCGATGCCAAAGGCCTTTATTTCATCAATCCCGATGGCAAAACAAAAAATAAACCAACGCAGATCTGGACACAAGGCGAGACAGAATCGAACAGCGCCTGGATGATCACCATCGATAAACCAAACCAAAAATCAACGCAGGAGCTAACCATGACGGTACCCGCAAAATATGTTACCCTCAGTAACGGATTGCTCACCGCGCAAAAAAGCAACCGGGACGGCACCCGCAGCGATACCTGGAAAATGGATCTTCCGCACGCACCGTACCTTTTTTTCATGGGCGTTGGCGAGTATAGTATTATCAAAGAAAAATACAAGAACAAAGAAGTAAGCTACTATGTCGAAAAGGAATACGCCCCGTATGCCAAAGGTATTTTTGGAGCCACGCCGGCCATGATGGGTTACTTTTCGAAAATCCTGGGTGTTGAATTCCCCTGGTCTAAATATGGTCAATTCGTAGGTCGTGATTACGTGAGTGGCGCCATGGAAAACACCACCGCCACCATTTTTGGCGATTTCTTTTTTGTAAATAAC
>CAZZJF010000203.1:0-3658 GCA_964654325.1 uncultured Ferruginibacter sp.
TCACTTCATTGTTAATGTAAAAAAAACTATAACTGGAACAGACGGCTCGCTTATTATTACTGGTTCACTCGTTGACTTTTTCCTGAAAAATAACTGATCCCCTTTTACAGCCAATAAATTAATTTCAAATTATATTTTTGAAGTTAAAATAATAAAGCGAATATTCTTTATTGAAAATTGATTTCTGTGAAATTTATTAGGCTCCAGTTTAAATAAATGCATTTATTTAATGTTCAAACACTTGAATTTAAAGCCTACAAACCAGCCGGATCACGAAAGACCGACGCGAGCGTAGGTCTTTTTATGTCAGTCTTCCCCGGCTATTAACCAGGTAACCACGTATTCGTCATAGACCAAGCCATGAATCGTTAGCTGACGCGGCTCGTCGCGACTGAATTCGATTTGTGCAACGACTTGATTGCGCTCCATCGATTCAACAGACAATAACCGAATGTGTTTTTTAAAATCAACCGCACCTCGGCCATACCACTTGAATACCGTTTCTTTCATTGACCAGGCCAGGGTGTAATTGGATTCATCCTGAGCGGACAGCGTGTGCAACACCTGTTTATCTTCTTCCGTTAAAAATTTTGTTTGAACCAATAGGGCTTTATCTCCGATGATTTCTATATCCACACCACAACGGCCTTGCTTTGTTAACAGGGCCGCCGACCAGCCATGAGTATGCGAAAACGATAAGTCAATCGAAGCCGCTCTGTGTATCGGTCGTCCATGTTCATCCTGAACGAGCTGATTCAAATCAATATCGGGCGCTAAGGTTCGAATGATCTGTCGGCAAGACCGGTGACCGATTGCACGGGCTTCATGTCGGAACGTTTGCGTCGTTGGTATCGCTTCAAAAAAAGCCAGGCTCTCCTCAATTTTCCAAATACCCAGGATTGAGGTATCGTTGATATTTTGTTGAAAAACCAGCGGCATACGTTGATTGGAATTAAAAGTTCATGCGATGAAAAAACTAATTTTACAAAGAACGCGAAAATTTATCCAACCATGATACTCAGCGACAAACGCATCCTGGAAGAAATAAACAAAGGCTCGATCAAAATAACGCCTTACCGCCGGGAATGCCTGGGCAGTAACAGCTACGATGTGCATCTTGGCAAAACGCTGGCCACCTACGATCAGAACGAACTCGATGCCAAGAAACACAATACTATCTCCTATTTTGAAATACCCGAAGCGGGCTATGTATTGCAACCATCCGTTTTTTACCTGGGCGTAACGCTGGAGTACACCGAAACCCATGCACATGTACCTTTTTTAGAGGGAAAATCTTCAACCGGCCGACTGGGTATTGATATCCATGCCACCGCCGGAAAAGGGGATGTGGGTTTCTGTGGCAATTGGACATTGGAGATATCGGTCAAACAACCGGTACGCATATACGCCGGCATGCCCATCGGTCAATTGATTTATTTTCCGGTGGAAGGCGAAATCGAAGTACGCTACAACGAAAAGAAAAATGCCAAATACAGCGGGCAACCCAACTTGCCCGTAGAGAGTATGATGTGGAAGAATCTGTTTTAGCCACATCGCGGGTTACAGACCATATTGATCTTCATACGCCAGCAGCAACATAACAGCCGCATCATAGGATCGTATTCCGGCCTGCTGACGGTTTGATTTCAAAAACAGATCAAATACATGTGCAAATACAGTACCCATGATCCTGGATTGTTTGTCTTGATAGGCCCTCCAGGTTTGGAGATCTTTTTGCACCCCCGCGTGGCACTGTCTGAGAATAGATGCAGCAGCTGCCGTGTCCGTCAAACGTAACTGCCTATTCGCCAGCATCAGCATTTCAAGATGAGCCGCATACCGAAACAAGGGATGGGGTGACTGGCGGCAAGTCAGGTAGCCAACAAAGTTCGCTTCCGATTCATTAGCATACCCCAGCTGATGTGCCAGTTCATGGCAGGCTACAAACGGTTTTAAAAATACAGGTAGATTCCGGTTCAATTGCGCCTCACCGGTAAACGGATTATAGTATCCGGCCACGCCGGTCAAATCACCCAACCAGCTCCACATAGAATATTTCAGCGACTTGTTTGCAAGTGTCCAGCGCTCAAACCGGGTAACCTCTGTATCAAAACAAGAAGTAACTAACGCAAACAGCGAATCTTGTTCAAAAGGAGCCGTTCTTGACGACTGCGTTTCGTTGATCAGGCTGTTAACGCTGTCGCGCAAACGAATATTCAACGCAATCAACCGTTCGTTCGACGGTCTCACCTGGTTCAGTAGCAATTCTTGTTTGACATCCGAGCGGAAATAATTTAAGCCCCAACTCAAGTAAAATACGACTGCAATGATCAACAGCCAGTTTATGGTGACAATAAAACGGTACAGGCCGCTCTTAGACTGAGCCTTGGTTTGATGTTTGTTGAAAAACGAAAACACCCAACGGCCAAGCCGATATAACAACAGCGCGACGAGCAGATAGATCAATACGTCCCCTACGCTAACGGGCAAACGACCAAAAATCAGCCTTAATACATCGGTAAAGGGCTCAAAAAACAAGGGCACATAATAATGATCGAGACCGGTTGGCCAAAAACTGAGAAAAAGGAGGCCAATACCTGCCGATAACGCTGTAAATAAAACGATTATATGATTTCTGCCGGGTGTCATGGGCGGACTGAAAATACAAAAAAAGACGCATTTTGGTCGATTGGGGCTGGTTTTACCCCATTAAAACCATGTTTTTTTAAAGTATTTGAACTACCTTTGCCCTCCTTTAACCTGAACGGAATGGCGAGTAAACGGGCATTTGAAATAGCCTTTGTAGGACTTCGACCCGGCCCTCACTCTTTCACGTATCATGTTGGAGAGGAGTTCTTTCGAGAAAAAAGTGTTGATTTTTCCAATCCGCAAGTACAAATTACCCTGCACTTGGAAAAAAACACCGGATTTCTTCAACTGTTATTTGAAATCGGAGGCCGTTTGGATATTTCCTGCGACCGATGTGGCAATGCCCTTACCCTGGAATTATGGGATGAATTCAAAACAGTTGTAAAGCTCGTAGATGACCCGGAACAGATGAATCAACAGGAAGAGGACCCGGATGTGTTGTACATTTCACGCACGGAAAGTCACCTGGACATCGAGAACTGGCTTTACGAGTTCACTTTATTGAGCATCCCAATGCAGCGCATGTGTTCGCCGGACAAAATGGGCGGACCACAATGCAACCAGGACGTGCTCAGAAAGTTAAAAGAAATGGAAGCCCGGATGCAACAACAACAAAAATCGAATATCTGGAAAGACCTCGATCAATTTAAAAATAACCAACAAACTGACAATTAAATAAAAGACCATGCCTAATCCTAAACGGCGCCATTCACAACAGCGCAGCGCAAAAAGAAGAACGCACTACAAAGCGACCGCCGCTACCCTTAGCACGGATAGCACCACCGGTGAAATGCATGTTCGTCATCGCGCTCATGTGAGCGAGGGCAAACTGTATTACAAAGGAAAACTGGTTGCCGAAAAAGCACCATCGCGGATTGGCTAAACAATTCCACAGCGGGCTTCTTTTCTCTATTACTTGGCAATCAACGACTGATTCCAAATTCTTGTTACGTAACGGGCATTTGGAATTTTCTTTTTACTATGTATCGAATAGGAATTGACATGATCG
>CAZZJF010000204.1:0-3613 GCA_964654325.1 uncultured Ferruginibacter sp.
CTTGTATATCCTGACGGGAAACGGCATCATTGAGCACAATACTGTCAAGCGATTTTTCGACATCTTTCCGATAAGGGTGAAGTGGGTAATTAATCAGAAACCGGCGCAAATCGGCCGTATCGCTGTTAGCTGTATACTGGTTGAGGACAAACGCATGCACCTGTTGATCTAATTCGATGTGAAGTTCATGACACGAACCCGACTCCTTGCATAAATCGGTCCGCTCCTGTTCAGGTGCGACGTTTATCAATTGATTGAATTGGTGAAAAAGAGCATAAACGCTGTCTGCAGCAACAAGGCCGTTCCGGGCATTCATCAGCAGCCGGATTCGCAGTAAGGAACTGGTTGCCGATGGCCCATTTTTTTGCTCATACCGGTCGAGCTTTTCCTGCGCTTCAGTAACGTTATTTTTTTGAATTGCCGATGAAGCCGCACGCAACCATTTCTGTTGCGCTGTTGTGTTTTGAAAAAACAGACAACCCAACAACAAACAAGTAAACCATGGTTTGGCGTACATAGTAAGATCGGAATAATGGCTATGATTCCAACGGCGCGTCTTTATCTGACTCTGTTATTCGTTCAACAAGCTTACCGAGATCATTATTTTTCTTCTTTTGTTGCTGTGATTTTGGCGCAAGCATCACATGCATTCGTTTGCCTTCAAGTTTTGGCATGCCTTCGAGTGCGCCAAATTCTTTGAGTGCGTCGGCAAATTTGAGCAACAAGAGTTCACCACGTTCTTTGAACATGATCGCACGACCTTTGAACTGAACATGCGCCTTGACTTTGTCGCCTTCGGCTAAAAACTTTTCAGCATGCTTCAATTTGAATTCAAAATCGTGATCGTCTGTATTGGGTGTAAACCGAATCTCTTTCACCTCACTTGTTTTTGCCTTGGCCTTCATCTCCTTTTTCTTCTTCTTCTCCTCGTACAAAAACTTGTTGTAGTCGATTATTTTACAAACTGGCGGCTGAGCCGTTGGTGATATCTCCACCAGATCAAGTCCCTGGCTTTCGGCAATGCGTTGCGCTTCCTGTGTAGGATAAATGCCTACGTTTACGTTTTCACCAACGAGTCGTACTTCCGGTACGCGGATCATGTGGTTGGTACGGTGCTCTTGTTGTTGTTCTTTACGGAATCGGGGATTGAACGCTCCTCTGGGAGGTCTGGGTGGAAATGCCATTGATTTGGTTTGGTTAATAATCAGTTCTTAATTCAAAATTAAATAAATATTTGCTAGGATGTTGCCCCGTTTTCGGATAATCGGTCCCGGATCTCCTCCACAACACGGCCAATGAAAGCCCCAAGAGGCATTGCACCGAGGTCACCCCGCCCCTGACGGCGAACCGAAACGGCTGATTCCTGCATCTCTTTCTCGCCTAAAATAACCATGTAGGGCACTTTCATAAGCTCGGTATCCCGAATCTTTTTTCCTATTTTTTCGTTCCGGTCATCGATCTCAACACGAATCCCAGCGGCTTTCAGTTGACCGCATACCGCCTGGGCATACTCCATGAACTTGTCACTGATGGGTAGTATTTTCACTTGCAGCGGGGCCAGCCATACTGGGAATTTTCCGGCATAGTGCTCAAGCAAGAACCCAATAAAGCGCTCATGGGTACCCAATGGGGCCCGGTGGATGATCAAAGGCACTTCGGGACTATTGCTTGCATTGGTGTACGAAAGCTTGAATTTATTTCCGCTATTGAAATCTACCTGATTGGTTGCCAAGGTGAACTCCCGCCCGATCGCACTCCAGATCTGTACGTCGATCTTCGGTCCGTAGAACGCAGCTTCGTCCTGCACCTCAACAAACGGAATGTTGGAATCAATCAATACCTGCCGGACCATCGATTCCGTTTGCTCCCACAACACAGGCTCATCGATGTATTTCTGGCCTCGTTTGGCCGGATCATGCAAGCTCAGTCGCATCACATACTTGTCGATTCCGAAAATGGAAAAATACTTGAGGTACATCTCATTGACCGCACGGAACTCATCGGCAAACTGTTCTTTACTGCAATAGATATGCGCATCATTCATATGCAGACAGCGCACACGCATGAGTCCGAATAACTCACCGCTTTGCTCATACCGATAACAGGTGCCGTATTCGGCAATGCGGAAGGGTAAGTCTTTATAGCTTTTGGGCTCGGCATCGAACACTTTGTGGTGATGCGGACAATTCATCGCCCGTAAATAATATTTCGTGCCATCCAGCTCCATGGGCGGGAACATACTGTCGGCATAATAGGGCAAATGACCACTCGTCAGGTACATCGACTCTTTGGCGATGTGGGGTGTTACCACCCGTTTGTATCCGGCAGCATGCTCTGTTTCTTTGGCCAGTTTTTCCAACTCTTCGATGATGATGCCACCATTGGGTAGCCATAGCGGAAGTCCCTGTCCAACCATATCGTCCATGGTGAAAATTCCGAGTTCTTTGCCCAGTTTGCGGTGATCCCTTTTTTTTGCCTCTTCCAACATGGCGAGGTATTCATCCAGCTCTTTCTGATTGGGGAAGGTCACCCCGTAAATACGGGTGAGTTGCTTGTTTTTCTCATCGCCTTTCCAGTAAGCTCCAGCGATGCTGGTCAGTTTGATGGCTTTGATATATCCGGTTGATGGTATATGCGGACCACGGCACAGATCGGTGAATGAACCTTGTGTATAGAAGGTGATGGATCCGTCTTCGAGATGTTGTAACAGATCCAGTTTGTACTCATCCCCTTTTTCGGTGAAATACTGGATCGCTTCTTGCTTCGGTTTGGCGGTACGTACGAATGGATTGTTTTGGCGGGCGAATTCGTTCATTTTTTTCTCGAGTGCGAGTAGATCGTCCTCGGATATTTTGCTGTCGCCCAAATCGATATCATAATAGAAACCCTTTTCCACGGCCGGTCCAACCCAGAATTTGGCATGCGGAAAAACAGCTTGTACAGCCTCGGCCATGAGGTGGGCAGACGAATGCCAGAATGTTCGTTGGGCTCCGGTGCTTTCCCAGGTTAGAAGCTGGATACTGGCATCTTGCTCAATGGGCTGTTGTAGGTCACAAACCTGGCCATTGATTTCAGCCGCCAGCACTTTACGGGCAAGTCCTTCACTGATAGACTTAGCCACTTCCATTGATGTTGTGCCAACAGGATACGATGTACAATTTCCATCCGGAAATGTGATATTGATATTCATTTTCAGCGTGTTTCAAGTGTAAAATTAACAAACTCTTTGGGAAAAGCCGTTGATTTCCAGCGGCCAGAACGGGGTATCCCGTTATTTTTGTGTTGTTTATATAACATTGGTTGAATGATCCGAGCATTACTTCTCCCTTTCGCCGTTTTTTCCACCTTATTCGTCGTGGCCCAAAATTTTAACGGGCAGTGGAAGGGCCATTTTCAAGATTTGACCAGCGCCAACGCCGAAAGCTGTGAATACACCTTGGATATCACGGTAGAGGGCAATAAAATATCCGGCAATTCCTACACCTATTTCTCCGAGAATAATCAACGGTATTATACGATTTGTAAAATTTCAGGAACGCTCAATGCCACCAAGAAAGAGTTGATGATCCATGAAACCTCATTAGTTAAAACAAATTTACCTACGCACATTCAG
>CAZZJF010000205.1:0-3611 GCA_964654325.1 uncultured Ferruginibacter sp.
TTGGTCAGAGACGGCTGTCGGTTGCAGTTGTGCATTAACGTAATAGACCCCAATATTTATTCAATTTAGCCTGCGACCGGTTATGAAATCTCATTAAAATACTGCAGAATAAATATATATAAAGGCAATGCGGGAAATAAAAAGTCAATTTAAAAAGTAACTATAAATAAACCGGTTGAATTAGGCCATGGTCATTTCAACCCGCTCACAAATAATAATCAACCAGTCCGCCATTACCAATAATCGAAATCCAAACAAACATGCAGGCGGCGTTATTGGTATTTTCTGTTTAAACCATTCTCAAAAAAAATAAATGACTCTTCTAAACAAAAAAACTCACTTGTTCTTGCTATTCTTATTTCTGTTTTCGGTTTCCGGCCGAGCTCAGTGGATGCAATGGGAGTGTCGCAGTAATTTATCCATGGCTGATTTTTCAGACTATGTCGCTCACATGAAAGATCGAGGCTATGCTCCGGTTAACATGAGTGTAGTTAGCTACTCCAATGAACCGCGCGTATCAAGCATCTGGCAAAAAGCAGACATATCCGACTGGGCTTGTTGGCACGGAATGAATCAGAATGCGTTTGTAAATAAAATAAAGGAGTTTAACCAAAAAGGGTTGAGTCCGATCGACATCTCTGTATGGAAAGAAAATGGAGGCGAATTGAGGTTTGGCGCCATCTGGCAACGAGCTAATTATGACGGCATTATTGAGCTTGACGTCAATGAAGACGAACTCGATGATATGATCAATAAATACAGCGATCAAGGTTACAGCCCCAGAGATATCAATGGATATAGTGTAGATAATGAAATAATGTATGCCTGTGTTTTCGACAAACAACCTAGAGGCGAAATAGTCGTTTCGTTCGGCAATGATGAACCCTCTTTTCAAAAAGAATTTGATAAAAATACAGCGCTTGGTTTTGTGCCAATTGATGTCCATTATTTCAATTATCGAGGCGCTGTTGTATGCGGTGGTATTTGGACAAAGCAATCGCTTTCTTGGGATTGCCGAAAAGGATTTACCATCGAATCATTTGAGCGATATCTCGAAGAAAAAACCGATAATGGATTTGTGCCCGTGGATATTGATCAATATTCATTAAATGGCGTTTTCTATTACGGCGCAACACTCACGAAGCAAAATGAAAATAAAAAAAATCAAGCGCCCGCATTCGTTCGGCGAAGGCCTTCTACCACCCCTTTACAGGAAGCCGTTTTAAACATACTGCCTGTTCAACAACAAACCACCGTATGGTGTTGGCTGGCAACCGGAGAAATGATTTTTAAACACTTTAACCTGCCAAACGCAAATCCGGGTGGGAACTATCAGTGCGGTATTATTGGAACTATTTTTTACAACTCGGTTTGTAAAAACAACTGTATGAATAGTCAATGTATCAGACCCTCTGGTTCAAATTATAATACATTAAGAATGTTGAAAGACTTTCCGTGGCTAACAGGCCGCAAAGTATTAACTTGTCGGGAGGGTTTTGAACTAAATTTTTCGGTTGTTAAGAACAACATCGATCAGCAAAAGCCAATTTTATGTGGCATCTCTCCCAACCGGAGACTGTATTATTATGGTGCCGAACACGCTGTTTTGCTCATTGGATACAAGATGATTAATAAAACCCCCTATTACATTATCAATGACCCATTTCCGTATTCGAATGCAGACAATCCATACATTAAGGTCGGCGCCGACCAACTACAAAACAATCAGTATCTGATTCGCGCTGAAGCCTTTACAAAGCGATTGTTCTGGCACTGGTCATTGGCTGATTTCACCATTCAATAATAGAAAAGCCTGCTTTTTCCTCGCTAAACCGTCTGGTCTCTGCTATCCATTGAAGCTGTTATATCTATATCCCGATTTGAGAAACAAACAGGATTCCATTCTATTATTGTGACGAAATCAAAAAAGCATTGAAAAATAGACTACTCATTTCTGTCTTTTTTGGTCTGCTCTTTTTGGGCGCTTTTTTCGTTATCCGAACGTATAATGGCCCCGTACGCAATATTGAGGAAACAGGAACAGGAGCCAGCCAGCTTATCAAACAACATGGGCTAAAAACAGGTGATGTGATTTTTCAAACGTCGAAATCGAGTCAAAGTATAGCCATACAACTGGCAACTAATTCCAAATACTCGCATTGCGGAATTATCTATGAGAAAGATGGACACTTTTCTGTTTTAGAAGCAGTTGAAACGGTTAAGAATACGCCTTTATCCGATTGGATTGCAAACGGGAAAGACGGTCATTTTGTAATTAAACGTCTAAAAAACGACGAGCAGTTTTTGACAACACAAACAATTCAGAAACTGAAAACAGCAGCCGAATTAGTTAAAGGAAAAAAGTACGACTCGGCATTTGAGTGGACCGATGAGAAGATGTACTGCTCTGAACTTGTTTGGAAAATATATCAACGTGCTACCGGTATAGAAATAGGAAACTGTCAAAAACTAGGGGATTTTAACCTGACCGATGAGCGTGTTCAGAGACAATTGAAAAACCGGTACGGCGATATTATTCCTGTAGATGAACTTGTTATTTCGCCGGCTGCGATTTTTAAAAGCGATCGTTTAATGATGGTGAAATCAAATAAATAATTTCGATCGCGAACAGAACAACCGCTGTAATTGACTGGATTTATATGAATTTTACCGACGGAGGTCGAGGTTTCAAGCAGGGTTACTTCAGCAAAAGAAACTCGCTCATTCCGTTGGATAAAGGAAAAAAAACAGAAATTTATTGTTGGGATTCAGTAAAAACCTGACTGCATGGGATTATTTGATCGACTATTTGAAAAAAAAGAGGCTGGTATTTTTAAGCAAATTGCTGACCTTCTTTCGGGAAAGGGTATAAACTTCAGGAGAGAGGGAGAATATGGAGAAGTCTTTTTATTTGATGCGAATGTGGACGAAAGAGTCATTCGATGTATGTTGGTTACTAATTTGGAAAGAAACCTGCTTACATTCTCCGCCTTTTTACCGTATCAAATACCAACCAATAAAGTTGTCGATTGCTTTGAGTTGATTATACGATTAAATGAAAAAATTTGGTACGGATCGTTTGCATTCAATTTTGAATTCAACAGTATTTATTTTGACACTACGTTGACCCTTGACCAAGCCCTAATATCATATGAACAATTAGAGCGATTGTGTTTCAATAACTTATTGAACGTTCATTATTTTCAAGACGGTTTCGAGATGCTTTTGACTACGAATTTCAATGCCCACGAAATTGCTTCCGTTGTTATAGCTCGGTATCAGCGTGGTGAATTGTAGAAATATGCTCTTGTGTGAAAAACCGGACTAAGACGCAGTAAATCTTGAGGAGGCTTAGATTCCCAATAAGTCACAATATGTGCCAACAAGCCATTTGATGATTTTTTGCTAGTTCATTACTGGGTTTGGGTCGGGGTTTCGAATACAAATTTTATGAACCTATCTATCTATACATAGGCTCAAAGTCGGCTTATAAAACAATAAAAATTATCGATAAAGCAAGCAAATAATACAAATTAATTTTATATTTCCAAAAATAAAAATAATGAAACAGCTTCTACTTAAAATTGTTATCTGAAATGCACTGATGTTGT
>CAZZJF010000206.1:0-3594 GCA_964654325.1 uncultured Ferruginibacter sp.
TGTTTAAAGCTGCCAATTTGGATGCTGTACCGGTATTAATTCGTAAAGTATAGCAATTGCTAACACTGAATGTTCTGTTATTAGCCGGATACACCAAAGCAAAATAGTTGGTATTGGCAGTAGCGTTAAATTGGATTGACTCAGCAGATGTTCCATTACGCGCAGAGGTTGCTATCGTATTTCCCTGACTGTTCACTAACCGCAGATTGTAATTTGCAGGTAAATTGGTCAGTGATAAATTAATTGTACCGGCAGTTGTTATATAGAACTTGTAATAGTCCACATCTCCACCAATTTCGATAGCGCCAGTGATATTCGTATTCAGTGGTATGGTAAATGGGCCGGGAAAATAATGAGTTGCAAAGGGCGTGTTGTTGTAATCATTGTCGTAACTACTTCTGCAGGTGGACACAATCTGTGCCATACAATTTCCTGCGATAAAGCATATAAAGAGTGTTGTGATATATTTTTTCATCAAAAAGGTGTTTTAATTTGCCGCCAAATATATCGACATAAATTAAACAAAGCTGCGCTTCCATTTCCTATTTTTTTAACCAAAGATTATCAGGCAGTTAGCGCACAGGTTTTCATTGAAAAAGCACACCATGTCGATTTAGTGATTTCATTTTCAGGTATTTTTTCTCAGACTCCATTCAGAGTAGAATTATAAAAAGGAGTGATCGTTTTTTGCTTATTCAGAGAACTAATTCTTGTGATCATTATCAGTAACCTGATTCATCGTCATTCTTTTTTTGGGTTGAAATGACTTCTATTTTTAAAAAATTGAAGAAATAGTTTTTTATTGATGAGTTGTATATCTGATTTAAATGATTATGAATCTGTCGAAAACAATGCTTAAAAAATCAAAAACGGGTATAAAAGGTTTTGATGAATTAACGTATGGTGGATTACCACTAAACAGACCCACCATTTTGGTTGGCGCAACAGGCACCGGCAAAACATTCATGTCTATGGAGTACATCCTCAATGGTGCATTGCTTTATCAGGAACCAGGGGTGTTTATGACATTCGAAGAAAAAACAGATGAACTGCAAGAAAATATGGCCGGCTTAGGTTATGATCTTTCAACACTTATCTATGAAAAGAAAATATTTATAGAGCATCTCAATGTGATCAGTAACGAAATACATGAAGTAGGTAAATATGGTATTGAAGGGTTGTTTGTGCGACTTGGATTAGCCATCGACCACGTGAAAGCCAAACGAGTAGTGTTGGATTCGTTTGATACCTTGTTTTCAAATTTTGACACCCGAATATTACGGTCCGAATTCAAACGATTGTTCTATTGGTTAAAGGAAAAAAGGGTTACCGCTATCATAACGGCCGAAACAGGCGACAATTTTTTAACCCGACTTGGCCTCGAAGAGAATGTAGCAGATTGCGTCATTGAATTGAATAATCGGGTATCCAATCAGATTGGCATACGAAGGATTCGAATAATCAAATACCGGGGTTCCTGCCATGCCAATAATGAATATCCGTTCATTATTGATGAACATGGTATGACCATATTCCCGATCATCAGCGAGGGAATGGATCAGATAACCAGCAGCAAACGGATCTCATCCGGTATTACGACACTCGATGAAATGATGGAAAACAAAGGCTTTTTTGTAGGCAGTAGTATCCTCATTTCTGGTACGGCAGGCACAGGCAAAACCAGCATCACGGCCTCTTTTGCCAATCATGTCTGTCATCAAGGATTATGTTGTTTGTATTGTGCTTTTGAAGAAACACCGAATCAGATATTGAGAAACATGGATTCCATTAGCTTATCACTTCAAGAGCATATTGACACAAAGCACCTGCATTTCTATTATGCAAGACCAACATTGCAAAATCTGGAACTCCACTTCATGGCCATTAAAGAAATAATAGAAAAAAAGAAACCTGATGTGATTGTACTTGATCCTATCACCAATTTGATGACAGAGGGGACCAACAGCGACGTAAGGAGCATGCTTACTCGCTTCATCGATTATTTGAAAACCAAACAGATTACCGTAATGTTTTCGGCAGCAATCACCGTAGGCTCCATAGCAAACAATCCAAGTGATGAAGGAATTTCGTCCATGGTAGACACCTGGATTATGATACAGGATAAAGAAATGAGAGGAGAGAGAATCAATACCATGTTTGAGATGAAATCCAGAGGAATGCCTCATTCAAAAAATGAAATGCTTGTTTGGATCGACAAGACTGGTATCCGTTTCGTTCCTAAACCGAATCGAACCTTCCATCCAATGAATATACTGAATAAAGTAAATCATTAATTCAAAAACCGAATTGCATATCCGTGGAGAAAAACAATCAGAAAGTGGATGATAAAAAAAGTGAAATATACCAGTTTCAGCTTTATGTAGGTGGCAACAGCATAGCTTGCCTACGGGCTATTCAGAATAGCAAGCGATTGTTTGAAAAAAGATTAGAGGGACGATATGAAATAGAGGTGATCGATATTTACAAACAGCCCGAGAAAGCCGTTCAGGAAAATATCATCACGATTCCAACCTTGATTAAAAAAACACCCTTACCAATCATTCGGATCACAGGCGACCTGTCAGATTCAGAATTGGTGTTACGTGAAATGCTGATTGAATAGTACTATTTATGGAAAAGAATTACAATAGAGAACTGGATTTTATTCTTGAACAATTGATCAACGATTATGTGGTTCAGAATAAAGGACTCCGTTTTTCACCCGAAGAAACAACGATTTCCATCAAAGATCATATCACAAAGAAACTGAAAGATCAGTTTATGTTGGAGGAATGGGAAATCAATATATTATATTATACCTTACTGATCGATGAACACCTGAAAACCCTGGATCCGTTGACCATTTCCATACAAGGACTTATATTCCACAACAACGGTGGTTATACAGAAAGCGCTTCAAAAAAAGAAAAAGAGAACATCAGACTGGATGCGATTCAACAAGATTTTAGAAAGTATGCTTACGGCCTAATGCTTTTTACAGCCATCGTAGCTGCCGGCACAATCGTATCAGCCTGGTTTTTCGGCATTGAAATATATCGGTATTATTTTGAGTAATGAGTAGTACTGAATGTCATCAACGAACGATGATCAATGGGTGAGCCTTGTTACCTACACTGACATAATAAAGGCCCGCCGGAAGATGCCGAATATTTATTCGGACGCTGTAAGGGGGAGTCGACAGAACATGTTTCTCCTTTTGAACTAATTGACCTTGGGTATTTATGATATTCAGTTCGAGTACTTGAGGAAACGCAATGTTATTGTTCGATTGAACCCTTACCTCTACATAATCGCTGGTCGGATTCGGGAAAAAGCTGAATGTGGGTTGCGCATCAATAGAAGTCGGAGCAACAAGTATTGTTTTTTGCATCGTATCCTGCATAGAACAAGTTGATACTATCAATCGGACCACATACGTTCCCGGAGTTTCGTAGGTGTGTACAGGCTCTTGCAGCATGGAGCTGTCGCCATCACCAAAATACCATTGATAGGTCGGCGAATGACTGGTATACGTTACAGATTCATTGCTGAATGTGGCTACATGACCGGTAATGCTTGTTGTGAAATCAGCGA
>CAZZJF010000207.1:0-3575 GCA_964654325.1 uncultured Ferruginibacter sp.
AGGATATACAAGCACTCAAATTATTTATTGAGCGAAAACCAGCATCTGCATACGCGGCCATTGCTATAAAGGAGCTCTATCGGAAAGAGTATGACAAAGTAGTACGCAGTGCTGATCTGGTTCAGTATCGTTCCTTCATTCACTCATATCCAAACGCACCTGAAACGGCGTTGGCAAAAAAATACGTGTTGGATGCTGCCTGGAAAGACCTGTCAATGGCTTCCGATACATCGACCATACAGGCATTTCTACTTGAATGCGGTCAATGTGTATATCGGTCGGCTGCAGAATCAAAACTGGTTGATATCCAGTGGTCGATTATCGATCAGGCCGGAAATCCGGAGGCATATAAGGCCTTTATTGTTCGTTATCCCAATGCAAAACAAGTGGATCTTGCAAACGAGCGGTTAAGGCAATTTCAGGATATTGTACTCCCTTTCATGGTCAAAGAAGGGTTGTATCGGCTGTATAATACACGAACGGCACAATGGGTGACTGACATCACCTACAATCGTATTTTTCTTCTGAGTGACAACCGAATGGGTGTACAAAAAAACGGATTGGTTGGTATTGTAAACAGTATGGGCAAAACCGTAATCCCGATGGAGTATGAGGAATGTGTGGTGGTTGATAGCGGGTATTTGCTCAAAAAAGGAGGAAAGTTCGGGTATGTCGATCGATCGGGCAAACGCCTGATCAATCACCTGTATACGGAAATGAGCCTCTTGAATAATTCTGTTTTTCTGGTCAAAGGAATGCGTGCAAATACATACGGCCTGCTGTCGGATCAGAATGTAGTCATTTTGGATACGGTCTATGAGGAAATTCGGACGGTTAACAATTGGGGATTTGTTGCAAGTCAAGGAGCAAATTACCGGCTTTACGATGCCGGCGGAGTGCCACGATCGATTGGGTTTTCACAAGTGCATGAAGCATGGAGGCGGGGAGTCATCGCTGGCCAATCGAACGCGTTGGGTATAATGGACATCGATGGACATTGGGTGGTATCACCGCGTTTTGCTTCGATACAATATTGGAATGATCATATCCTAATCGGATCGCTTCCGGGCAGTAATCAGGTTGGATTATTCGACCAATCTGGGATGAGGCCGTTGTTTACCCGGGCAGATGCCATGACGGTGGTTCATGATTCACTGATTATTGTTCAAAAAGGGGGACGTTTCGGATTGATTGATCTGCAAGGACGGGTTCGAATTCCGTTTCAGTACGAAGGCCTTTCCTACAATCCGTTTTTTTATGGCAAACTCGTCTTTCAAAAAAACAGACTTTTTGGACTGCTGGATATCAGCGGTCGATTAGAAATAACGGCCCAATATGACCAATTTTATTCGCCTCTATTATCTGATGAAGAACTTGGTTGTTGTACAATCGGCGACAACGACGACATGGGTCAGTATTCGTTTTGCGCCAGCTTGCTAGAGGATTCAGTGAACAGTGACACCTATTGGCATCTTATTACCGATCAATCAACTGTTAAACGGTACGCGGTGCAAATGGATTCATCACTAATCAGAGCGGTAAAACGCGGTAAAATTGGTTTTTTAAATACAGCAGGTGTTCCGGTTATTCCTTTCCGATATGATGAGGTATTGGATTTTTGCGGGCATTCCATCACATCAGCACTGATCATGCCACCTACATTGCAAAGAGATCAGGTGACCGATGCGCATTGGTCGATCATAGACCGACAAGGCAATCTGGTTTTGTCGGGTTATCAGCTTGCTGGCATTTTCAACAACGACTCAATGGCTGTAATCTCCAATGGGATTCAGTATCATTTATTTGATATACATCAGCGAAAGATACTACGGATTGAACCGGCTTTTTTGTCGATTTCCCAAAAACACTTGCGATGTGATCTTTGTCTTAATTATGACATGTATCACGATATGTCGGTCGTTGAGAATGACAAGGGGTTTATCGTCTATCATAATAACCATATCATCTACCTTACCAACGAGGGGCGTGGATTAATTACAGAAACAGTTGCACGATCTTTCGATCTTGAAACACAATTGAACAGCTTGTCACAAGGCTTCTATCACAGTGAGTTATCGGCCAACGACGTGTTATACCGGCTGAATAACATGGGTTCATATGCCCAGGCGCATTGCGGATTCCAGTATTTGCTTGGTAAAGTGTATGAATCGTTGAATGACGACCGATCCGTAAGAACTGTTTTTCGAAAACTTGCAGAGCTACATTCTAATTCTTGGAAGGTTCTCTTGGCATGGTCAGACTTTGAGTTTGAGAAAAAGAATTTTTCCGAATACTTGACAATCAGTAATTACCTTATTCAGGATTCGGCATACTTGTCGCAAGCGATACGTAATTATAGCATTTTTGACAATCGGGCGACTATTTTCATGCAACATGGCAGTGTCCAATCGGCGCTAGATCAATATTCCTTCTTGATTAGTGTGGATTCGGCCAATAGTTACGCGTATCGACAACGAGCAGGCGTATACCAACAAATAGGAAAAGTAACAAACGCCTTGGAGGATTACGATCGGTCATTACAACATTGTAAAGAAAATCATCCGATAGGCTTGGTAGCCCAGCCAGCAACCTGCGACTGCGGGTCCGTATATTTCCAAAAGGGCTTGATTTTTAGCAATTTGGGTAACCGACGGGCGGCTTGTGTCGAGTGGCAAAAAGGAGCCAACATCGGTCATGCGGACTGTCTGGTCAAAAAAAGGGGATGCCGCTGATGCTACATCAAACATTCTGCCCCTAATCGACACAGTTATCTTCAATATGGTCACATCATTAAATTTGGTAATTTATGTAAAGGCTTAATCGGTACTTTCGCATTTCGAATAACCAGTATGCGTTTATTTATACAGACATTATTCTCGAGGAGTTGGTTTTTGATGATCACCGGTTCGATCTTTTTAGTTGCCTTTTTTGCATCACTTGGTTTTTGGATTTCCAATCATACGCTGATTGACGGCGTCAACGGATGGGCTAAACCTACGCGATATGCAGTAAGCTTTTTTATGATGCATTGGACGTTGGCATCGTATACTGGGCATTTGAATAAATCAGCGCTTAAGAGCTTGTCTGTTTTTTTAATCGGTTTTTTTTCATTGGTTGTGTATGCCTTCATATTCATCCAGGCACTGCGAGGAACCGAGTCTCATTTCAACGATGACCTCATGTCGCCGTTCAATGGGTTGGTCAAAATGCTGCTAGTAGTCGCTTCTGTGATTGTATGGTTTGGCTGTTTGTTGTACACGATAGCTTATTTCAGACAACGAAAAATGCCCATTAGTCAGAGTTTTACCTGGTCGATTCGTTGTGGACTGATCTTATTCCTGTTTACCGGTATCATTGGAGGCACCATGTTCCTGCTCGACCGACACACGATTGGTTCGGATGAAATAGAGCAGGGGCTTTTTTTCTTTCATTGGAGTACACAAGCCGGCGACTTACGGGTTCCGCTATTTTTGTCTGTTCACGCCCTGCAAATACTTCCCTTGCTTGGTTTTTTTGTTCTTGAGGGTAAGAAACAGGTCGTCACCCTCTCCCTAACCTACGCTTTTGTGATTTTG
>CAZZJF010000208.1:0-3519 GCA_964654325.1 uncultured Ferruginibacter sp.
GGACAATCAGTGATATTATTTTTTTATCAACCACTCAAAAAAGTGGAAATTTTGGGGAAATTCTACAGTTTCTATTAAACAACGGTCTTTATTCATACCGAAGGGCCACAATAGGATCTAACCGAGCTGCCTTAATAGCCGGAAACAAGCCAGCTGCCAACCCTACGGCAAAACAGACAAAAATTCCAGCGGTTACCCAACCCCAGGGAATGACCAGTCCGGTATTTAATAACAGCGCGACCACATTACCCAATAAAACGCCTGATACAATACCCAGCACGGCCCCCATCAAACTAATCAAAACCGATTCAATCAAAAATAAGATGCGGATGGTCGTAGAACGGGCGCCCAAGGCTTTTGAAAGACCTATTTCTTTGGTTCGTTCATTGACGGCCACGAGCATGATATTCATCAAACCAATGGCGGCTCCAATCAACGTGATGAAAGCGATACCAATTGTTCCAACTTCCAAAAAGCCCAGGTTGTTGAGCAGTGTGGCAGCGATGCTATCGCTTTTATCTATATAGAAGTTATCGGCGTCTTTGACCGACAGTTTTCGAACAGTGCGAAAAACTGCAGTAGCCTCCCCCATGGCCAGATCCATATTGCGTAAATGATCGACTTTGACCGCCAGATTGTAGCTGCCGCCCTCGGTTTTGAAATGATTTCGGGTGGCTACATGGGAAATGATTACAATTTTGCTGGTGTTAAAAAACGCACTGGCATTTTTTTCCTCCAGCACGCCGATAACCCGAAATGGTATGTGGTCAATGCGAACAGTTTTGTCAATGGCAGCCATTGATTGATTGCCGAACAGTTTCTTGACAACACCGGCCCCCAGAATACAAACAGGATGACCAGCCTGTACTTCGGTGGAGCTGAAATTACGCCCGGCGGCCAATTGGTATCCATTTAATTGAATATACGCCTCGTCACCGCCAAACACGTTGACCTCCGGATTGGTTTTACGAAATGGCGTATTGACGACAATGCCCACCGGCCCACGAAGAGCAATGCCAACCAACGCGCCGGGAAACCTATACCGTTCGGAAAATAACTTGGCCTCTTCCCATTGAATGGGAATACCTAATGTTGAATTTCGGCTAAGCGCCTCCTTTTTGGTGGTATGTGCTGCCTTCGATCGGCTTCGACTGCTGAAACCCATGTTCCGCTCTTTGTACCGAATACTGAATGCATTCGATCCCATCGTAGAGAAGCTGTCCGTCAAACTATTGCTGGCTGCCTGAATGGCCGTAATGATGAGGATCAAGGCAAAAATACCTAAGGCGATGATGATTACCGTGATGGACGTCCGAAGTTTATTCATTCGGATATTTTTCCACGACAGACTGAGCAGGTCAAAAAAGTGCATGTAGGAGGTTTCGGATCCAAAGATAATCGGATTGAGGTGTCTGCACCCAAATGATTGCGGGCAGGATTATCCGCATTAAACCTTTCGATGCGCCCAGCCAATAATGATCTCCGGATAAATTCCGATGACAATAATAAGCGCTATGAGTAAAAGGAGCAACCCGGTATATCCTTTGGACAGTGAACCGGGCAATGTGACCGATTCGTCGGAGGGCTCTTTGAAATAAATGGCCTGTATGACCCGGAAATAATAGTATGCACTGACTGCTGCGAACAAAACGGCCAATACAATTAACCAGTTAGCTTGGCCATTTTGCATTGCAGCCATCAGCATCATGAATTTTGCCTGAAACCCGGCTGTCAGTGGAATGCCGGTTAGTGATAATAGAAAAACAACAACGGCAAATCCCAGCATAGGTTGCTGTTTACCTAATCCATTGAACCCATCAATGGTATAGTCCTTCATTTTACTGAGCACACTGAAGACACCGAGTGTGGCAATGCTGTATGCCGCCGAATAGACCAAGATGGCATCTTTTGCCTGTTCATTCAACGCAAATACCGCAAACAGCATGAATCCGGCTTGTGCAATGCTTGAATAGGCCAACATCCGTTTTACACTTTGTTGGAAAACCGCAGTAATATTTCCAATCAGCAAGGTGGATACAATTAACACGATAACCAAGGTTTGCCATTCCGAATGAAGATTACCAAATGCATGTTCAAAGAGCCGAATAAACGCAAAAAACCCGGCCGCCTTCACAATGGTACTCATGAACCCAGTAAACACCGTTGGCGCTCCGTCGTAAACGTCTGGCGTCCAGAAATGAAATGGAGCCGCTGACACCTTAAAGGACATTGCAACCAGCATGAAAACCAATCCGATGGCTATGAAAACCGGCAACTCTCCGGAACCGATTAGGATCTTATCGATGTGAAATGATCCGGCCAAATTCCCACCATAGACCATCGTGATGCCCATGAGTAAAATACCGGTTGAAAATGCACCCATCAAAAAGTATTTAAGGGCGGCTTCGTTGCTTTTCAAACTTTCTTTATCACTGCCGGTGAGGATGTACAATGGGATTGAAACGATCTCAATACCTAAAAACAGCATCAAAAGGGTATTAAAACCGGCAATCAGTCCAATGCCACTGAGTATGAAAAAAATCAACGAATAATATTCCGCCGTGTGCTTCCCTACCTGACCAATTTCGCGGGCGTTCAAAAGAAAAAAGAGCAAGGTACATATCAAAATAATAATCAGAAAAGTCAGGTTGAACTGATCGAACCGGACCATATCGAAAACCGGCAGATTAAATAAGGGTTTACCGGACCGATATTCCAAAATGGTCAGTCCAAGCATGATGGCATTACCGATCAGTGCCAGATATCCGGGAACTCGTCGGTTTGATACAAAGGCGCCGCAAAACATCATTATAATTCCCCATAAAGCGCCGGCAAAAATACTGTTCATGATTGGATATTCTTTTGATGAGTTTGTTATATGGTTTGGGCAATGGTTTTAAGGAAATCATTGGTTAGATCTATAAACGGTTGCGGATAGACGCCTGGAACCAGAATAAGTATCGTGATAAATCCCAGCATGATTTTTTGTGTGCCGGTAATATCAGAGACGGCATTGGTCAAACTGTTCGATCCACCGTAAAAAACGATCCGAAACATATTCAATGTATAGACGGCAGACAGAATAATACCCAAGCCAGCCAGTGCCGCCAACCAGTGATTGAATTGAAACAAGCCACTGAACATCAGAAATTCACCGGGGAATGCATTGGTTAGCGGCAGGCCAATATTGGCCAAACAAATAACCAAAGCAAACACAGTCAATGAAGGAGCCGTGTTGGCCAGACCGCTGAGTTCAGAAATTTTACGGGTACCTGTTTTTTGTTCAATCAGGTCAACAACCATCCACATGGCCACAATATTGACCCCATGGCTGAACAGTTGCAGGAGGGCCCCTTGGATACCAGCGGCCTTACCGGCGAAAATAGCGGCACTCATTAATCCAATATGCGCAATCGAGGAGTATGCAACCAGCTTACGAAGATTATCTTGTACCATGGCGACACAACTGGCATACACAATGCCAACGACCGAAACAATGGTAATAATTGTATAAGCAGT
>CAZZJF010000209.1:0-3514 GCA_964654325.1 uncultured Ferruginibacter sp.
AATAGTAAACATACGACTGATAAAACTGTTCACGGGTAATTCCATGTTTTTTAAAGAGGGCTTCCTGCATCAGCATGCTTTCCAGTGTATCAGAAACGGTGGAGTCCTTTTTTAAAAATTCGGATGCGAACACATCTGCTCGAATATAATCCTCCATGATTTTTTGCATTGTTGGAGGTGCAATAACAGTGGCAGGCACAGATTGCTCTTCGGACTTACAAGAGCCGATCAAACACAACAACCATAGCAAGCCGGCTAGGATCCTCATTTGTTTAATTCGTTGTATTTGGCAGCGTTGGTCACATCGATCCTAGATAGAATATCAGCGGCACGAACCTTTTCTGCTTGCGGTGCTTTTGAAAGAATTTTTACAATTTCTTGTCCTTTGCCCTGAAAGAAAAACTGATTGATCATGGTGTTTGGATTGTCTGTATTGAAGGCCTCCATTTGATTGATCACATTGAGCAGTTCGGATCTGGACAGATTTTCATTCTCGTACATCTTGTCCAGGCAATTACGATAATAATTATAATACACGTCCAGGATGGCCGCATACCGCGTATTCAATACATTTTCAGCCAACCAATACCTGTTCCTGTTCCCGTCAAAGGGTTTCCAACCGGATATCAGCCGTCCATCCGGTGCGTTGTTGATGATGTTTTGTGCTTTCTGAAAATAAACCTCCCCGCCATTCGGCGAAAAAGACAATGCATCAAAACCAATGATCAAATAGGCATAGTAAGCAAAAACAGCAGTAAGGTTGGAGGAAAGCGCATCGTTGCCCGTAACCCTGTTTTCATTGAATTCAAGCTGCTGAAATTCTTGGTATTTGAATGCGATTTTATCGTCTTTGAAATTGATGATGGGGGAAAGATAGGAACTATTGTAGACTGGGCGGGCGGACTGAATTGTCAGCGATCCCGCCCATACGTTAATTTCCTCTGTGGACTCCACGTTAAGTAAAAAATTACACTCGATTCGCTCATTGGGCGCATAAGTCAGGTTGGTCCATTTTCGGTTATTCAAAAAGTTGTTCAGCGCTGTTTGCATATTGGTGAACACGTTTCTGTTCACATTATTGGATACGCGGGTCGGCACAACGGTCACCCGAGCACGCAGCTCCTGTGCATGAACAGACAACGTCCACCCGAGAACAAAAAGCAGCAAGAGCGTTTTACTGCGCATAGAATTTATTGATTATAGTATCGATTATCAACGAGGCAATCGCGTGCTTGGTTAAAAGCGGACTGGATAGCACCTCACCGGATTTATCAAAAATAGTTATTTTGTTGGAGTCGCTGCCAAAACCGGCTCCCGCATCGCGCAATGAATTCATGACGATAAAATCGGCATTTTTTGCCCGTCGTTTTTTTTGTGCATTCGCTGATTCATTTTCCGTTTCGAGTGCAAAGCCAACCAAACACTGATTCTCTTTTTTCAGTTTGCCCAGTTGATTGAGTATATCCGGATTGGGTACAAGCTTAACCACCCATTCACCCGCTTGCTTTTTTATTTTTTGTTCAGCTATGGTATCCGGTCTATAATCAGCAACTGCCGCTGTGAGAATAGCAAGGTCGGTTGACGGAAACAACGCCGTGCAGGTTTCATACATTTCTGCAGCCGTGGCTACTTTTATCAACTGCTTAACGGAGGGTACTTCGATAGTGGTTGGTCCGCTTACCAAGGTAACCTGCGCCCCCATTTGGGTGCAAACGGCCGCTAAGGCATAGCCCATCTTTCCGGTCGAGTAGTTTCCAATAAACCGAACCGGATCGATATTTTCGTACGTTGGTCCGGCCGTTATTAATACCTCTTTACCGGCGAGCCGATGCCGGGATGAAAAAAAAAGCTGAATGCAATGAACTATCGTTTCCGGCTCGGCCATTCGTCCCGGTCCAAACAAGCCACTGGCAAGCTCTCCTGTTTCAACGGAAATAACCTGATGACCAAACGATTGAATACGCAGGATGTTTTGTTGTGTAGATGGATGTTTCCACATGTCTTCATCCATGGCAGGTGCTACCACAACGGGTGCCGTTGACGATAAATAAACGGCCATCAACATATTGTCACAAAGGCCATGCGCCATTTTGGATAAGGTATTGCAGGTTAAAGGCGCCAGAACAAACAGATCGGCCCATCGACCAAGCTCAACATGATTGGCCCAGGTATCCTGATCCGCCAGTAAATGGTGTACTTCATTCTTAGACACCGTGCTTAACGCTAAGGGTGCAACAAAAGCGGTAGCTGCCGGTGTCATGACAATCCGAACGTCAGCGCCTTCCTTAACAAGTAAGCGAACCAGAGTCGGTATTTTATATGCAGCTATGCTACCCGTAATGCCAATAAGTATTTTTTTTCCGTTGAGTGCCATATGAAAAACCCCCGATGAACGGGGGTAAAATTAAGAAAACATCTTGCAAATCAATGGTTAAACCTGTTTTAACTAAACAGATTGGTATCGTTCCGACGGAAATAAACTTTGTCTTCCAAAAATTCTGTCGTTGCCAGCAAAGCAGGGTTTGGCATGCGCTCATAGGCTCTGGAAATCTCGATTTGTTCCTTGTTCTCATGAATTTCTTCCAAACTGTCGGTATGACTGGCGAATTCCTCCAGCTTACTGTGCAATTCTTCCTTGATGGTTATGTTGATTTGATTGGCACGCTTGGCAACCACCGCAATGGATTCGTACAAGTTTCCAGTGCGTTCTCTCATGTCGCTGAGTTTACGAGGCTCAACCGAACTGCTGATATTATGGTTGAGGTGTCGACGAATTTTGCTCATATTTTAGGTTTTTTATTTGTTGTTTACTTTGATTACTTAATGTTTCGGCTTCCTGAAGTAGCGGACTATCCGGATATCGATCCAAAAAGTCGAGATACTCTGTTGTCACTTTTTCAAATCGCTCCTCTTGTTTTTCGAAAATGCTCATTTTGGCAAAACGAAAGCAAGAGCGGATCACCATCAACTTGTACATGTCCCCGGATGGTGATTCAGGGTAGTTATTCAAGAGTTGCGCAAATGCAATTGAAGAGGCTCGGTACTCGCCCATTCTGTAATAGAGTTCCGCACTCCTGAATTCTTTTTTTTCCAACTTCAAACGAAGTTCATCCATGATGGCCGTCGCATCAGCAACCCGTTTTGAAGATGGATGGGTATTGATGAACGATTGCATCATTGACATCGCGCGCAATGTACTGACTTGCTCCAGTTCTAATCGCGGTGATATCTTGTAATACGAATATGCCCGCATGTAATCAATCTCTTCCGCGTGTACGCTGTTCGGAAAGACCTCAAGGTAGCCTTGGAATAACTGTTCCGCATCCCGATACATTCGCTGATAATAGAAACAATAGGCATACCGATAATACAACTCTTCAAATTTCTGAGTGCCTTTGAAGACTGGAAACAGCTCTTCATAAAGCTGTTGCGCAAACCGGTATTTCTTTTTTTCAAAAAACTCATCCGCTTTTTTCAGCTTATACTCAAAGTCCGTACTCTTTTGAATCTTGGC
>CAZZJF010000210.1:0-3455 GCA_964654325.1 uncultured Ferruginibacter sp.
CGCTCCACATCCAGTCGATGCACCGACACCGCTGGAGCGAGCAGGAGCAGCGCGCGCGCTGCACGCACCCTCGCCACGTGCAGCGCGAGCCAGCCTCCGAGACTCGCGCCCACCAGCAGATCCACGCCCGCCGGCGTAGCGGAGAGGGCCGACTCGATCATCGCATCGAGTCGCAGTCGCGTCGGCGATGGGCGTCGCAGATCGGGCTGGTCCACCTCGACGCCGAGCGGCCCGAGCCGCCGCTGGAGTTCTCTGCCCTTCAGCGAGGTCGGCCCGGTGCCGAGTCCGTGCAAGTACACGCAGCGCCGCACGGACGCTATCTGATCTCCTCACGCGGTCGTTCGTCGCACGTTCTTGCGTCGAGGTGGTGACGCGCGACCCGCATCGCCAACGGTGGTGTCTTCTCGCTTCAATATGACCCCTTTTCGTGTGACAGTCAACAGGGAGGTTGTTTCAGAATTCATGGTCACACTGGCGCTCATGCCCTGTAGTTCAGTGTTGGTGCTGCCACTGATTTTTGATTTTAATTCAATTTTATAAAGATTATTTTCAAACGATTTAATTGTGTACGTTTTGGTCATTGTTAGACCGTCTTCGGTTGATTCATTGTTCCAGCTGCCGTTAAGTTGTGTGGTTGGTAGCACAATAAAGGTTTGTTGGATCGGATCGATGGTTTGGCCGCCACCCATGATTTTGGCCATGCTGGCATTTTCTTCTTTTGTTTCCGGTGCTGGTATCACCGGCTTGATTTCTCCGGTAAACCGATTAAGCATGTATTCCTTGGTTTCATTGATTTTCATGCGATCGCCCATCGATTTGCCAATTTCGTTTTCTGCATCGGCCGGATTATCTGAATCATAGCTCATGTTTCCCTGAGGCGACTCGACGCTAACCTTCATTTGTTTCAGTGTGTAGCCAATTTTATAAAAATCCCCTTTTTCTTCCAGTACATCAATCAGGTAGACACTGTACATGTCATTTTTAACCGTCATGGGCATTCCTACATTCATTTCTGTTTCAATGATTGCCTGGTTTTTACTCATGATACTCTCAGTAGTAGACAAGTAAATTGGATTTTTTTGAGCGATGGCGAAGTTGGCTGTGATAGTCAGTAAAATAGCCAGTATTTTTTTCATGATTGATCAATTTATACGTGAAGGTAGGGAATATCAGGCATAGGCGCTAACCGGCTCGCAAGTACAGACAAGGTTACGGTCTCCGTGTGTATTATTAACACGGCCAACGGTTGGCCAGCATTTGTTTAATTTGACATAGTCCATGGGGAACACAGCTTTCTCCCGGCTGTAGGGATGCGACCAATGCTCATCCACAATAGCGGCTTGAGTGTGCGGTGCATTTTTTAGTGGGTTGTCGGCTCGATCGATCAGTCCCAACTCAATGGCTCGTATCTCCTCACGGATGCTGAGCAACGCATCACAGAACCGGTCCATCTCTTTTTTATCCTCACTTTCGGTTGGTTCTATCATGATGGTGCCCGGAACCGGAAAACTCATGGTCGGTGCATGGAAGTTATAGTCCATCAGGCGTTTCGCAACATCTTCCGCTTCAATACCGGCCGTTTGTTTGAACGGTCGAAGATCAACGATGAACTCATGTGCACAGGTTCCGTTCTTGCCAGAGTATAGTATTTTGTATTCCTGCTCCAAGCGGCCTTTCATGTAGTTTGCATTCAGGATGGCCATTTCTGTACTGAGTCGTAAACCGGTGCTTCCCAGCATTTTGATGTACGCATAACTGATGAGTAAGATGCTGGCACTGCCATAGGGCGCTGCACTTACGGGTAATATAGCTGTTTCGGTACTTGGGAGCGAATAATGTCCGGGTAGGAAAGGTTTCAGTTTGTCGTTTACACAAATTGGGCCCATGCCCGGGCCTCCGCCTCCATGTGGTATGGCAAATGTTTTATGCAGGTTCAGGTGACATACATCCGCACCGATTTTTCCCGGACTAGTCAAACCAACTTGTGCATTCATGTTGGCGCCGTCCATGTATACCAGACCGCCGTTATCATGGATGATCGCGCAGATCTCCTGAACGGTTTCTTCAAATACTCCGTGGGTGCTTGGATAAGTAATCATCAAGCCGGCCAGCTGATCACGATGCTTTTCAGCCTGTGCGCGTAAATCGTCAACATCGATGTTGCCCATTTCATCGCATTTGGTTACCACGACTTTAAAGCCGGCCATAACAGCCGATGCAGGGTTGGTTCCATGGGCGGAAATTGGTATTAATATGATATTACGCTGGGTTTGCAGATGATGCGCATGATAAGCCCGAATGGTGAGCAGTCCGGCATATTCACCTTGTGCACCACTGTTTGGCTGTAGCGACGTGGCGGTGAAACCGGTGATCTCACTCAACCAATTTTCCAGCTCATGGATGATCTGTTGATAGCCCTTCCATTGATTCATAGGTGCAAATGGATGAATGCTGTTGAAGGCCGGCCAGCTGACCGGAATCAGTTGGGTAGCCGCATTCAGCTTCATGGTACAGCTGCCAAGGGATATCATGGAGGTATTCAGGCTAAGGTCTTTATTCTCCAGTGATTTGATGTACCGCATCATTTGGGTCTCACTGTGATGCTCATTGAAAACAGGATGCGCCAAATAGGGGGAGGTTCGTTGCAGTGTCGTTGGGATAGCAGTTGTTTCTTCATTCAACAGAAGTGCTTCTGTAACTGTATGGTCAGTGACGAAAAGTTGTAAGAGTGAGATGAAGTCAGATGGCAGGGTTGTCTCATCAATCGCAATGGAGACATAGGAGCCGTCATATCCCAGATTAATCCCGGCGGCTTCGCTTTTTTGTTTTAGGGTATCCATGTCCGTTATAGACACTTGTATTGTGTCAAAAAAGGCATCATGTCGAACATTGAATCCACTTTGTTTGAGTGTATTGGCGAGTTGTTTAGTGTAGCTGGAAATACGGGTAGCGATTGCTTTCAATCCGGCTGGTCCGTGATAAACGGCATACATGGCCGCCATATTGGCAAGCAATGCTTGTGCCGTGCAAATATTGCTGGTTGCTTTTTCGCGTCGGATGTGTTGCTCGCGGGTCTGTAAGGCCATACGCAAACAACGGTTGCCGTTGGCATCTACACTCACACCAATGATACGGCCAGGGATACTGCGTTTGTATTCGTCTCGGGTAGCAAAGAAAGCGGCGTGTGGCCCACCGAAGCCCAGGGGTACGCCGAATCGCTGGGCACTGCCCACGGCTATATCAGCGCCGAGTTCACCGGGTGGCGTAAGTAAACACAGCGCAAGAAGGTCGGTGCACATCACGATTCTGACATCTTGTTGATGGGCCATCGTAATAAATGATCGGTAGTCTTTGATGGCACCTTCAGCATCCGGATATTGGACCAATGCGCCGCAGTAGGTTGTATCCGGTACAAAGGATTCATATTCTCCAAAAACGACTTCGATCTGCAGGGG
>CAZZJF010000211.1:0-3446 GCA_964654325.1 uncultured Ferruginibacter sp.
TATTATTTATTTACGGTTCGTATTCAGGATATGCTGATCAAAGGGATGCATCCATCCGGCCTTCAATTACCAGCGATTGGCACTAACGTTCATATTGGCATTCAGCATCCGGCATACTCCTCATACGTGTAATTACGTAGCGAAACGTTTAGGTTTTACCCAATTTTATTTTATAGCGTAAGGTGGAAAACAGCTCCTTGTTCTTTTTGCATAGTTTCAGTGTATAGAAATCGCTCCTGTATCCAATCATCCATTGTAAAAACCGTACACTGAATACCACTAGGCTTCATCGTCCTGTATGCCAACACGGAAGCCACAGGTCCCGCTCACGGGACCTGATTTTTTTACGGCCACTACGTAATTATGCGTATGAATTCCATACAGGTTTTGCTGAATTTAGCGGAACAAGACATCCTACACAAAATAAGATCGCTGTTTTTTCGTCTATTGAGTAAGCAGGCTTTATTATCCATATCCATAAAGGCCGGTTTAAAAACCTATGAAAACAATTATCCAAATCCAATCCAACTGAAAAGACCAATGGCTTCCAAGTCCTAAGAACCGAAATTAACACGATTAAAACAAGAAGCCATACGACTGAGCCCCGGAAACGGGGCTTTTTCTTTTTTCTGACCATTCGTTGCCTTTGCCGATCCGTTTATATAAAAAGTTCGTAGAACTACGTGTACGGATACGTAGTTCCTGCGCATAAATACGCAATTTTAATAAAAGCATGTATCCGGATATACTAAATCGATCCATTTATCGGTTTAATACCTGTGCTACGGCACGGTTCGTTTTTAATCCTTATGAAAACCTTATCCAAATCCATCCATCCCATGAAAAGATCATCGGCTTCCTTATCCTAAGACGTCCATTAAACAACAACGTTTTCAACGAAGCCATACAAGACCCCGGATAATCTCCGGGGTTTTTGTTTTACCCAATCGCCTGATCTCTATCTTTGCGTCATGGCGAGCAACATTTTATGTATCGGGTCTGTGTTGGTAGATGAATTGTATTTTTCCAGTGAGTCGTTGATTCTGGGAACGTCCAATCCGTCTACTCTTGTACGTAAGCCCGGAGGGGTGATTACCAACATAGCCCGTCATCTTGGTTTGCTGGGGCATCAACCTGAACTAATAACCGTCTTTGGCGAGGATGCCGATGCCGTCTGGTTAAAACAAATATTTACCAATGAAGGGGTCTCTACCGCGGCCTCTATTACCCTGGAACAACCAACCGGCCGCTACGCATCATTTCTCCAGCCGGATGGACAACTGCATGCAGCCGTCTGTACCGATACCATTGAATTGACATTGAATAGAAGCCGTTTAGCCGATATTCTCAGTCAGCGAGCTAAACCCGAGTGGATTATTGCCGATTGTAATTTGTCGGTCGATGCCTTAACCTTATTGGCTGAGTATGCAGCAGCAAAACAGGTTCGACTTGTGATTGAGCCTGTATCTGTTCCAAAAGCTAAAAAAATTGCAGCCATCCAATCCGGAACGATCTTCATGATTACACCCAATCAGGATGAGTGGAGCGTAATTGAGCAACAGGCTGCTGTAATGGGAATGAATCTATCACGGGTAGAACGTGTCTGGATCAGTCAAGGTGAGCAGGGATCTGTTATGAAAACGGCAACCGCCTCAATGTCCGTTCCATCTCATACCATCCGGGTGGTTGACTCAACCGGTGCCGGCGATGCGATGCTTTCAGCCTGGTTACATGCAACCTTATCCGGTCAAAACGATTTAACGTCGATACAGTTTGCACACACGCTGGCGTTAGAGGTTCTACAACAACAAGGTGCCGTTTGTGAATGGGTCGATGCCAATACGCTGGATAAACGGAAACACCACTATTTTTCTTCTTAAATCATCACTATGTTAGTCATTGCCGAAGAGGTGCAAGAAGCGTTGCATGAAAAAAAACCAATTGTTGCGCTGGAGTCAACAATCATTTCACATGGAATGCCCTATCCTCAAAATGTGGAAACGGCGTTAGATGTGGAAAAGACCGTGCGAGAAGCTGGGGCCATTCCGGCAACGATTGCATTATTCGATGGAAAGATGCATGTGGGTTTACAAACAGAGGATATCAATCGTCTTGGCTCACAAGGGGATGTACAAAAAGTGAGTATTCGGGATATGGCATTGGTATTGTCACAGGGTAAAACAGGATCTACCACCGTGTCGGCAACGATGCGTATTGCTTCCATGGCGGGCATTGCGCTTTTTGCTACCGGCGGTATCGGTGGCGTTCACCGTGGTGCCGAATCGAGCATGGATATTTCCAACGACTTGATGGAAATGGCTAAAACCAATGTGGCTGTTGTTTCAGCGGGCGTGAAATCCATTTTGGATATTGGCAGAACACTCGAGTTTCTGGAAACACTGGGGGTGCCTGTAGTTACAGTGGGTAGTGATCAGTTCCCCAGTTTTTACTCATCAACCAGTGGGTTTAAAAGTCCTTTTCGCTTAGATGACGAAACCGAGATTGCCTCTATGCTGCATGCAAAGTGGCGGGCCGGTTTAGAAGGTTCGGTGTTGATTGCTTGTCCATTGCCAGCAGCATATGACATCCCGGCCTCGCAAATGGAAGGCGTTATTCAGGAAGCCTTGCGAGCAGCCAATACCGCTCACGTTTCCGGCAAAGCAATTACGCCGTTCTTATTGAAATTTATTGCGGATCATACCGAAGGAGAAAGCCTGAAAGCAAATATCAGCCTCATAAAAAATAATGCAGCCCTGGCGGCTCGCATCGCGATAGCATATCATGCTACTTGATCTGGTAATTGACTTTCAGGGTTACGGAAGCTGTTTTGGTCATACTGCTCGTGTTGAAAACGCCGCCATAGCTATAATCTTCGTTGCTGTTTTTTCCTGTGATTTGAAAAACGCCCATAGTAGCATTTTTCAGGTCGCCCAATGAGCCTCCACTATTCTTAGCTATTGTTTCGGCTCGTTTGCGCGCATCTGCACTCGCCTTGGCTAAGAGATCAATTTTGAGGTCATTTAATTGAGTGTAGTAGTAGGAGGGGGATTCAGAATTGAATTCGATGCCCTTTTGAAGTAATTCGGTCACTTCTCGAGATAGTTTTTCGATCAGAATAATATTGCCGGATGTGACTCGTACATTACCTGTAAGGGAATATCCCTTGAATGTAGCAGATGTTTCTTGTCCGTCAGCATTGTAGGATCTGTCATACTCTTTCATGTTCGTAACAGCGAGAAACTCAATATTTTCCTCGTTGACGCCCTTAGCAACCAAGTAGTTTCGAATAGAGTCCTCATCTGCTTTCAAAATGGCATATGCTTCCGATAATGTCGCACCGGAACGACTGAATGTTCCGCCCCAAACGGCGAGGTTACTGTTGAAATCTACTTCCGATAAGCCAGTAACTGTAATCGTTTCGTTTGATTTGTGTTTGTATTTGTAGG
>CAZZJF010000212.1:0-3416 GCA_964654325.1 uncultured Ferruginibacter sp.
GGCGATCGCCAGTCGAAACTGATGGTCTGACTTTGATTTTGAATGTAGTTGATATCCATTCGTAGGCTGTAATCAATCCGGGAACCATCGTGCATAGTGGCTGACCCGCCGTCTGATCCGACAATCGGCTTTCCTTGCGGGTCAATAATAACGATGTATAATTCCTTTTGGCCGGTAGGGGTTACTTTGTTTTCTTGAATTAAAAAACTGATATGAAGTAAATCCACTCGTTTTGCATTGGTGGATTCCTTCGTTTTGCCGCCATTCTTTTCAAGTAGTCCGGCAATCTGAAATCCGGAGGCCTGTAGGGTGGATGCGATTTCGAGTTGTTTCTGTTGCTCCTCGACAATGACTTGTGTGTTTTTAAGATCGTTTTGTACCTGATCGCGTTCTTCAGTGATAATTTTGTTTTTTTCCAGAAGATCTTTGTTTTCTAATTTAAGTTTTGCCATTTCAGTTTGGTACGTTTGGATATCCAATTGTAACGATGCGATCAGGGCTTTGGCTTCTTTCAGTTCGTCTTCCGTGGCATCTTGTTTACTGAGTATCGACTCGATTTGTGCTTTTTTTGCCAAAATCTCTTTTCGCTTTTTCTCGAGCTCTTTGTCCTGTGCCACTATGATGCTGTCTTTCGTAAAGCCTGTCATTTTCAAGGCTTCATACGTTTTGTTAAGTTCATTTAGGTCAGTGATGAGTTTATCTTTTTGTTGATTGGTCGTAAGGATGATTTTTTCGCGCTCAACTGTTTTTTCTTCGGTTTTATTCTTGTCCCACAACATGTATGTCCAAGTGCCAATTAATAGAAGGACCAAAGCAGCCAAAGCAATATTTTTCAATGCCTTGTTTTGGGATGGTTGCGTAGGTGTGGTTTTTTTTTCGCGGATGGAGCCCATGGGAAATAATTTGATGGAAAGTTAAATCGTGTGATCTATTTTTTCGGATTAAAGATAAATAAACAAATCATTGATTCGTATGAGACTGATCTGTTTTTTCTCTAATTTGCCAACGTTAACTACATGCATAAAGAGGTAACTGACATACTGAATAGTTGGGAAAAAGGAACTTTCAAGCCCTTGTATGTGCTTCATGGTGAGGAGGATTACTATATTGATTTACTGGTCAATTATGGGTTAGAACAGATTGTGCCTGAACAGGATAGGGCATTCAATGTAACGGTTCTATACGGAAAAGATACCGATTGGGCCACCCTGGTGAATACCTGTATGCGATATCCGATGTTCGCGGAACGTCAACTGGTGGTGCTTCGGGAGGCGCAAATGATGAATGGTTTCGAAAAACTGGAATCGTACTTTGAGCATCCATCGCCTTCCACCGTTTTGTTGGTAGCCTACAAGGGCAAGTCGATCGATAAGCGAATTAAACTTTACAAGACAATACAAAAACAGGGGATTGCATTTGAATCCAAAGGCATTTACGATAATCAGGTTCCGGATTGGATTGAGCAGTATTCTCAGTCAGTCGGTCTGTCAATCGGTCCCCAAGCGATTGCCTTGCTGGCTGATCATATTGGGAATGATCTGACAAGGATTGTCAATGAACTGGAAAAACTGAAAATCAATCTGAAAGACCGGCAAACGGTCACGGAAGATGATATAGAGTCGTTCATCGGGATCAGTAAAGAGTACAATATTTTTGAACTCCAGGCCGCGCTGGCAAACCGAAATACCGCTGCGGTTTTGAAAGTAGTTCGCTATTATGAAGCCAATCCGAAAGCGGCACCTATGCCATACCTGACGGCTACACTCTACAGCTTTTTCAGTAAGTTGTACATGCTGGCCGGTGCCGGGACTGTCCATGATCAGGCCGTTTCAACGGCTTATAACCGGAACCCCGCTGCCATTCAAGCAGCCAAAACCATGATGCGACAATATGGTTTTACCGGTATTCAGCAAATCATTTTGTTGTTGCAGCAATATAACATGAAAGGGATGGGGGTAGACGATGCCGGTATGGATGATGGCATGCTAACCCGGGAACTGATGCTGAAGATTCTGCTTTGCTGATGCCGTTACGCATTCGGTTTCGATAACAATAAGGTTGCTTTTTCACAGTCTTGCCTGATTTGCATTGTCAGGGCATTCAAATCGCTGAAGGTTTGTTCGTTCCGTAATTTATGATGAAACTCAACCGTTAGTTCCAATCCGTAAATCGATTGTTGAAAGCCAAGCAGATGAACCTCAAGACGACGGTCTGATCCGGAAAGGGTAGGTCGGTAACCAATATTCATGACGCCCTGTTGGGATTGTTCGTTTTCAAGGTGAACCATCACGGCGTAAACCCCATCGCCGGGTATGTGTTTGTCGGCTTGCTGCGGACTGATATTGGCCGTTGGAAACCCGATTGTATGACCGATACCGTCGCCTTTGATGACCGTTCCGGTTAGACTATATCGATATCCCAGTAAGCTATTGGCTTGCTCCATGTCTCCATTGGTAATGGCTTTTCGAATGGCGCTGCTGCTGATCGCCAGGTTGTCACAAATTTGTTTCGAAATTTCAATGACAGCAAAATGGCCGGCCTCCGCATAGGATTTCAGCAGCTGCATGTCGCCGGTTCTGTTTTTGCCAAATTGATGGTCGTATCCGGCAAACAGGGTGTGGGGCTTGAAAACGGCGATCAGAAAATCTTCGACGTATGCAGTGGCGGACATGTTGGCGAGTTCGTTGGTAAACGGTAGAACGACAAGATGATCAATGCCTGCATTTTCCAGCAGTTTGATTTTTTCCGGGAAACTGCTCAGTAAAAAAATAGGTTCCGCGGTTGCGTTTAGGAGTTTCCGGGGATGGGGATCGAAGGTGATCAGTACAGTAGTGCCATGGATTTTTTGGGCTTGTTCGCACATGGCGGCCAGTATTTGCTGGTGTCCCAGATGTACCCCATCGAACGAACCGGTGGTTATGACCGGATGATGTAACGGGGGGATATCTTCAATGCGTGTGTATATGTTCATTCGCTCACGTGCAAAACTAACGCATAATTTTCACCCGACTTTCAACCCAGGGCGGTAGTTTTGTTTTGAATTTTGTTTTATGAGTCGTTATGAGCAACGCGGGGTCTCAGCCCAGAAAGAAGAGGTGCATCGTGCCACGGCCGGCCTGTCTGCGGGACTATTCCCCAATGCGTTCTGTAAACTATATCCCGATTTTTTAACCGGTCATCCGGATTATGTGTCCACGGCCCATGCCGATGGAGCCGGAACGAAATCTATTCTGGCGTATTTGTACTGGAAAGAAACCGGCGACCTCTCTGTTTGGGAAGGTATTGCGCAAGATGCTATTGTGATGAACCTGGATGATTTACTCTGTGTGGGCATGTATGATCAGTTTCTGTTTTCATCTACCATCGACCGGAATAAACACCGTATACCTGGTGAGGTATTGACCGCCGTCATACAA
>CAZZJF010000213.1:0-3409 GCA_964654325.1 uncultured Ferruginibacter sp.
AGTTGCTGTTGAAGTTGATCGCCCCTACTGTCGCTCCGCTACAAACCGATTGGTCTGCAGGATCCGACATCACCGGCGTGGGGTTAACTGTATAGTTAAACCGGATTGGCTGACTGGAACAGCCGTTGCTGCTGGCTATTACTTCAATAACAGCTGTAATGGGTGCATTGCCATTATTCAACGCCAAGAATGAACCAATATTCCCAGTTCCTGTAGCAGGGATACCAATCGATGGATTTGTATTCGTCCAATTAAATGTTGATGATGTTGGGTTTCTTACCGAACTACTGAATATTACCGGTACAGTATTGGTTCGATTACAAACTATCTGATCGGCAGGCTGATTCAGTTGCGGTATTGGCCTTACATGGATTTGAAACGCATTAGCCGTAATTGTACAACCGGCAGCAGTAGCCGTTACGGTGATGTTCGCTGTTTGTTCCGTTGTGGATGAATTGGTTGCTTCAAAAGACGGAGTACTTCCTGTACCCGATGCCGCCAATCCAATACTGGTGTTGTCATTGACCCATGTATAGGTTGTTGCGGGATTATTGCCAAAATGGATCGTCGCAATATTGGATCCGGCACAAACCGTTTGTGAAGAAGGCACGGTGAATGACGGCAAAGGCAGAACTACCAGTGTATGAACAACCGTGTCGGCACATCCATGACTATTGATAGCGATCAGTTGAATGGTGTAGTTTCCGGCATTGACAAACGTAAATGCCGCCGCCGTACCGGATGCTGATGAACCATTCGATGCTTGCCAGTTTATTGAGGTGATCGTTGAACCAGCGGAGACAGCTGTGGCGACTAAACTGGCCGTTGCGCCGGCACAAATCGTGTCAGGCCCTTGTACACTGAGGACAACGGGACTCAATACCTGAACCGAAATGGGTTGTGTTGCCGTATCCCGACAACCGAAACGACCAATAATTATTTGCTGAATGGTGTAGGTACCGGATGAGGCATAACTGTGTGAAACAAAACTGCCATTATAAGTAGTTCCATCGCCCATATTCCATTGTGTCGTTACTATTCCGAATGCAGCCGAGGCACTTGAAGTAACCTGCACCGTATTTAATCCACAGGCTTGAACGGCATTGACCGAAAATCCGGCTTGCATATTTTCAATGCGAATTGTGTCGGACCCGCTTAATAGCAGCGTACAGCCTCCACCATACACCACCGATACGGTCGGCACAAATATACCCTGTGTGGTATAGGTATGTGATGCAGTTCCGGTGGTCGTTGTCAAAGACGTTCCATCCCCGAATTGCCAAACATAGCCGCTTGCACCGGGTGCACTGGCAGTAAAATCAACAGTTCTCGGCGAACAAAATTGGCCACCTGTATATGACAACGTACCTGTTGGCGACAAGATGACGATGGTATCAGTCACAGAACCTGTACAACCACTCGGCAAGCTAACGGTCATGGTTACATAATACGTTCCCGGTAAAGAAAATGTATGGGAAACGGTATCTCCTACTCCGGTTGTTCCGTCACCAAAATTCCATTGCACGCTCGTTGATGGCAAATTGGTATTATAGAATGAGATTGTGCGTGGGGCGCAATACACATTATTATCCGATACCGTAAATGCGGGCGTAAAACCACCTTCCAGCTCAACCGAAATGGTATCGCTACAACCAAACGTATTGTATGGAATCATTTCCAGATGGATAGTTGAGTTGACCGTTGGCCCCGGATTCAGGACTACGTTCTGGCCGGTAGCCAGGATGTTTGTGTAGTTTTCGTTCCACCAGTTATATGTTTGAAAACCCGGCGGGGCGTCCAACGTGGTGATATTTGGAAAATTACAGTCGTAGGTATATTCGAGGGATTGTCCACAGTTACTTTGGACATCCACGTAGGCATAGCCCCAGTGTCCTCGCCTGGTACAATCGGCATTGGTAAACTCGAGATACATGGTTCGGCCTGCAAATGCACGCAGACTGATAAATACCGTTGACCAGGGTTTGTAAATGACCGATGGATCAACCGTCGATTGGGCAAAGCCAGGTAAACTGGACGTGGAAATATATTCAAAAGAAGCACAATCAACATAGGTATTAGCTGCCGAGTCAAAAATGCGGGTTACAAAACGAGGCTGAGACCAAGAGGTGTGTCCCGGATCCTGAAATACGACCGCGTAATCGTATTTGATGGTAAAGTTACTATCTGACTGAGGCACCCGAATGGTATAGCGAATTCGTTCAGCCTGAGCACCAATATTGGTATTTCCTAAACGCACACAACGGTTACTGCCATCCGGCGGATTGGTTGGAAATAGGCCAAAAAAGTCAATGGCTGATGGATTAGCCCTGGTAATAATCCGATGGCGGTTATTGACCGGATTAGACGGCACAACATTAATCACATTTACATTTCCAATAGTATCAGCTGTACCGGTATAACATTGCCAATTGGTAAAATTTCCATTTTCAAAATCAAGATTTGGCGGACAAATGACCGCCGCATTGTTGGATGGGGTCCCCGACCTCGCCATTACCGGAGTGGTTTTTGCTTCTTCCAACAATTTGCGTGACAGTACCTTACCTGTAAAGTCCATGGTACCGGTCTCACCGGCACGCGTATAACGCAAAAAGCCCGGCGTAACCTCCAGGCAAACTTCAATAGGCAATGTCACTAAAATCCTGCCTTCATTATTAACTACAAACCATTGATTATCTTTTCTTAATACTGTTTTATCTGAATAAAAATCAAATGCAATATCATAAAAGCAGCCAATAGCCAAAGTTCCTTTTTCATTCAGAAACCCCCATTTTTCACCGATGGCGACGGCCGCACGATTTTTAGAAAAATTACGGGCACCATCATAAACCGGGTCCGTAATTGGCTTGCCGGACTGGTCAATAAAGCTGAATTTTTCGCCCTTCAATACCCTGGAAAAGCCATTCACCGATGGTTCAACCTCATCCCAGAGCGGCTGACCATTGGCATTATATGTAGCTGAATGTGAATGAATTGACTGAGAATAGCCCGCCTGAAAGACAGCAGCAAAAAACAACAACAATAAAAAAATAGCGCTTTGTTTCATTGGACTAACTAGTTTGACCCTTTGACGGGTTCGTTATAGGATATACCTAAAACGTACGAAAAGTACCAATTAGTATTCAAGCAATGAAATCGAGTGAAAATTCGTGCTTGGGCGTAAAATTACGATGATGATGAAAATACGAACTTGTTACGATAGAAAATGTTGAATCTAAAACGAATCTATGCTACCCTTATTGTGTCGTCACGAAAGAAAAGCCAATCGATTGACTACTCAGCCGGATATTTCTCGTTGAAACAAACACAGGCAAACTGGTTGATATTCACCGTGATTTTCAGTTCCAGAATTTTTCGAAGCAACGATTTTTTTTCCAAGCGCAGTTGGGGC
>CAZZJF010000214.1:0-3403 GCA_964654325.1 uncultured Ferruginibacter sp.
AAATAGAAGCAGAGATGTAAGGCATGATACCCAAGGCAAAGATGGAGGCTTTGGAAAAGGCTCCGCCCACAAAGGCATCCAACAGGCCCAGCACACCACCACTTGCACTTTCAGACAGGTTGCTGAGTTTGTTGGGATCAATACCCGGCAATACGATGAATGAACCGAGGCGGTATACAAAGAGGAGTAAAATGGTAAATGTTATCTTATCCCTGAGCTCCTCGATGCTCCAGATATTTTTGAGATTGGTAAAAAGTTTCTTCACGTGCGTAAGACAGTTTTAGCTTGACAGGAATAGGTCATCAAATATCGGCAAATTATTTGACTATTTCCACAGAGCCGCCAGCTGCTTCAATGGCTGCTTTGGCTTTTGCGCTTATAGCATTCACCTTGAATGTATAACTGCCTTTAATTTCTCCGTTTCCAAGAATCTTCACGGAATCCGTTTGGCCAATCAGGCCGTTGATGTACAGATTAGACAATGAAAATTCAGTAATGCCATATTTCTCAGCGTAATGATCGATCATGCCCACGTTGATGACTTTGTGTTCAATACGATGAATATTGGTGAATCCGCGCTTTGGAATCCGGCGCTGGATCGGCATTTGTCCACCTTCGTGTGCTTTCTTGCTTTTGTAACCAGCGCGGCTTTGTCCACCTTTGTTACCTTTGGTAGACGTGCCCCCTTTACCGCTGGCCTCACCACGACCTAATCTTTTTTCTTTGTGTGTTGCTCCTTTGGAAGGCTTGAGTGTGTGCAGTTTCATTTGTTTGATTTTTACTTACGGGAAATCAATCCCTCGCAATGAAATAATTGTAGCGTTGTTGTTAAACAGGTTTAGTTGACTTCTTCAACCCGAATCAGGTGGTTCACTTTGGTAACCATACCCAATATCTGAGGCGTTGCCTCCACTTCCACAGAAGCGTTCATTTTGCGCAGACCTAACGCGATCATGGTTCTTTTTTGACGTTCGGAGCGGTCAATAACACTTTTAATCTGTGTGATTTTGATCTTTTTCATAACTGATTTTTTGAGACGATGGTCTTTATTATCCGTTGAACACTTTCTTCAACGAAATATTTCTTGTCTTGGATACGGAAACCGGTTCACGCAGGCTAGCCAGTGCTTTGAAGGTTGCTTTCACCACGTTGTGCGGATTGGCTGAACCCAGATTCTTAGCTAATACGTCGGTTATTCCCGCCGATTCCAGTACCGCACGCATGCTACCTCCGGCGATAACACCGGTACCATGGGCAGCCGGCTTGATCAACACCTTGGCGGCACCCTCTTTAGTCAGCTGATCATGGGGTATGGTTCCGTGCATGATCGGCACTTTGATTAGGTTCTTCTTTGCATCTTCGATGCCTTTGGTAATGGCTTCCTGCACCTCTTTGGCTTTTCCCAAACCGTGACCTACCACACCATTTTCATTACCGACAACGACCAGGGCGGAGAAACTGAATGCACGACCACCTTTGGTTGTTTTCACAACGCGGTTGATGGCGACGACTTTCTCCTTGAGTTCGAGATCTCCTGCCTTTACTTTGTTTAATGTTACGTTCGACATGTATTTGCTTTAATGCGTTTGTTGAATGTTATTGGATCAGAACTGCAGACCACCTTCCCGGGCTCCTTCCGCAACCGCTTTGACACGGCCATGGTAAACATACCCGCTCCGGTCGAATACAACCGATGTCAATCCAAGTTCCACCGCTTTACGGGCAATCGACTCGCCCACCATTTTGCTCTTGGCGGTTTTATTGGCTTTTTGCGCCTGAATGTCCTTTTCACGAGATGAAGCAGCCGCCAGCGTAACGCCTTTGGTGTCATCGATCAGCTGCGCATAGATATCGGTGTTACTGCGAAATACAGACAATCGTGGCTTGGCCGTCGTGCCGCTCACCTTTTTGCGAATGCGGTATCTGATTTTTTGTCTGGCTGTCGTTTTGTTATTCATCGTTTGTATAATTTTCTTCCGATACTGCCGGAAGGTTATTGAATACGTTTATTATTTACCGGCTGATTTACCTGCTTTTCTTCTCAGGACTTCACCAACGAATTTCACACCCTTACCCTTGTATGGTTCAGGCTTTCTTAGGCTGCGAATTTTGGCACATACCTGTCCGAGGAGTTGTTTATCTACACTCTCCAAGGTGATAATCGGGTTCTTACCTTTTTCCTGGGCGGTGGCCACTTTCAATTCTTTTGGAATTTCAAACAGGATGTTGTGAGAATAACCCAATGACAAATCGAGGATGTTACCCTGATTAGCGGCTTTATAACCCACACCAACCAGTTCAAGTTCTTTTTTAAATCCTTCCGTTACCCCTTTAACCATGTTGGCAATCAATGAACGATATAAACCGTGCATGGCTTTGTGACGAATTTGATCGGTTGGACGAACCAGATTCAGTTCGCCATCCTTAACCTCGATCGTCATATCGCGGTCGATTAATTCTTTCAGCTCACCTTTGGGTCCCTTTACGGTAACCAGGTTGTCTTTACCAACGGTAATCGTGACGCCACTGGGTACGGTTACCGGTTTTTTTCCTATACGACTCATATGTGTTGTTTTTGATGCGGTCAGCCTGCTGAATGGCTTAAGGCATAATTTGTTTATTGTTTTTTAGAAAATGCTGCAAAGCACTTCACCTCCAATGTTCTGGGCCTTGGCTTCTTTGTCGGTCATCACGCCTTTAGAAGTCGAGATAATGGCAATACCCAAACCGTTCTTTACGCGACGAAACTCCTCGGGCTTGGCATAGGTACGCAATCCCGGGCGACTGATACGCTCCATGCTGCGGATGGCAGGCTGTTTGGTAGCGGCATCATATTTCAACGCGATCTTGATGATACCTTGTTTGCTGTCGTCCTCGAATTTGTACTTGAGGATATAGCCTTTATCATACAGAATCTCCGTGATGCGCTTTTTCAAGTTGCTGGCGGGAATCTCCACGATTCGGTGATTTGCCATTTGCGCGTTGCGGATTCGTGTCAGATAGTCTGCAATCGGATCTGTAACCATTTTATCGTATTTGTTCGTTTATAATTTTTTTAAATGCAATAGCCGCGATTACCAGCTGGCTTTGCGTACGCCTGGAATTTTTCCCGCCAATGCCATGTCACGGAACATCACCCGGCAGACACCAAAATGACGCATGAATCCTTTTGGACGACCGGTCAGCTGGCAGCGGTTTTTCAACCGAACCGTAGAGGAATTCTTTGGCAGCAAATCGAGGGCAGCGTAATTGCCTTCTGCTTTCAGTGCGGCACGTTTAGCTGCAAACTTTGCAACCATACGCTCTCTTTTTGCCTGACGGGCGGTGACTGATTTCTTAGCCATATTCTTTTTTTAAGATTTTTTCATGTTTTTGAATGGCATACCCAATTCTTTAAGCAACT
>CAZZJF010000215.1:0-3242 GCA_964654325.1 uncultured Ferruginibacter sp.
CAAAAAAAACAAACACGCCAACAGTATTTTTAAGGACCTGAGCGATATCCCTATCTTCCATGTAAACCCCGGCGCCAAAAGCATTGACGACATTGCCAAACGGTATCATCAGAAAATCAATCGCCTGCCGTACAAAATAGCCAAGTTCCTCTTTGGTTATCAACCGAGAATAAGCGAGTACCTATCGCATAAAGTAACCTATGTTGAAAACAAGTGGAAATATGTACAAGGTAGAACCATCGTTGATTTTCTTTGGTATCCGGCCTGCCCCGACCAGCGAGGGTTTTTATTGCTCGACAACGGATTTCTGATCTCTGAAACCAACACGGCATTTGCAGGAACCGGCATGGCTGGCATGCATTATTATGAATCACTTGATACACTTGAACTGTTGAAGGGCACCCAATATGAACGACTGACAAACCACCAAAACCAGTCTGCTTGATGAACACGCCCATTACCCATACCGGACCAATCGTTTTATTCGACGGTGTTTGTAATTTATGCAACAACTCCGTTCAGTTTATCATCAAACGCGACCCCAAGGCACTCTTTCGGTTTGCCGCATTGCAAAGTCCGATCGGAGAAGCACTTTGTCAACAATATGGGCTTGATCCAACCAAAACCGACTCCGTTATTCTGATTGAAAATAGCAAAGCATATACCCATTCCGGTGCCGCCTTGCGCATTGCCCGCCAATTGAGTGGAACCATCAAGGCCCTTTACCTCCTGATTATTATTCCCTATTTCCTTCGGGATCTTGTATACAACCTGATTGCCCGTAACCGATATCGCTGGTACGGTAAAAAAGAGGCGTGCATGATACCTACCCCCGATCTAAAGAGCCGCTTTCTTACGTAATCGAAGCACGTGTTTCTACGCAATTTTTAAAGGGCTATTTCTTTCAACTCGTTGATTTACTGTTTTTTATGTCGTTTTTAGATAGTTCACCATCGAGTTGGTGGCTGGAGTTCGTATACTAAAAGACTCCGGGTGTGCGTTTTTAGAAGCGGAATTTGTTACCCTAAAAACAAACCCAATACCATGAAAACCTTTTTGACAACAGTCTTCGCACTGTGCCTTTTGAGTCATGCCTCACTTTCCCGGGCGCAGAAAGTGGATGTACAATCTGCATCATCCAACACCATCATTCCGGTAGCTACTTTTGAAAAAGCACTGGCCTCTAAAACCGGAGATCGAATTACCCTCCCATTGGACAACGGTAGTTTCCACGGAATCATCGTTTCAAACGAGGTTAAATATAAACAACTACAAACTGTCGTGATCCGCTCAGCCGCTAAAGGATCAAATATCCTGTTTCAGGTTTCTCGCATCATTCAACCCGACAATAGCTTTTCATACAGCGGTCGGATGATCGACAACGAGCAATCCATCGTCTATCAGATTCGTAAAAACGAGAAAGCTCAATATACGATGGATGCAACCGCATTATCAACCATCCTGCAAGATTGCAGTCACCCCTAAATATATACAACCTAAGCGACCTACCAATAACACACCCGAAAGGGTCTACCCTATCCCTAAAATCCTGATCCATGAAAACTATCATCCGCACGTTGCTGCTGTTACTCGTGTCAACAACCGTGTTTGCAGGTCCACGCCTGAACAGTCTTCCTACAGCAACCGCGACCATCTATCTTGATTTCGACGGACATACCGTCACCAGCTCACTCTGGAACAGCGGCAACCCGATCTATTGTGCCGCTCCCGCCCTCAACGATGCCCAAATCACCGAAATTTTCAACCGTGTTTCAGAAGATTATCGACCATTCCAGGTGAACATCACCACTGATTCAGTGAAGTTTCTTGCTGCACCGATTACGCAGCGCATACGCATTATCGTTACACCAACCAGCGGATGGCGTGCAAATGTGGGTGGCATTGCTTATATCGGATCGTTTACCTGGGGCGATGACACGCCGGCCTTTGTATTCTCCGACCGCCTGGGACCCAACAATACTAAATTCATCGGCGAATGTATCAGTCATGAGAGTGGACATACCCTTGGCCTCTCTCATCAGTCCCGTTACGACAATAGCTGTACGTTATCCGAAACATACCATTCGGGTATCGGATCCGGTGAGACCAGCTGGGCGCCTATCATGGGCAACAGCTACAGCCGTAACATGACCGGCTGGCACAATGGCGCCACACCTTATGGTTGTGCCAATACACAAGATAATCTCAGCATCCTCACTTCCGTCAATGGATTCGGCTATAGGACCGATGACTACAGTGACCTGATGAATAGCAATGCACACACACCTTCGGGAACATCATTCAGCATCGATGGTATCATCACAACCACCAACGATAAGGACGTGTTCCGCTTTGTGCTGCCACAGTTAAGCGGCTTCAACCTGCTGGCTACGCCGTATGGATTGGGCACCGGTAGTAATGGCTCCAACCTGGATATCCGGATTCAGCTGTACAATGAACAACAAGTTCTGTTGCGCACCTATGATCCGCAAAACGCCATGGGAATCTCTATTGATACCACACTCAAAGCTGGCACGTATTATTTTGTACTGGAAGGGACAGGCAATGCCAACATCAGTGACTATGGCAGCATCGGCTCTTTCACACTTACCGGCTTCCGCAGTGCCCTTCCGATTCAAAACGTAACATTGAGCGGTGCGGTATCACAGGATAAACATCAGTTGAACTGGAACGTAGTAGCCGATGAGCCCCTGCGTTCACTGGAGATTGAATATTCATTAAATGGCATTGATTTCCGCTTGCTTCAACAAACATCGGCCGTTGCGCGTAACCTACACTACACCCCCCAAGACCCCAACACCCGCTATTACCGGATCAAAGCAACTTCGGTGATTGATCAGGTAGTCTATTCCAATGTGATTGCCCTTCGGGGTACCGCCGTGGCGGAAAAGGCTTTCACGGTTGGAACCCTGGTTCAATCACACATCCAGATTCGTGCCGCTGAATCATTCCGCTATCTCGTCATGGATATGAACGGTCGTACCGTTTTCGCCGGACGAGGAAATACCGGCCTCAATCAGATCCAATGGCTCGGTCAGGCATCCGGCATGTATGTCATCCGACTGATCGGAACTAACCACGAACAAACAGAACGCATTATAAAATAGTAAGGTAGATTCATGTGTATGTAAGGGGCAGGAATTAGGGACCTGCCCTTTTTTTATTTTGGTGCCGGAAGCACTTATCTTGCATTGTGTCTTTTCAAAACATCATCGGACAAA
>CAZZJF010000216.1:0-3239 GCA_964654325.1 uncultured Ferruginibacter sp.
AAGGCGATAACTATTATCGTATCAAAGCGATTGGTCGCAATGGTGAGGTGCAGTATAGCACTATCCTGAAAATCAATGCAGCGGCTCGCGGAGAGTTTGATGTAGTGGTTTATCCAAATCCGGTTCAGTTCCGCAAAATGAATTTGTCAATCGACTCGCGCTATGGAGGACGTTATTTGTTAACTATGTACAGCATGAATGGCGTAGCAATTCCATTGAATGCTGTGGATGCGCCAGCAGGTCTCTCCATCGAAGCCATTCGACTGCCGGTATCTGTTTCAGCCGGTATCTACCGACTACGGATACTCACACCAGAAGGAAACGAGTTGATTAAAACAGTCAATGTGCAATAATTACAGAAATCTATATTCGGTTCGTTTTTAATCCAACCCCCAAAGGCATCGACAGATGCCTTTTTTGCTGGTAACAGCAAGATCAATCCTTCCGGACAATCATTTTTTGTTCGGGCGATAGGCAATCCCGGTCAGATCATTTTTACCGAGTCCTGCGAATCTATCGATTCATCATCTGCCAGTCGTGAGATTACGGTAGGTGATTACACAGGCAGTATGCCCAAGCTGCGATCAAGTCTTTGTGTCATAACTCCTGCCGATTTGTTTTGTTGGATGGCTAGGGCACTCTATTTGATACAGTTTATAGCATTGGTTTAGATTCACATGTTATATTCAAGATCGGCAACAGCACAACTGAAAATAGGAGCATACTGAAACAAGGTCAACGGTTGACCCATTAATGCTAGCGATTGTTCGATGCCGCGGATACAACCCAGTCAAATCTTGCTCAATTAAGACGTCAGCAATATCGATTTGATTTTCTTCCAAAAAAAATGACTAAATATTCATAAGAAGCGGTATTGGTTGACCGATTTCCGAACTTGTCCTTACCAATATCAATGCCTACTTCTTTTTTGTATGAGTTTTCGGTAGCCGCAGATCCGAATTTATAGACATCTGACCGTTTTTACATTGTGCGTTATCCATTTTGCGTGTTCAATTGAGATCCTTTAATTCCCATCGTGCCTTTGAGAAATCCGTTCAATAAATTGCCGTAATTAATCATTTCAATGAAGTGAAAACATCGACGTTGAGCGAAGTATCAATGGTCGTTCTTTTGAAAAAGAAAAAGTGGAAAGGTTGTTTCCTTTGTCACGTTTTAAAAGAACATTCAACGATATCGACACCAGGGCGGCCCAAACGCCTGTTTTTATCGTTTAAAAGTGAATAAAATCGATGATTGGTTTTTGCCACATAACCTGGGTAAAAGGACTTGAGATAGCGGTTCATGAAGCGTTTGTGATTTCGCCCAATCCAGTTTCCAACAATGCGATGCGAATCATCAACAAAACCCGGTTGATTGGAAAGGGGATGATCCAAATTTCCAATCAATGTGGACCTTTTATCCAAAGTAGTTCGTTCAGTATTTACGAATTCAGTCAAATGATTCATATTAGTAATCAAGCATCGCTACCCATGACCACATATTTTATTGGATTGATAATCAATGATATAGAAATATTTAGGAATGCCTTTAAATTCGGAAAATAATGAGGAATTAATCGAGTAATCCCTTGTGAAAGTGAATCCCACGTGTTAATTTTGTAGTGCTTACCATTACACTATTTTCACTAATGGGAGCAGTTTGATCCACCCTTCTCTGAAATTCCACTGTTTCTGTAACCTACCTGAACGAATAGACTTTTCTGAACGTGGAAAAACGCTTAACAATTCCTGACCTTTTACCTTCATTGACATATAATGTCATTTGTATTTTATTTTTCCTCATTCTCTCAAGCGATACTTTTTCTCAATCACAAACCTTCTCTACCCCTGGTTCATTCACTTTTACTGTTCCACATGGCATCAACACAATCACAGTAGAGTGTTGGGGAGGCGGTGGATCAGGTGGTGGCGCTACGGGGAATCCGGCTGCCGGTGGTGGTGGTGCAGGTGGAGCGTATGTAAAGCGTGTTGGTTTTGTTGTTATTCCGGGCAATACGTACACGGTAACGGTTGGTGCTGGTGGCACCGGTTCAACAGGAGTTGGACAAGCTGGCGGAGACTCTTGGTTTGCTACTGCGGCAACCATTTTGGCTAAAGGTGGAAATGGGGGGAGTCTGGCAAGCAACAACAGTACAACCGCTAATGGGGCTGCTGCAATCAACTCAGGCAATGTCGGGTTTACCGCACCGTTCTCATACTATGGAGGTGCCGGTGGCACAGGTGCTGCTTCGGGCGCTTCCGGTGGCGGAGGTGGTGGCAGTGCCGGTACAGGTTCAAATGGTAATCCTGCCAGTGGTGTTACTGGAGGTGTTGCCGTCGTAGGTGGAGGCGCCGGAGCCAACGGCTCAACGAATTCCGGAAATGGAGCTGCGGCAACAGGAATTGGTGGTGGTGGTGCCGGTGGCAGAGCTGGAAATAACACGGATCGAAATGGCGGTAATGGTGCCAATGGACAAGTAATCATTTCATGGACTTGTTCCAATACGCTTTCATCGGCTGTTAATACCAATAGCCAATCAGTTTGTATCGGAAATAGTATTACCAATATTGTTTACAATGTTGCTGGCGCTACAGGCGCTTCTGTAACAGGCCTGCCTGCCGGAGTAACTGCTTCTTATGCAAGTGGAACAGTCACCATTTCCGGTACTCCAGCTTCGGTTGCGAATTCGAATTATGTCATAACGCCAACAGGTAGTTGCACATCTGCTACCGCATCCGGATCCATCAGCGTGATAAATGGTCCAACGGTTAACGCAGGCGCTGCTCTCACCTCGATTTGTGCGAATGGTTCGACTACAGGGCTCGGAGGATCAGTTGGAGGATCTGCAACAGGGGGCATTTGGACGGATGGCGGTATCGGCGGAACCTTTTCTCCCAATGCAACGACACTCAATGCCACGTATACACCACCGTTGAACTTCAGTGGAACAGTGACCTTGACACTTACCACAACAGGCGGCTCTTGTTCGGCTGTAAGTAGCTCCAAATCACTGACCGTAAATCCTGCACCGAACGCAACTATTAACTATTCTTCGTCGAGTTTTTGTAATTCTGTTCTTACCGCACAAAATGTGACAATCACCGGAACTTCCGGTGGTACTTTCAGTGCTGGTGCAGGCTTGAACATCAATCCTTCCAATGGAGCCATCAACCCTTCATTGAGTTCAGTTGGTGTATATAACGTAACGTACACGATTGCTGCTTCTGGTGGTTGCAGTG
>CAZZJF010000217.1:0-3234 GCA_964654325.1 uncultured Ferruginibacter sp.
TATGTGAATATTTTGGGGAAAATTGACTTTTTTAGATAAATAATGAATATTTTAGCCTTTCATTTACTAACCCAAAATTCATAACAATGAAAAAGTTTCTTTTCATCGCAGTACTGGTGGCTGCCTCTTTCACCGGATTTTCTCAAACAAGTAAAGGTACCTGGCTGTTAGGTGGTGGTGCCGGATTCAACTCGGTAAAACCAAGTGGTGGAAGTTCCACAACGGTATGGAATTTGTCTCCACGGATCGGTTATTTCCTGGCTAATAACTTGGCTGCTAGTGCTAATGTGAGCATTGCGGATGCCGGTGCCGGAACCGTAACTACCTTTGGTCCATCTGTTCGCTACTATTTCACCAACCTGGGCAGCAGTGCTAAATTGTATGGTAATGTAGGTGCTAATTTCGGTGACAACATTTCCGAAATGAATGTGGCTGCCGGTGTAGCTTACTTCCTGAATTCAAGCATTGCCTTGGAAACAGCAATCGGTTACAGCAACGAAAGCAAATCAAAAGTATCCAGCATTGGATTGAACATTGGATTCCAGATCCATTTCAAGAAATAAGGAGCATTTGATCTCCAAAAAAAAGAGGGACGTTTTAGTCCCTCTTTTTTATTTCAGATTATGATAAACTTTCTGCACATCATCATCCTGTTCGAGGTTGTCAACCAATTTCAATACATCATTGGCTTGCTCCTCGCTTAATTCAACGGTGTTTGCCGGAATGCGGGTTAGTTCAGCTGTAATCACTTCGATCCCTTTGTCTTCAAGAGCTTTACTCATATTGCCGAATTCAGTGTACGGAGTGCGGATGATGATCTGCCCTTCGCTGTTCTCACCAATTTCTTCCAGGCCCACATCAATTAGGTCTAATTCAAGTTCCTCCAAGTTTTGTCCGGTGTTTTTGATTTTGAATTCCCCCATGCGGTTAAAACTGAATGCTACACTGCCACTGGTGCCCAGTGTTCCGCCGCCTTTGTTGAAATGCATGCGTACATTAGCCACCGTGCGGGTTGGGTTATCCGTTGCGGTTTCCACCATCACGGCTACACCATGCGGGGCGTATCCTTCGTATACCAGTTCGTCATAATCGGTGCGATCTTTTCCCATCGCTCGTTTGATGGCGGCTTCCACCCGGTCCTTAGGCATGTTGCATGCCTTGGCATTGATGTAACAACGCCGTAAGGCTGGGTTATTGTCAGGGTCCGGACCGCCTTGTTTGACAGCAATAGCGATCTCCTTTCCAATGCGGGTGAAATTCTTGGCCATTTTGTCCCAGCGGGCAAACATGGCGCTTTTGCGTACTTCAAATATCCTTCCCATAGGTTCTTTTTAGGGAGAGCAAAGGTAATGAAATGCCTGCGTTGTCACAACACACCATCGCTCAGCTTCGGGTCTTATCTTCGTGGCATGTATACCACCATGTCATATAGAGACTTGTATCATTTTACGCAATCGGTGTTCAAGGCCATGGGCTGTTCGGAGGCCGATGCCCAAACGGCCACCCAATCATTGCTGATTGCTGATTTGCGGGGTGTAGACAGCCACGGACTGGCCCGATTGATGGGGTACGTGCGTTTATGGGATGTTGGGCGTATCAATACAAGTCCGGCCATCTCAATCATCCATGAAACTCCTTCAACGGCGGTAGTTGATGGCGACAGCGGGTTGGGATTGGTCGTTGCTCCGTATGCGATGCAAATGGCCATCCAGAAAGCGGCAGCGGTTGGTACCGGATGGGTTGCCGTGCAAAACAGTAATCATTTTGGCATCGCCGGCTCTCATGCCATGATGGCGCTGGAATCGGATATGATTGGTATGGCGATGACCAATGCCTCGGCGCTGGTAGCCCCCACGTTTTCGACAGAGCGATTGCTCGGCACGAATCCGATTGCCGTAGCCATTCCGGCCGGCGAGGAACCGCCGTTTGTGGCCGACTTTGCCACGACTACCGCCGCCAATGGTAAACTCGAAATCAACCAACGGCTGAATAAACCGGTGCCCGCTGGGTGGGTGCAAGATGCGCAGGGTCAATCTACCACCGACGCTCATGCGTTGAAATCGGGAGGCGCCTTGTTGCCTCTGGGCAGTGATCGTGAGCACAGCAGTCATAAAGGCTATATGTTGGGATCGATCGTGGATATTTTTTCGGGGGTGCTTAGCGGGGCTAATTTTGGCCCTTGGGTGCCGCCTTTTCCGGCTTATGTTCCCATGCCCGACAATTGTCCGGGTAAAGGTATCGGCCATTTTTTCGGAGCCATGCGCATCGATGCGTTTCGCCCGGCTTCCGATTTTAAACAACAGATGGATCAATGGATTCGTCGGTTCCGGTCTGCCAAAACCACGGCTGAGTCTGATCGGGTCTTGATTCCGGGTGATCCGGAACGGGACATGGCCGCCATTCGCCGAAAGGAAGGGATTCATCTGCCGGAATCGGTTATGGCCGAGTTAACAACGTTGGGACAACGGTTTGGCATTTCATGGCCCTGAACCCTCCATTTAAAAAAAAACTGAAAAAAATCAATCAGATAAACAATAACCGAACGAGACCTCCGTTATATAGACGGTTTTTCATAGGATATTGGATTAATACGGGCTGCGATTTCTATCATGGCCCTTTTTTTATTTTACCAACTTGGGGAAGTTGTGGAGGTTAAAACGTTTTGTAGGTTCGGAAGGTTGGAATGCGAGGTGTGTTTCGATGGCACCAATGTTTTAACCACGGGTATCCTCCGAACTTTGAAAAATAATTCAATCTCGTTAGCATACAAACAATGAAATGCTGCCAGATTTGGCTAGCGTACCAACACGCGGAAACAAATTGTGTACGCGTATCAACCTCGAACTAAATAATCAGCATCGCATCTCCATAACTGAAGAAACGGTATTTGTCTTTGATGGCTTTTTTGTAGGCCTCCATGGTGAGATCATACCCGGCAAAGGCGCATGCAAGTATCAATAGACTGGTCTTGGGCAGATGGAAATTGGTGACCAATGAGTCAGCGATGTTGAACTCATACGGCGGATGGATGAAATGATTCGTCCAGCCCTCCGAAGGCTTTAGTAGTTTTTGCGCTGTGTACGATGTTTCCATGGCGCGCATGGTGGTGGTGCCGATGGCGCAAATCCGACGATTGGTTTCTTTGGCTTTGTTTACGATCGCGCAGGCGGTTTCGTTCACCTGGTAATATTCGGCATCCATTTTATGTTTGCTGAGGTCTTCTACTTCAATCGG
>CAZZJF010000218.1:0-3196 GCA_964654325.1 uncultured Ferruginibacter sp.
CAAATATGGTTGTCAAGAATCTCTGGTAGATGCGATTCGCCGCGCTACCGATGTTATGATGGCCGGCAAAGTGGCTGTTGTCGGTGGTTATGGCGATGTGGGTAAAGGTTCCGCATTAAGTCTTCGCGGTTCTGGTGCGCGTGTAATCGTTACCGAAATTGACCCAATCTGTGCCCTGCAGGCTGCCATGGACGGATTTGAAGTCAAAAAAATGATCGACGCCGTAAAGGAAGCTGACATTGTCGTTACAGCAAGCGGTTGCCGCGATCTGATTACTGAAAAGCACTTCCGTTTGATGAAAGACAAGGCCATCGTTTGTAATATCGGACACTTTGATATCGAAATCGACATGGCCTGGCTGAATAACGAGTACGGTCACACCAAAAACACCATCAAGCCACAAGTCGATCTGTATACCATCGATGGAAACGATGTGATTGTATTGGCTGAAGGTCGCCTGGTGAATCTGGGTTGCGCCACCGGACACCCCAGTTTTGTCATGAGCAACTCGTTCACCAACCAAACACTGGCTCAAATTGAATTGTGGACTAATCACGAAAAATACGAGAACAAAGTGTATGTACTGCCGAAACACCTGGATGAAAAGGTTGCCCGTCTGCACCTGGCCAAAATCGGTGTGGAACTGGATGAGCTGACTGATGACCAATCAGAATACCTCGGTATTCCGAAGCATGGTCCGTTCAAAACCGACATGTACCGTTATTAATACCCTAACCAAACGGATCCCCGTCAAAGCCCTCTCGAATCAGGGGGCTTTTTTCGTGCGTGCAATCCACCAAAATGGCGGTACATTCTTTAATTTCGGGCAAATGGATGCCGCTCGTTATATCAATATTCATACCCACCGACATCCCGGAGAGCAGGAATTGGCTATCGTGCAAACCAGCACGCCCCCCTGCCCTCCGATCCCATTCGTGCAGTACTCCATTGGTATACATCCCTGGCATATTGACACGGCACATTGGAAAAAACAACTCGACGAATTACAAGTCTATGCTCCGTCAAAACAGATCGTGGCTATTGGCGAGTGTGGTATGGATAAACTGACCGACATTCCCGCAGCCGTACAAACCGCTGTATTCTGCGAACAAATCCTTCTCGCCAACCGACTGGCCAAACCCTTGATCATTCATAATGTTCGCTTCCATCGGGAAATCATACGTAACCTGCAGGATTGTCAAAACCAGATGCCGGTTGTCTTTCACGGATTTAATCAAAAAAAAGAAGTGGCTGATGAATTGTTGAAACATGGCTATTACGTGTCGTTCGGAAAAGCCTTGTTCAATCCCGGCATGGGAGTTGTTTTCGCACAGATTCCGCTGAATCAGGTTTTTCTGGAAACGGACGACGCCGATTTGTCTATCACCAATGTATACCGAAAAGCGGCGGCCCTGCGGCATACAGGCATCGATACTATACTTCAGGCCACCCAAAAAAATTGGGCGGCTATTTTTAAACAACCCCATTAACTATATGGACATCTCCTGGTTAAGCAGAACCAGCCTGCTGATTGGCGAAGACGCCGTTCGCTCGTTGACAAAAAAACATGTACTGGTCGTAGGCATGGGCGGCGTAGGATCGTTCGCAGCTGAATTCATAGCTAGAGGCGGTGTTGGTAAAATGACGATCATTGACGGCGATACGGTTGACCCAACCAACCGAAACAGACAATTGCCTGCGCTGGCGACCAATCACGGTGTATCAAAGGCCGATATCATGTCTGAGCGTCTGCTACAAATCAACCCGGAATTATCGATTACCGCAATCAAATCATTCATTCATCCGGACATGGTTTCGGCGATTCTGGAGGAAGCACCGGATTTCATCATCGACGCAATCGACAGCATAACACCCAAGGTTACTTTTTTGGAACTAGCCTATCAGCAACAAATTCCAATGGTGAGCAGCATGGGGGCCGGAGCCAAACTCGATCCTACCCAATTACGAGTGGTCGACCTTTCCAAAACGTATAATTGTCCGTTTGCACAACAGATCCGAAAACAGTTAAAGCAACGGGGTATTCGATCTGGCATCCCGGCTGTTTTTTCGCCGGAGAAACATGTCAAATCCAGCCTGAAACTGACCGATGGCAGCAACTTCAAACGATCGTTTTATGGTACCATTTCCTATTTACCGGCTACCTTTGGGGCTGTTTGTGCCTCCGTGGCCATCCGACACCTGATTGAAAACAAATAAATGGCCATGACCCGCCTCTCAGTCAATATCAACAAACTGGCAACGCTCCGAAATGCTCGTGGCGGCAATAATCCGAACATCTTGAAATTGGCCGAACAGATACAACGTTTTGGGGCCGATGGCATCACTGTTCATCCACGACCGGATGAGCGCCATATCCGATACGATGACGTGCGTGCTTTACGTTCGATTGTGAAAACCGAGTTGAATATCGAAGGTAATCCCACCGAACCCCGATTTGTGGAACTGGTACTGTCAGTACTGCCCGAACAGGTTACCCTGGTTCCCGACGCCGCTAATCAACAAACCAGCAATCATGGCTGGAACACCATTGAACATCGTGACTACCTGCAATCGATCATAACCGATTTTAAGCGGAAGAACATCCGAGTATCCATTTTTGTAGACCCTGTTCCGGAGATGATACAGGGTGCCGCCGAAACTGGTACTGACCGCATCGAACTATACACCGAATCGTATGCCCGTGGTTTTGAACATGGCCATAAAGAAACAGCTATTTCACCATACGTAAGAGCGGTATCGATTGCCCAACAACTTAGATTGGGACTGAATGCCGGACACGATTTGGATCTGCAAAACCTGGGTTATTTTTCGAAGAACATTCCCGAATTGCTGGAAGTGTCGATTGGTCATGCGCTAATTTGCGACGCATTGATATATGGCATGGAAAATACCGTGCAGCTGTACAAACGACAGCTTTCAAAACAATAGTCTATACAAAACAGGCATTATTTGCCAAATAGCTCTGCCAAGCGGTCTTCTAAGGCAGCGCCACGAAGATTTTTGTCGATGACAATACCATTGGGATCAATAAGAAAATTTTGCGGGATACTGTTAATGCCAAATTGCTGTGCAACAGCATTGGACCATCCTTTCAAATCACTCAGCTGCAACCAGGTCAGTTTATCTTTCCGAACAGCTTCGAGCCAGGGATCTTTTGTTTTATCTAATGAAATAC
>CAZZJF010000219.1:0-3169 GCA_964654325.1 uncultured Ferruginibacter sp.
TGGAGTGCCGTAACGGGGTCCTAGATTCGTAAACGAATTTTCTCTGAAAAAATTTCGTAAGCCCGGCCCCGATTTTCCCTGCTCATTTGCCAACGGATTAGGATCAGGCTGTTTTAAGGGTTGATGCCTGTTGTACCCGTCTTGAATTTTGGGTTCAAATTGCTATCTTGTGCGCCCTCAGGGCTGTTAGCTCAGTTGGTTCAGAGCATCACGTCGACAACGTGAGGGTCGCTGGTTCGAGCCCGGCACAGCCCACTTTCTTTTCCTCCTCTTTATTCGGTATTTCACGCCAGGCCGCGAATCAAGGAAAAATAAAGGCGCAAAGCCAACCCTGCTTGTTTATCGCTCTTTTATACAGTTAGCAAGATCTCGGTATATAATGTATTCGTCATTGTATTCATTCAATCATACCCATCACAGTTCAGATGGAAACGGTTCGTGTGCCATGAACCAAGGTATAGGCAGGTGTTGAGTGGTAAACGTTAGATTTTGAATGAAGTGCCGACAGAAGAAAATGGTATAAAGAATTCAAGCGGTTCATGGTGAAACGAAATCTCTCCGCGCTCTTTCGGGAACATTGCGTATTCGGTGTGCAAAAAAAAAGTTTCACGCAAAGGCCGCGGAGGAGAACACGCAGAGGCCGCGAAGAAAAGCCGGGCGGTATCCGTTTTTCGCACCTGCGGCGTTCTCACCGACCACCAGCCTGTTTGTATGAATCGCTGATTTCGGGGATTGAAGGATTGCGCGGTTTTTTTCACGCAAGCGCCGAGGTAGAATTGAGGGGTTAACCTCCCCCCTTGGGGGGATCGAGGGGGCATAGCCTCGGTTTTTTCACGCCAAGCCGCATATGCAGGTAAGGCAAGTCGCAAAGAATTGCCCTTCGGTCAACGGGCATTTCGTGTGCAATGATGTATGGAATCAAAATCAAAATCAAAAATCCTTTAATCCTAAAATCCTGCGAATCCTGATTCAGACAATGAGAAGGTTCAAAGTTCAATGTTCAAAGTTCAATGTTCGCTTCGTGTTCCAGGCGCACGAGTCCACTCGTGTGCCTGGCCGTTACTCCATTTCCACACCATGAAAAACACCTTACAAAAAGAGGAAAAATTCCAGAATATGGAAAACGCTTTTCTCGATTATCATCGGCGAAACCGATCTGAAAAACTATTCCATCCGGTGTAAAAATAACCTGATCATAACAGCAATTGCAGCTGTTTTTAATTTATTTTTGTGCAATACGAAACGCGCTTTTTACTATAGTGTTATCGTGTTTTTTCTTCCCAATACCCGATTGAAATCGCAACCCCCACAACCATTTACTGAAACACCGGTTCGCGTGTTGACTGCCCTTTTTTCGGGTACATGAAGAAGTTATATACATGTGCCAATGAAACAGGGCTTTGTTAAAACATGCTTACGATGTTTTTGCTGACCGTCAGTCATCGTGCGATTTGTCCGGCATTTGGAAAATAGGCCGGCTCGATTCCGGAATTGGGAGAAAAACAACATGGGGGATTTCATAAAATATTGTATTTCATCGATTTGCCGATTCGGCACGGGTATTGGACCCAATTATTGCCTGCAATCCGGCATTCCCAACTGGTTGTTGTGCTTAAACCCTAAGAAAACAATGAAGTTGATCAAACTTCCTACACTGAATTTTTGTGCTTGCGCCCATGCATTGGCTAAAGTAAGAGGGAAGTTTTTGTTTTGGCTTGCTCCGTTTCGGGTGGGTTTTCTTCTTCTTTTTTCCTTCTTTCTCAATCATGTGGATGCGCAGATTGCGCTGAGGGGACCGGCAACTACGAATACAAATTCCGGTACAAATATCTCATCGCTTGCCATCAATCTTCCAACAGGTGTGGTGGCCGGGGATGTACTCATCGTCTCCATTTTGCAAAATGAAACCGATAATGACAATGGAGGCCTTGGCTCCGCTTTTGCCACAGGTTGGATATTGGTGGATGGACGGATTATTCGAAGTGAGGGCACTTCCAATAACAATAATGCCTGGCACGGTACCGTATTGTATCGGGTTGCCGATGGCAGCGAAGGTGCAAATGCAACATTCTCATTACCTGGCCCCAGAGCCGATATGGCCATCGGTTCTATGGTTGCCTTTTCCGGGGTAACGCCTACCGGGGGATTAAAAGCAGATGGTACGGCCGGAGGTCCATTCGATATCGATCCCGGAACCCTCAATGTGACCACTTCCGATCAAAGTACTGCCACTGCCCCAGGGGTCACTACAGCTACACCCAATTCGGCTGTTGTGATGTTGGCAATGGTGAATGCAGCCCGGACTTATTCCACCTGGGTTGCTAGCAGTCCCGCCACGCTAACTGAATTATATGATAACAACACTACCAGTGCTAGTGACGGATCGGTAGGTGCCGCCTGGGCCATTCGCTCCGCTGCAGGTGTTACCGGCAACGGTACCGTAACCCTTTCTGGATCTAACCGCTCTGGTGCAATGTTTCTGGTGCTCAGACCTAGTTGCATCTCCAACGCCGGCTCTGCTCTTTCCTCAATTTGCCAGGGAGGCACATCTGCAGCACTGGGTGGGTCAATTGGAAGTCTTGCCACCACCGGTACCTGGACAGCCAGCCCAGCCGGCGGAAGTTTTACGAATGCTACAACACCATTAACTGCCACATACACTCCTGGTGCTGCCTTTACCGGTGCAGTTACGCTCACGCTCACCGCCACCGGATCGGGCTGCGCCACCGCAACCGCTTCCAAAACACTTACTGTCAATCCCTCTGTTACAGCATCCGTGAGCATCAGCTCAAGCGATGCCGACAATACCATTTGCAGCGGAACGAATGTTACTTTCACTGCAACTCCTGCCAATGGGGGTTCTAACCCTGCCTATCAATGGCAACTGAATGGAACAGGCGTTGGCACCAACAGCGCAACTTATTCCAATGCCGGCCTTGCCAACAATGATGTGGTTCGTGTAGTCATGACCTCGAACGCTACCTGTGCAACGGGATCGCCTGCCACTTCGGGCAGTATCACGACCACTGTAAATGCAAGGCCGGTTGTCAGTTTCACCACACAACCCGGAGCCACTGCCTGCACCGGCGCCGATGTCACCTACACCACCCAATCGGGCCAGTCGAGTTATGTGTGGGGGCTGCCTGGTACATTGGGTGCAGATTATTCA
>CAZZJF010000220.1:0-3169 GCA_964654325.1 uncultured Ferruginibacter sp.
GGAATATACCTAATTATTCTGAGTCGGGTTGTTGTGGAACGGCTAGAGTATTAATATACCCTTCAGGTATGACTGAGTTATATGATTACAATACGCCTGAAGGATACTGGCCGCCTGATGTAATTAACTTTGAATCTATTTGTGATTTAGGTAACACCGATGTTAAAATTTGGAATATGAATATTCCTTGGTCAGTAAGTCCGGCAGGTGTGGTTTCTACTTTGAATGAAGATTTCACAAAATATAATTCACGAACATATCTTGGTAGTAAAGAATATTTTGGCTATCAAGAACTAAGTGGTCAAACATTTTGGGTTTCACCTGCATTAACTGCTGAAACAGCAGATACATATTATTTTAATTCATATCAAAAACCTGTTTATCAAAATCCTAATGAGCAAAAGGCTATTGCTATAGTTCATTATACGAACAATGCTATTGATAGTTTTTATGGTGAAAAATTTGCGTTAAGACCATTCGATCCGCAAAGTTTAGAGACGACTGGTTTTGCTAGAAACTTTAAAGTTTCAATACCTTGGCTAATGTGGCATAAGTCATCTACCGGTCAAATGGGGGAGACTTTTTATGTTGATCCAGATGTTGGTGTGCAAGGCTTATTCCAAGTTAAGTACATGAAATCTGCGGTGGATAATGATATGAATAATCCAGGTTTAAGGTATTATCACTTATGGGATACACATGTAAATAGTTTAGGTACACCTAACAGAGTAGGAAAAGTATTTCCAGATATAAAAACTATTGTATTTGATGATGATGAAATCATTGCTGCTTTATCATATAAATCAAATAGAAACTGGACATTACCAGCACCATCTTTATCGTTGGTAGCACCGAATTTGTGTGATGCTGACGTTGATGATTTTGGTGTTATAGGGAACAATCAAGAGTACATGTATATAACATATAGGTTTAATTCTACTTTTGGATTTACTAATTCATTACATTGTAATTACTACTCTAAAATACAAGGACCCAGTGACGAATGTAACCAAGACAGGCAAAACGTCGCAATTAAATTTGGGGATGAATTTCCTTTCATGAATTCTGGGTGTACTTGTTTTAGCGGGTTTAATGCTAATGAATTTGTAGTTTTAGCACAGTTAGTATCTGGATCTACAACACAGCCTTCTCCTGGTGCATGGAAAAAAATTGACTTTACTAGTAAAGTTAGTGGGGACACTTGCAATGGGGCAATTACACCCTCGGCTATGACCTCGAATACTTTTATTATTAGCTACGATATGTACAATAATGCTGAAACTTATGATTTAGCCGATTATTTACCTTTGCCAGAACCTTCTGGGCAAGAAGATCTTTTGAATTTTGGGGAGGAATATTATTTTTATGGGAATATTGAGACTGATATTGAGGCAACGATATATGAGATGAGGTTCTTATGCAACTTAGTTTCAACTCAGTTTACAAATACAACAAATCCGACATGGGTACCAGGAACAAGTAGTTTTATAACAGAAGTTGGTTTATTTGACATTGATAAAGATTTGGTTGTAATAACAAAATTGCAATCACCAATACAACGACAAGGTACACAACAATTTGCTGTAAGGTTGGATTTTTAATAATTCACAATTACGACATATTTAACTATTATTGTATCAATAATTTATTATATGAGTGAAACTATTGTAAATAACCCAAAAATACTAGGTTTAGACGTTTCAACTAAAACTATTGGGATCGCATTGTTTGATATTGCAACTAAAGAATTATTAGAATTAACGCATGTATCCCCCAGGCCAAAACCTGAAGTTGAGAACAAGCTGGAGGAACTAATTCTAAAGTCTAATATGTTTAGATCAAAACTAGAGGCATACACTAGTTTAAATATTACGCATGTTGTAATTGAAGAACCGTTACTTAACTCTAATAATGCCTATACAATTGGCACTCTACTTAGATTTAACACTCTAATTTTTAGAGAGGTTTATGAAGTACTAGGTATAGTACCTGATTTTATTACAACATACGAATCCAGGAAAAATGCGTTCCCTGAGCTTTTACAAAAAAATGACAAGGGTAAAAGTGTTTTGTTCGGGGCTTATCCCAAGGATGTTGATAAAAAAATGGTAATATGGGAGTTAGTTTCTAAACGAGAACCTCAGATTCAATGGTTATTTACAAAAAATAACACACTGAAAAAAGAAAATTTTGACAGTACCGATGCGTATTGCTGTGCATTAGGTTTCCTAAAAAAGGAAGGTATTTGGAGTTAATTTTATTCCTTAGTTTTTTTATTGAAAATAATTTATTACCTTTGTTCTATGGAAGAACATGATGTAATAATAAATTTATTGGATGATTTGTTAGGAGAGCATAAAGCTCACTATCCTAACAAATGCCAGATATCATATGACTGCCCTAACTGCTCAGAAATAAAAGGATTGGATTCTGGCGATGGTAAAGGTAATTTAGAGATATCTTATTCTAAGCATTTGTTTCATTGTTGGTCTTGTGGAGATTACAGCAAAATGCATGGCCCTTTGGGTAAGCTATTTGATTTATATGGTGATAAGAAGTTAAAAAAACTTTATAATTTAATTAAGCCTAAGGATTCTGAAGAAATCACTCATTTCAGAAAAAAAATAAAATTACCTGAAGATTTTACGTTATTAAGTGAATCAAATAAACGATACCCACCATATCTTGAGGCGATTAATTATTTAAAGTCTAGGGGTATTAATGAGGACATAATAAATAAGTATAAAATAGGCTTTGCAGCCAAAGGTGAATACAAAGGTAGAATTATAGTGCCGTCCTATGATAGTAATAATGAGTTAAATTATTATATTGGTAGGTCATGGAACCCAAGATCACGAGCTAAATATAAAAATCCTGAGGCGGAAAAGGAGTTGATTATTTTTAACGAACACCTTATTAATTGGTCTGAAGATATTTTTTTAGTTGAAGGAGTTTTTGACTCTTTTTTCTTAGATAACAGCATTCCATTATTAGGTAAGCATGTTTCAAACATTCTTTTTGAGTCTTTATATAATAAAGCTAAAAAAAACATTACAATAAATGAGGGTAGAAAAAGCCAGGGATTTTACATGCGCAGGATGATATCCCCTGCTTATTGCAATGAAATAAACGCTTGAAACGGCCAGCAGCATCAGCAGGCCTTTTGTGA
>CAZZJF010000221.1:0-3158 GCA_964654325.1 uncultured Ferruginibacter sp.
CATTAACCCGAAACCCAAGCGGTTCACAAAATCCTAACCATTGACAGAAGCCATCATCAACCTGGACTCCGTAAATCCCATTGAATTTTTTGGTGTGAATAACGGAAAACTCGACATTCTAAAAAAACGATTCCCCTTATTAAAAATTTTAAGCCGTGGTACACAAATCAAATTGTGCGGCTCACCGGAACAAATCGATCAGGCAAAGGAACGCATCGACCTGCTGATCAGTTACATTCAGCGAAACGGACAGTTGACAGACAACTATCTCGAACAAATTCTCGGTGCCGATGATGAAAAAACCATCGATCATTTTGTAGAGCGAAATCCGAATGAGGTACTGGTGTTCGGACCAAACGGCAAAACCGTGCGAGCCCGTACCGCCAATCAAAAAACCCTGGTACAAGCGGCTGATAAAAATGATATCGTGTTTGCCATCGGGCCGGCCGGTACCGGTAAAACCTACACCGCGGTGGCGCTGGCTGTTCGCGCGTTGAAAAACAAAGCAGTCAAGAAAATTATTTTAACCCGACCAGCCGTTGAAGCCGGCGAGAGCCTGGGTTTTCTGCCGGGCGACCTCAAAGAAAAAATTGATCCATATCTGCGACCACTCTACGATGCGCTCGATGATATGATTCCGGCCGACAAGTTGGGCTACTATATGAGTACACGCACCATCGAAATAGCGCCATTGGCTTATATGCGCGGTCGTACACTGGACAACGCATTCATTATTCTCGATGAGGCACAAAATGCGAATGACCTGCAACTTAAAATGTTCCTGACCCGCATCGGACCGAATGCCAAAGCCATCATAACCGGCGACCCCACGCAGATTGATCTTCCTAAAAATCAACAAAGTGGTTTATTCAAAGCCACTCGCGTGCTGCGCAACATTCCGGGTATCTCGTACATAGAACTGGATGAAGAAGATGTGGTTCGTCATCGATTGGTAAAATCCATCATCAAAGCCTACAATCAGGAAGATGAGCGTATTACACGAGAAAAGAACAGTCACTGAGCATAGCCAAGCTGTCGATGTTCGAAGTGATTCACCCAAACAGCCGGTTTCTGTTTATCGGAGCATCCCCCGCAAGCGATCAATCGGATTGCACGTTACCTTTGTTGTATAACGATTTGCATGCACACCCTGATTCTTCGCTTTTTTTACGGCAGCCAACTGACATGCCTATTGCTGTTGACGGCTCTGCTCTGCCTTTGCTCTTGCAACGATTCGACAGAACCGGCGCCCACCACCGCCATGGAAACAGCCAATGGCTTCATCCGTGATTACCTGTCTGGCAACAAAAAGGAAGCGCTTAACTGGATTCCGAATCAGGATGCAAAAAGTTTGACTGTTTTAGATTCGCTAATCACCAAAATTAATACCCTTGACGCGCGGGGTCAACGCAATCTAAAAAATACGCCTGTAACCATTCTCGCGGTCAACGACCAGCCCAACGGCGATGTGCTCATCCGGTATATGGATCCGGTTTACAGTATTGAACGTCTCCTCTATCTTCAGCAAAATAACGATCATTGGATGGTTCGCTTTTATCCTTGAACAATAACAACCTACTATGAACAGCCATATTCTCATTGCCGGATTAGGTGGTTTCATCGGTACGATTATCCGGGCATCAATCAGCGAATCGTTTCCCTTACGACAACCATTTTGGATCACGCTGGGCATCAATATCCTGGGCAGTCTGATCTTAGGCTTGTGTATCGGCTATCTGGAATCCAATACGGCTGATACAAAATGGAAAGCGTTTCTGGCCGTGGGTATTTGCGGCGGATTCACTACCTTCTCTGCTTTCAGTATAGAAAATGTTCAATTAATCCGAACCGGCGACATCATCACTGCGCTCATTTACATCGGATCGAGTGTGTTGTTGGGCATTGCAGCGGCCTGGTTCGGATATAAACTAACCCTTTAACCCCTTTTTATGAACGTACTTCACCCCTGGCATGGAGTGCCTCCCGGATCGGATGCCCCCAATACCGTTACCTGTATCATTGAAATTCCAAAAGGCAGCCGACTCAAATACGAGCTCGATAAATCATCCGGCCTGCTGAAACTGGACCGCATCATTCACTCGTCGTTTCATTACCCAACCAATTACGGCTTCATACCGCAAACACTGGGGGAAGACGGAGATCCGCTGGACATCCTGGTAATTACCAATGAATCGGTACAGGCCCTTTGCCTGACCCAGGCCATTGTTATCGGGAATATGCAGATGATCGACAACGGAGAGAAAGACGACAAGATCATTGCCGTGGCTGCCGGCGATCCGGAGTACCGGCACATTCGGGATATCGACGAGTTGCCCGACCACTCGTTATCGATGCTGCGTCATTTCTTCGAACAATACAAAGTGCTCGAAAATAAAAAAGTGGTAATTGATGCGTTTCAGCCCAGGCAGGAAGCGTATGCGGTTATCAACGATTGCATTTCCCGTTATCAAAAAACCTATTTGGGGTGAATCTGAAAAAAAACCATATGGATGCATCAACCATTCTTTTATTGATCGGTATCGGTCTTTGTGCCGGCGTACTTGGAAGCCTCGTAGGCGTTGGAGGCGGTATTGTGATTGTACCGGCACTGATGTTTTTTCTGGGCCTCTCGCAACTGCATGCACAAGGCATCTCCTTGGCCCTGATCATGTTGCCGGTTGGCTTTTTAGGCGTATGGCAATATTATCAAAAAGGCTATGTGGATATGCGACTGGTGGGTCTGATTGCGGTTGGATTTATTGCCGGAAGCTGGATTGGCAGTAAGATTGCCATGCAAATTCCGGTACATGTATTGAAAAAACTCTTCGCCGTTTTGTTAAGCGTGGTGGCCTTGAAACTTTTTCTGGAGAAAAAACCGGATACGCCCCAACCACCTGTCAACCATCAAGCGCAAACACCCACCAATGGGCGTTGAATCTTGTATGGAAATAAATCCAGTTTGCACCTACCTTGTATATCAAAAACCGGATTGACTCATGGAACCCCGCGATGAGGAACTGCTGGATGCTTTTTATACGGACGGAGATATCCGGCACCTGGGTGATTTACTCAATCCATACAGCTTGCTTCTGTTCGGTTTTTGCCTGAAGTACCTGAAAAGCCGGGAAGAAGCCCGCGATGCAGTTCAGCAAATTTTT
>CAZZJF010000222.1:0-3157 GCA_964654325.1 uncultured Ferruginibacter sp.
CAATACGTTGTCTAATTTGTCGAGTGGATGTAACGGGAATGTCAATAATTATATACAATATGCACCTGCAGGGTCACTAACGACCACCTTGACACAGGGAGTAACCTACAATGCAAGTATCAATATCGGAAGAGGTGGTTCAGGTAATGTTGCGATCTGGATAGACTTCAACAACAATGGCACCTTTGAAACCGCGGAGCGATATGCTAATACGTCACTGGTTCCATCGTCTGGTACAGTGATTATACCGGTGCTCGTTCCGTCTAGTGCAACCTCTGGTGCCCGGACTATGCGCGTTCGCGAAGTATATGCCACTTCATTTAATGGCTCGCTGGATCCCTGTATCTCATATAGTTTTGGAGAAACGGAAGATTATACGATTAGTATAGCGGCTCAAGTTCCTTGTTCGGGAACACCTAATCCCGGTAATACTGTATCCAATCAGGTCAATGCATGTGTTGGATCGAGTGTTAACCTAAGCTTACAAAATCAGGTTGCCGGATCGGGTGTTAGCTATCAGTGGCAATCATCGACCGATAACAGCACCTATATCAATATTACAGGAGCCACTGGATCCACATACACAGCAGTCATCAGCAGCAATACCTGGTACCGCTGCATGGTAACTTGTAGCGCGCAAACGGGAATATCTACTCCTATTTTGATCAATGCAGTAACCTGCGTGATTATGCCTGTCTCCGGTTCGGCCAGTGTGACAACCTGTAGTGGTGTTTTTTACGATAGTGGAGGGGAGGCTGCAGCCTATTCCAACAATGAAAGTGGTTCAATCACCATCTTTCCCTCTACGCCCGGATCATTTGTAACACTCAATTTTTCGGAATTCTCCGTGGAGACTTGCTGTGACAATCTTAAGATATACAATGGAAACAGTATCAATGCACCATTATTAGGCACCTATACGACTAACCCCGGAACCATCACGTCGACGGCGGCCGATGGGTCACTAACCCTTGTATTTACATCTGACTTTTCGATTGCCAATGCCGGTTGGGTTGCTACCATCTCTTGTTTTATTCCACCTCCATGTACCGGCACACCCATTCCCGGTTTGACACAGGCCACTCAGTCAACCGTTTGCATTGGTAATTCAAGTACGTTTTCCGTTGCCAATCCGCCATCCGGATCAGGTGTAACGTATCAATGGCAGGTTGCTCCGGATGTTGCCGGTTCGCCCGGTGCCTTTGTAAACATAGCCGGGGCAAGTCTGACAACCTATGTATACACGCCAACGGGTGCTGCCACGAATTGGTACCGATGTCTCGTAACCTGTTCCGGTAATTCGGCCACGTCGGTGCCCGTACAAATCACCGCGTCGACCTGTACGGTGATCAACATGCCGGCCAGCGGTTCTACCAGTACCTGTGCTGCACAGTTTTATGACAGTGGCGGTGCAAGCGGAAATTATTCGGATAATGAAACGCGAACCTATACCATCTTCCCATCTACCCCTGGGGGCAAAGTGCGTATTCAATTCACGTCCTTCAATATAGAAACCTGTTGTGACTATTTAAGGATCTATGATGGAAATAGCATTACGGCGCCATTGCTTGGCAGTTTTACCTCATCGCCCGGTACCATTACATCTACCGCTGCTGATGGTTCGCTAACGTTTTACTTTTTCTCAGATGGCAGTGTGAACAGATCTGGTTGGGAAGCCACCATAACCTGTTTCATTCCGCCTCCTTGTGCCGGTGTTCCTGCGGGAGGTAATGCCGTTACTTCTCCGTCAACCGGACCGGCAGGCTCTTCCGTTACGCTCACGGCCTCAGGCATATCAGCGGTTACGGGACTGACCTATCAATGGCAGACGTCGACCAACGGAACGACCTGGACTAATATTCCCGGAGCTAATTCTATTCCCTATGTCATCACGGCACCGGGTGTTCCGGGCGTTGTGTCTATGACGTATTATCAGGTCTTAGTCACCTGTTCCAATTCCGGCATCACCGTAACCTCGGAGCCAACTACCTTCATTACGGCATCCTATTGCACGCCGTCGCATACCTCGACCGGAAGCAATTATATCAACAAGATCAGCTTTTTGGGTACCATGAACGATGTGAATAATAATTCCACCTACAACAGTTCGGGATACCAGGATTTTACCGGATTGCCAAACCGTTCGCGGCAGGCCCAAGGTGAGGGTATCAATCTCTATGTGCAATCCAACAATACCGCGTATACGAAAGCGTGGGTTGATTGGAATAATGACGGTACTTTTTCAGGGGCTGAGCAAGTGTATTCATCCAACAGTATTCTGACCACTTCGACTACGTTTGGTTTCCGTATTCCATTAACAACGCCGCCCGGTCTCTATCGAATCCGTATTCGAACCAATACCGGAACTCAATCATACGATGCTTGTACAACGCTATCCAGCGGCGAATCGGAGGACTACCTATTTGAGGTGGTGCCCACTTGTGACATGTTCATCAACTCGGTTACTAGCGGACAAGTATGCGGCAGTGGACCGGTTACGCTTGCAGTGACAGCCTCATCTGGTGCTATATCGTACAATTGGTACGCCATACCATCGGGTGGTGTGCCAGTTGCCACAACAAGTTCTCCATCCTGGACCACGCCGAATATAGTGCGCAATACCGTTTATTATGTCACAGCAAGCAGTGCTTCCTGTGAGGGAATATCGAGGGTGCCGATCCGAGCAGACATCGCCTCAGTGCCAACGCTGACGTTTAATCCAACGATGCCGGTTGTTTGCGGGGAAGGGGCTGTACTCCGACTCAATGCCAGTGGAGATACGGAAGAGGCTATCATTTTCAGAGAAACTTTCGAAACCGGATTAGGCGTGTTTACCGCTTCAAATCTGATCAACAATGGCGCAACAGTAAATGGGCAAACACAGTGGCAATCGAAAACGTCGGTGTTTGTGCCCGATTATACCGAGGTCTGGCGTCCGGCCATTTCTTCCGGAGTAGGGGCCGATAAATTTGCGTTCACTACATCTGACATTCTTTATACCGAAGTGAATACCGCGATGGTTTCTCCATCAGTAAACACAATGGGCTTCCAGGATCTGTTCCTTGATTTCAGTGTGTACTATTCGCATTATCTGCCTGATGGAGTAAACTCGGTTGAAGATAGTTTGGTGATTGAAGTGTCTACCAATAACGGGAAC
>CAZZJF010000223.1:0-3130 GCA_964654325.1 uncultured Ferruginibacter sp.
GATACTTGTTTGGCCAGGCTTACCGCCCGACTAATATCTTCATACGATGAGTTGGTACAACTGCCGATCAAACCCACTTCAATTTTGGTAGGCCATCCATTCGCAGCCGCGGTTTCTTTCATTTTAGAAATGGGTGTAGCAAGATCCGGTGTAAAGGGTCCGTTCAGGTGTGGTTCCAATTCACTCAGATTGATGTCAATAACCTGGTCGAAATATTTTTCGGGATCGGCATACACCTCGGCATCACCGGTCAGGTGATCACGGATGGCGTCAGCCATTTCTGCTACGTCGGCTCGTCCGGTTGCTTTCAGATAACGACTCATACTGTCGTCATATCCGAACGTGGATGTGGTTGCACCGATTTCAGCGCCCATATTGCAGATGGTTCCTTTACCCGTACAGCTCATACTCGTAGCACCTTCGCCAAAATATTCGACCACAGCTCCAGTTCCACCCTTCACGGTAAGGATACCGGCTACTTTTAAAATGACATCTTTGGGTGAAGTCCATCCGTTCAGTTTTCCGGTTAGTCTGATACCAATGAGTTTAGGCATCTTGAGTTCCCAGGGTAATCCGGCCATTACGTCACAGGCATCGGCACCGCCCACGCCAATCGCGATCATACCCAGACCGCCTGCGTTAACCGTATGGCTATCGGTACCAATCATCATGCCACCGGGGAATGCATAATTTTCCAGCACAACCTGGTGAATGATACCGGCACCGGGTTTCCAGAAACCGATACCGTATTTGTTGGAAACAGAAGCTAGAAAATCATATACCTCACTACTTTCGTTTACGGCTCGCTGTAAGTCTGTTTTGCTGTCTACCTTGGCCTCGATCAGGTGATCGCAATGAACGGTGCTGGGTACGGCGACGGAGGGTCGTCCGGATTGCATGAATTGCAACAAGGCCATTTGGGCGGTCGCATCCTGCATAGCTACCCGATCTGGCGCAAAATCCACATACGACTTTCCACGTTCGTAGGGTTGGGTGGCATCTCCTTGCCAAAGGTGTGCATAGAGAATCTTTTCGGTGAGGGTGAGGGGCTTCCCAACAATGGCTCGGGCGGCCGCTATTTTGGACGGGAATGACGCATACACGTTACGGATCATTTCAATATCAAAAGCCATAATGAAAACGTTTTAGGTGAGGTTTATTTGACGGGGCAAAAGTACGCCAAACCCCAGTGGGTTAAAAGAAAATTCGGTGAAATTTATAGGAGAAAGGTCGCTTGTCAGAGGGCCGCACGCAGGCGTACCAGTTTTTCCAACAGCGGTTCCAATAGGGCTAGGGGCAACATATTGGCGCCGTCACTTTTTGCCTTGGACGGGTCGGGGTGTGTTTCGATAAAGAGTCCGTCGGCACCAGCTGCCACGGCCGCTTTGGCAATGGTTTCAATCAGTTGAGGATTGCCTCCGGTGACGCCAGATGTTTGATTGGGCTGTTGCAGGGAATGGGTACAATCCATAATGACGGGAACACCGTGTTCCTTCATCCAGGGAATATTGCGGTAATCGACGATCAGATCTTGGTATCCGAAACTATTTCCGCGTTCCGTCAGCCAAACCTGTTGATTGCCGGCTTGCTTGATTTTCTCAACGGCGAATTTCATGGAGGGACCACTGAGAAACTGCCCTTTTTTTACGTTTACAATTTTTCCGGTTTGGGCGGCGGCTAGTAGCAGATCTGTTTGACGGCATAAAAAAGCCGGAATCTGGAGCACATCCACGTAAGAAGCGGCCAGACTGGCTTCGGCAGCGGCATGGATGTCGGTCGTTACGGGCACGCCCCATTGTTTACCCGCTTGCTGGATCAGGGCTAGGGCTTTTTCATCACCGATTCCGGTAAATGAGCTAGCGCTAGTCCGGTTGGCTTTCCGGTAAGATGCTTTGAAAATATAGGGGATCTGGTATGCTCGGCAGAGGGTTGCTACGGTCTCGGCAATTTCATGCACCATCTCTTCATGCTCAACCACACAGGGGCCGGCAATCAGCGTAAACATATCGGGTTTGAAATAAGAAGGGTTCATGATTCTAACAGACTGGTTGATTTACAAAAGTAAGGGATTGCGTTTGTGGATTGATTGGTGAGTCCGTCCGCCACCTGTTTATCTGATTTCGCCTACATTTGAGCCATGATGCAAAAGGAAAAAATATTGGTCATTGGTGCCAGCGGACAAATTGGCGTTGAGCTGACATTAGCCCTTCGGCAACTCTATGGAAATCAAAACGTCATTGCCTCCGATCTGCGCGAACAAAATCCTTTGTTGGAAGGCACCGGTCCGTATGTGAGCATGGATGTGATGAACAAAGAGATGCTGCACGTGCAGGTCATTCGTCAGAATATCACCCAGATTTACCTGCTTGCTGCAATTTTGTCGGCAACCGGCGAAAAGAATCCCAACTTGGCCTGGAGCCTGAATATGCAGGGACTGCTCAATGTGCTCGATATTGCCCGGGAAGAGAAGTTACATAAAGTGTACTGGCCGAGCAGTATTGCTGTATTCGGACCAACCTCACCTCGGGTGAACTGTCCGCAACATACCATCATTGAGCCCATAACGGTATATGGCATCAGCAAATATGCCGGTGAGTTTTGGTGCAATTATTACTATCGTCGATTTGGGGTAGATGTGCGCAGTTTACGGTATCCCGGACTCATCAGTTATAAAAGTGCCCCCGGCGGCGGTACTACTGATTATGCCGTGGAGATATTTCATGAAGCATTGAATGCCGGCCATTATAACTGTTTCCTAAAAGAAGATACTTTTTTGCCCATGATGTACATGCCGGATGCGATCCGGGCCACCCTGGAGCTAATGGAATCGCCGGCTGACAAAATCAAGGTCCGAACGTCCTACAACGTGTCGGGGATGAGTTTCTCGCCCGCTGGTATTGCCGATGCCATTCGCGAACATATTCCCGATTTTTCAATCCAATACAGTCCGGATTATCGGCAGGCTATAGCCGATAGCTGGCCTCAGAGTATTGATGATTCAGCCGCCCGCAACGACTGGGGATGGCAAGAAGCCTTTGGATTAGATCAAATGACCAAGGATATGTTGAGAAACCTCATCTCCGAAAAATAAAAAACGCACCGTTTTACATCATTAAATTGTTTATCAGGC
>CAZZJF010000224.1:0-3128 GCA_964654325.1 uncultured Ferruginibacter sp.
TCGGCCAGGTATACGGTTGCCATACCTCCTTGACCAATCTCTTGGAGGATCCGATAATTTGTAAATGCAGGTTTCATGTATTCAATTATTTCAACGATTCGCTTTTAGCCAGATTATTAATGGCTGACTGAACCAACCCGTAAAAAATAGGATGTAAAATAAAGAATGAAAGTAAGTTGATACACGGTATTAAGCTTATGATACAAACGGCGGTTGCAAAACCCTGTGAAACCGGTGAGGATAGGCCCCTTACCCGGTATTGATATGAAATCTTTTTGGCAAGCCGGTTATGAAAAACAAAAAACCAATAAATACTGTAAAACGGAATGAACATATATCCGATAGCGGCACCACTCCCGAAATCATCTTTATTCAGTTTGGGGAAATAACCGTGCTTCAATCCCAAGTTGAAAAAAGTAAAAATACCGAAGGTGATGTAGTGCAGAATGATTCCGCCTGCAACCGAGAACGATGTACAGGTATGTTTTTTTGAATAGTTGCGTTGTTCCGCTGACAGCACTGAAAAGTCAAATGGTTCGCGGTAATAATCATAAATTACCGCATCTTGTTTAGCCTGAACCGTTTCGGTCAATAGTTGCGTGGATTCACTATCCAGATTGGTAGAGCGTGTTGTTTTTTTAGGGGTGCTTTTTTTAGCCTGTGTTGTTGATTTTTGTTGAACGATGGTCGCCTCTCCAAAATCAAAGGAGCCATCCAGGGCGGTTTTGAAATTCCGAACATCGACAAACCGATCCTGTGGTTCTTTCTCCGTCGCCTTCTGGATGATATTATCCCAGTGCGTATAGGTATGAGCCAGCTTCTCCGTTACAATTTTAGTGTGAATTTCAAATGTACTCATGGTCGATGAATCATAGGGTCGTTGACCGGTAACCATCTGCCATAATACCACACCCAGCGAGTAAATATCAGACTGTGCCGTAACGCTCTTGGTACTTTTTACCTGCTCCGGACTCATATACATCGGGGTGCCCATTTGCGCACCCGTACCGGTTTGTGTATACTCCGCGGATGATTCATCCAGGGTTTTGGCGATCCCGAAATCCATCAGTTTTACCCGGCCTTGTCCATCGATCATGAAGTTCGATGGCTTGATATCGCGGTGAACCAACTGCTGTGCGTGCACATACGACAGTGCGTCCAGCATCTGGTGAAAAATAGAGCGTACCTCATCGTCAGTGCATTTGCCTTTGCGGTCCATGAATTCCTTGAGGGTTTCGCCTTCGATATACTCCATGACAAACGCAACAGTCTCTCCTTCTTCAATCAGATCATTGACCTTGATTACATTCGGGTGATTCATGCGGGCCATGCTGCGGGCCTCCGCCAAAAACCGTTTGCGGATGTTTTCATTCCGGACTAATTCCGGATTCAGCACCTTGATCGCCGATTGATTGTGGAGTAACGTGTGTTCGCCGAGAAATACCGTTGCCATACCACCGTTGCCGAGCGTACGTTGGATAGCATAATTTGAGATCTGATTCATTGAAAATCTTATTTAATGCGTGAAAGAGGAATACGTTCAAGGTCTTTGCCAAAAATGATTGGAATCTGATCGTTTCTGGTATATGAACTAACGGCTCTTTTTGTATATACAAAAAGTTCGCCCATGGTGATGTATTGGTCGCGATTCAGATCCGCTGCACCCCGTAGACCGGATAAGAGGTAATAACTGAATACGCTTTGTTTCAACCGGGGAATTTCGAGCGAAGTCTGATTCGATTGCGATGACATGATCACCGCCAGCCGGGCGTCGCGTAAGGAGGCTGAGGAGGCGCCATAATTTTGCCTATTGGCTTGTTCAATGCTACCTGAAAAACAAGCATCGGCTATGCAAACCCGGTACTTAGCTTTTGCATTTTTAAAATAGGCTTTAACCGTATTATGACTTAACTGGGAACCTAGGATATTGTATGGACAGAATGATCCGTTGGAACCATGGCCTGAAAAATAAAATAAAATAAAATCGTTTTCGGTTGCCATTGAAAATGTTTCCTGAAGAGCTTGGGTGATGTTTTGAACAGTGGCCTTGTTGTTCAACAACAAAACAGACTTGCCGGCAGCCATTTCATTCGGTAATGCAGCCTTGAGTTGAGCATAAAATTGAATCGCATCATTATCGCTGTAGGTCAAATCATATTGAGAGCCCTCGTAATCGGCAATCCCCACAACAACGGCAAAAAAACGAGGGGCAGATGACGCTTTTTGATTTTTGCCTGCCGATTCAACAACCGCTGTGTCGAAAGGCTCCATCACCATTACCGAGTCATTGACCTGATTGACTAGCCCACCCCAAACACGCTGTCCGTTTTCCCATTGCCCTTCCCAGAAGCGTCCGTTGGCAAGCTGAAGGGTGCCATAACCATCGGGTTTATTATTCAAGAATGTTCCGGTGTATACATCGCCGTTCGCTGAGCGATATTCACCATAAAATTTTTTGTCGTCGACAAAACTGCCTGAGAACGATTCGCCATTGGCATATGTATACACGCCGTATCCTGTACGGCGGTTCTTTTCGAAACAACCTTTGTATACAGAACCATCACGATAGGTATACGTGCCGCATTTTTTTTGGCCGTTTTCGAACTGGCCTTCAAAGCGGCTGCTGTCTGCATACCATTTAACGCCCTGGCCGTTTTCGCAATCACCCTGAATACACTGTGCTTGAACAATGGTGGATAAGAGAGCTAGTCCTACCAGGAGGATTAGCACGTACGTTTTTTTGAATAAATGATGCATACTAATTGAAAAGAAAATTGAATGATTTAATGATATTCTAGTTCAGGCTTGTCAATACAATAAATAATATGACGATTTCAAAATAGACAGTACCCAACTTGAATTTGGCAATTGCTGTTTGAGATCCGTTACATAATATCTATTTCAGGATGGCTAACGTATCACTTATCCTTTGTCTATCGGATTTTTTGATAGAATCTTGTTTATACCTATCTTTTAATTGTTGTATATTCATTTTCTTTCGGTCCTTTTCGAAATCGGCATACGTTAGGCTGTCTTTACTGACAGTCTGTTGTTTGGGTTTATCATTGGTTTTTTGGGAGGGTGGAATCGTAGCTTGGTCCTTTTCCCCTTGAGCTGGTTTTGTAACG
>CAZZJF010000225.1:0-3127 GCA_964654325.1 uncultured Ferruginibacter sp.
TCGAACCAATGACCCTCAGCTTAGAAGGCTGATGCTCTATCCAGCTGAGCTACCGAACCAGTCCCAGTCGGATGGCAAATATACATCGATTTTTTTGTTCCTTTTTTTTCCCTATCTTTACCCCAGTGTATGATATGCAATCCAACATTGTATACCTTCCATTAACCAAAAATCGTCCGGATTGGACACCAAAAAAAGAATGCTTATGAAACAAAAAATGTCGCTTTTACTTTGTCTGTCGTTTGCTGCCTGTTCATTATTTGCCCAAAAGGGGCCGTCTGTCGAAAAAAACAGACGCGTGGGGGTCCATCTGACTTCTATGGACGTAGCAACACCCAAAGCTTGGAAAAACAATACCGGAGCCAAATCCCTCGCCGGATTCAGAGAGCAAGATCTTGGTTTTACCGCTTCTTACTGGCAATCTGTATACAAGCAAGTTGATTTGTCTGTGAAAGCTTCTTTGATGTTCCATGACTATGCAGCCAATGATCGCGGTGTTTATGATGACGGATACAATCAAATTGGTTTTGAAGTGGAGCCGGCTGTCAACATCAATGCATTTGATAGCAAACAGATGTTCAATGCCTTCACAACCGTGGGTTTAGGATTCGGCGTCTACAGCAATAAATTCGGAGCCTATGTTCCGGCTGGGCTTGGACTAAGTGCCAATCTTAAGAATAACACGCATATCCTGCTGCAAGCACAATATCGCTTTACCCTCACTGAAAAAACTAATGCCAATTCGTTGGTTTACTCACTGGGTATACTTCAGTCCATGGGCAAATAAAGAAATTGCTTATATCATTAAAAAAGCTCCGTAAATCGGAGCTTTTTTAATGGGGTTAACACATATTGTTGAAGATGAAAATCAGCTTAGTTTATTTTTCAGGTATGACTCGATTGCGCTGCAAGGGATCATCATCGGCTTCTCAGCAATCATCAGATGCAATAAGCCATCGGTCATTGTGTAGGTTCCGGATACGGTGTTTCCGAAAAACGAGAGGTGGAATGAGCCCGAATCTTGGTTGCCCGTGAATGATCCGCCCTGGCTCTCGACCGCTTTTTTGGCTTTCGCCAAGGCTTCTTCCGGATGTATGGCGATATCTAATGTAAATTGGCAGGCAGACATGACAAATGATTGGTTTATTGGTTACTAATAGGATTGTACAAGGTGTCACGCTCAACAGCCACACGACCTGATTGGTGAATGAGGTCGATAATTTCTTCTGTGGTCATAGACGGGTTTTGTTCCTCGCTGCCCGCCATCGAGTAGATTTTAGTTGAGTCATCAATTGTTCCATCCAGGTCATTTACGCCAAATGCTTGGGTAAGTTGAGCATTTTTTCGACCCAGCATGGGCCAATACGCTTTCAGGTGTTTGAAATTGTCCAAGTAGATACGAGCTATTGCATACATCCGTAAGTCTTCCGTCAGGGTTGACTCTGGTGTTTGCGCCATGTCATTATTGGCATTTCTGAATTTTAACGGAATAAACGTGTTAAAGCCGCCGGTTTTATCTTGTAAGTCGCGCAGTTTTCGCATGTGGTCAATCCGATGTTCGTACGACTCAATATGGCCGTACAACATAGTCGCATTACTGTGCATACCCAGATTATGGGCCGTTTCATGTATATCCAGCCATCCGGCTCCGGAAACTTTATCGGCACATATCTTGGTTCGGATGTCCGGATGAAAAATTTCGGCACCACCACCAGGTAATGATTCCAGTCCCGCTTCTTTCAATTGGCGCATGCCCTCAGCAACGGTCAGTTTTGCTTTCCGGAACATGTAATCCAGTTCAACGGCTGTAAACGCTTTAATATGTAGTCCGGGACGATGGACTTTGATGGCCTGCATAAGCCGAATGAAAAAATCCATGGTCATTTTTGGGTGTACACCTCCAACAATATGTACTTCCGTGACCGGTTTGTTATCGTAGGCTTTGACCAGATCCAGCATTTGTTCGATACTTAGTTCCCATCCTTCCTCCCGATGAGCATAGAGCCTGGAATAAGAACAAAATGCACAACTGAATACACAGACATTGGTCGGTTCGATATGAAAATTTCGGTTGAAGTACGTGATTTTACCATGAAGCCGCTCTCGAATCTGGTTGGCGAGCGATCCGACAAATGCGAGTGAGCCGTGTTCAAACAGATACAAACAATCCTCGTCCGTGATACGAATTTGGTTGGTCACGTTCGAAGCAATCGCTAGTAGACGAGCGTCGGAGACGGCTAATGGGATGGGGTGCATATTGACGGGTTACGGGACAAAGGTACGCGTTGAATTGATGTGTACACAGTCAACAAATGGAAGATAATTATATACGTTTGAATTTCGTAATGTTTCTTATTTTCGGACTACCAAAATTAACCGTTTAACAAAATGAATATACGGCAACGCCTCACGGTGCTTAGCTTTTTGCAATTTTTTATTTGGGGTTCTTGGCTTATCTCTATTTTTGGTTACCTGCGCGGAATCGGCTTCAGCCCAATCGATGCTGGAAGTATTTTCACCACGTTTGGCATTGCTTCGCTTTTCATGCCAGCTATACTGGGTATACTGGCCGACCGATATATAAATGCTGAAAAACTTTTTGGCATCGTGCACATTCTGGGAGCCGGCTGTTTGATTGCCGCTTCGTTCATCAAGGATCCGGGTATCATGTTTTTGGTGATGCTTCTCAATTCAATGTGTTACATGCCAACGATTGCCCTGAGCAATTCCATTTCATACAGGCTGCTTGTTCAAAACGGGATGAATGTTCAAAAAGCATTTCCTCCCATTCGTGTGTGGGGAACGATTGGTTTCATTGCCGCATTATGGACAGTCGATTTACTGGGTTTGGGATCTTCTCCCATGCAATTTTATCTGGCTGCCAGCGCAGCGATATTGCTCGGATCCTTCTCGTTTACATTACCCGCTTGTCTGCCAGAACGAGCAAGCCAATCACAATCACTGGCTAGCACGCTGGGTTTAGATGCCTTTGTGTTGTTTAAAAAACAACGCATGGCCGTATTTTTTATTTTTTCAATGTTGGTAGGAGCCGTGTTACAGGTGTCCAATATGGATGCATCTTCATTCATTGACTCATTGGGTGAGAACCCTGTCAATGCCGGCTCTT
>CAZZJF010000226.1:0-3126 GCA_964654325.1 uncultured Ferruginibacter sp.
CTGGGCAGCTTTTTTCAACTTCATCGCCTTCCTGATTTTCAATGACCATGCTGTCGCCAATACTATCGGGAAAACCGTATTCAAAGAATACATCACCCTGGGGGTCATTTTTGCGGGTCTGGTCTCGGCCATTACCTGGAACCTTCTCACATGGTGGTGGGGTATTCCCTCCTCCTCCTCTCACACCCTGATTGGTGGATTTGCCGGTGCCGCCATAACACATGCTTATATCATCGCCTCGGAAAAAAGCCAGGACCTGCCTGCCTTGCAAACGATTATAGACAGCTCCAAAATTGGAAAAACCATTCTGTTCATCTTCCTAGCACCACTGATAGGCATGCTCATATCCATGTTCTTCACGTTTGTAACAATCGCTCGGAATACTTGGCTCAAAACCGGCATTCTATTACTTTGCTGTTTGGCCATTTGGTTCAAGTTCCAAGATTTTCAAACCGATAAAATCAACGAGAATTTTTCGAAGTACTGCATGATTGATAAATACAACCATGAAATCGAAAAACTGACCATCGAACTGGAAGTAGCCAAAAGCAAAAACAGCAGTCCTGACACAATCAATGCTCTCATCGAAAAACGAACCGAAATTGAGAAGAAGCTAGAAAAATCAACCGCTTGTGTAAACAAAATGACTGCGTTCACCGGATTGTATGAAAGCGCGGGTGCAAAAGCAGTGGCTGATTCTATCACTGACACAATCAAGAATAACGTAGACTTACGTGATATTCAGATTTCCAAAATCGGCGATAAGCTGGCCTTATACCTGGAGTTGGAAAAGAAAAAAGTGCTGAAAGACCGTGACAGCAACTCCCTTGTTGCCTACAATATCGCCCAGAAAGGATTCGATGCGGCCAAACCCATTGCTAAACAGTATTTTGATAAGGGCTTTGATGCCATGAGTGACACCATGCTGGTCTACCTGCAAAAAGCCGGTTACCCCATCCGGCAGGATCAAATCATCGCCTTCCGTGACAAAATCAAAGTAGACGTGCGGGCAGATCTGATCAAGGAAATGAAAAAAGCCGACAATACTAGTATCCGCTGGTCATTAATCGGCATCTTGCTTTTTTTCATCATCGCCTTCATTGTAAATGAAAGCCGCCGAGAACCCAGTGCAGCTAAAACAGGCAACATGTTCAAAAAACTGCAGCTGTTGTCGTCGGCCGCATTCAGTATCGGACATGGCGGCAACGACGCACAAAAAGTGATGGGTATCATCGCGGCCGCTTTAGTAGCCAACGGAAGCAGTGCCGATATTTCAACAGCGCTGAAAGATTTCACCTGGGTGCCACTGGCCTGTTACATCGCCATTGGACTTGGAACCCTAAGCGGCGGCTGGAAGATTGTAAAAACCATGGGCACACGCATCACGAAAGTCTCCCCGTTGGAGGGTGTCTGTGCTGAAACCGCCGGAGCCTCCACCCTGTTTCTAACCGAACAAATGGGTATTCCGGTGAGCACAACGCATACCATTACCGGCTCGATTATCGGTGTGGGCGCTACCAAGCGTCTCTCGGCTGTTCGATGGGGCGTTACGATCAATCTGCTCTGGGCTTGGATTTTGACAATTCCGATCAGTGCCATTCTGGCGGCAATCACTTATTGGGTGCTGCATCTGATTTTCCCGAATTACTAAAACAAGAATCCGCTCGGTCTTGCCTTTTACTCACAAAATGAATCATCGTTTTTTTGTTTCTTTGCACCACTCACCAACGGATCATTGTCCGGCATGGATGGGTTTCCAAAACACATGAAAAAAATTCTGGTAACGGGTGGTTGTGGTTACATCGGTTCGCATACAATCGTTGACTTGATCGAACACGGTTTTGATGTCATTTCCGCAGATAACAACAGCCGAAGTGACGCTCGCATCCTGCAAGGAGTCGCATCCATCATCGGAAAGGAAATAAAAAATTATTCGGTCGACCTCTCTGTCTTTGATGATACCCACGCCATCTTCCAGGAAAACCCTGATATAACCGGTATCATTCACTTCGCTGCTTACAAAGCCGTTGGCGAATCTGTGGAAAATCCATTGCTGTATTTTGACAACAATCTAAATTCACTAATCAATATCCTTCGGTGCGCAACCGAATTTGGCATCCGTGATTTCGTGTTCTCCTCTTCTTGCACGGTGTATGGTGAGCCCGATCAATCGCCGGTAACAGAAGCTACTCCCTGGAAACCAGCTGTCTCACCCTACGGATTGACCAAACAAATGGGTGAACAAATCATCGAACATACATTACCGTCCAGCTCATTGAGGGCCATTGCCCTCCGGTATTTTAACCCCGTAGGGGCCCACCCATCCATCGCTATCGGCGAAATGCCAATCGGTAAACCCGCTAACCTCGTCCCAGCCATTACGCAAACGGCCATCGGCAAAATCCCCATGATGCAGGTTTTCGGAAACGATTACGATACCCGCGACGGCAGCTGTATTCGTGATTACATCCACGTTTGTGATATTGCCCATGCACACACCCAGGCACTTCAGTATCTTGAAAAAAAGAACCTCCTAACCGAAATGGAAATCTTCAACCTGGGTACCGGTAACGGATACACGGTTTTAGAAACGATCGCCATGTTCGAACAGGTGTCTGGTTTATCCTTGCATTATGAGATTACCGACCGAAGACCCGGCGATGTGTCGGCTATCTATGCCAACAATGAAAAAGCACGTGCCGTGCTGGGATGGACACCGGCTTACAGCCTCGAGGATATGATGCGAACCGCCTGGGCCTGGGAACAAAAAATAAATCAACAACACTAAAACACGATACATGCTTGCGCAGATTCAATCGACCGGAAAAAAAGATACCCGCAGTGGCTTTGGCGACGGCATCCTGGAAGCAGCCCGCGAAAATCCCAATATCGTCGCGCTGACAGCCGATCTGGCCGGATCGCTAAAGCTCAACGGATTCATGAAAGCGTTTCCGGAGCGGTTTATTCAGTGCGGAATCGCCGAGGCCAATATGATGGGTGTCGCTGCCGGCCTGACCATCGGCGGTAAAATTCCATTTGCCACCACCTTTGCCAATTTTGCTACCGGACGAGTCTATGATCAGATCCGGCAAAGTATTGCCTATAGCGGTAAAAATGTAAAAATTT
>CAZZJF010000227.1:0-3042 GCA_964654325.1 uncultured Ferruginibacter sp.
GGTAGATGTTTCAATGCTCAATGGCCAGGCTGTAGTGTTACTACTCCTGCGATACCAAAATGAAAAAACCCCCGGATTCGTAATTAATGGGGTTCGAATCCAATCTCCTGCACCATTAAATGTTAGATAACCCGCACCTGATCGCGGAGTAGTGGTTCCGTTAAATACAATACTGTTTTGGGACCAGGTTCCTCCTTGAACAGGCAATGCAAGGGTTCCAAAACTCTCATACGCTTGAAATGGCCCACATTGGGATAGCCCATCGTATCCTTTGAAAAAACATAGACATAAAATAAAAAACGACAAGAAACGGAACAAACTCATAACTAGTCGTTTTGAATAGATTTAAACAGTAAAATCACTACACTAAAGTACAACCTAAAAAATTAAAAAGGAAATGATTTCGGATAGATGTTGATAAAAAAAAGAATAAAGTGTTTTATGTATATTCAACTGAATATCAATAAATAATAGCATTTTTAACAACCATGCCCGTCACATCAATGACCTGTATAACCAACGGATATTTCGAGTGAACACCCTGAATACGTTTTTGAGTATTAGTAAGCTGAGCATCAATCCACTGTGCAAACAGCCGCTGTCCATTTGCATTGCTGATCAAAATATGATATCGACCAATTGGCAGATGACTGAATTGAAGATAGCCATTAGCTGAACCATTTGCATTGATACGAGTGATAGTAATTGCCTGTTGCATGATGACATTGTCTAGCCGAACAACCGGACTCGTACAGCTGCTTCTTCGCCTTTCTATTGCCTGTACTCGATAAAATAGCTGTCCACCGGCGACTTGCTGATCGACAAATTGATACTTTTTTAATGAAGCCGACTGATTGGTTACGGCAACTTGTCCGATGCCTTCAAAATTACGACCATCCACACTCCGCTCCACGTGATAGGTTTCAATCCCTTGCTCCTGATCAACCGACCAATTCAGTTCAACGGATGCCTGACGAACAAATGCATCAAAACGTACAAAGCGAACCGGCAAGGTGGTCGTCGGTCTGAAATACAAATAAAGCCGATTAGATGCACCCGAAAGCAAATCTATCATCACTCCACTTGGAACAACCAATGTATCAGATTCCTGACAAAATAATCCGCCTTTTCTGATAAGGGCTGAGTACAAGGTTGCGGGTCTATTTGTTATGAAAATAAAAACAGGAATCGCCATTCTAACACAGGAAAAATTGCAAAGAATTGAGACCATTTATGGAAAGACTGTCTGAGCAAAGTAATCTTTGATTGAGAGGCCTCACGAATGATGGAGATAGGAATACTCTTCGGATGTGGAGTACAATAAATAATCAATACTACATATTCGTTTCTCACAGTATTTCTGCCCGATATTCTTGCATGTTCATTTGTATCCTTGACTTGGATTCAAAAGAAAAGCGCCCTAAGGGCGCCTTTCCGGTAGGTCATGTGGTATTTATAGGAACAAAGCGGTCTATTCGATGATGAACGATGCATGTTGTTGATTACCATCTGGTTCAATGACTTTTAAAATATACTGACCGACGGCCATAACATTGGAAACACGCAACTCTAGCTTACTATTACCACCAGAGTAAATCTTGCGGGTAAACTGCTGAACTGTTTTGCCGGCAACATCAGAAATAACCATTGAATAGTCACCGGGCAATGGGTTAGTTAGGTAAATATGCAAGGTCTGATCAACGACAGGATTAGGAATGATTTGCAATGAGCTTACCTCCAATTTCGATTTTCTGACAGTCACAACGCGACTATAAAGACTAGAACCATCCCGATTTATCGCTTTGATTCGGTAGGTGCTGATACTCGTTTGTGCTTGAAGATCCATCATGCGGTATTGGGCGGACCCACCGAGGTTGTTGGATGGCAAAACTGCAACTCCAACAGGTTCAAACAACAACCCGTCTTTACTTTTTTCCACCACATAACGATCCAAATCTATTTCCTGTTCAACGCGCCAGCCGATTTCATTCGATGTTTCATTTTCATGACGCGCATATACATCCGTGAATCGAACAGGCAAGACTGAAGCGGGCCTGAACAAGAGGTAAAAACGATTGCTTGCAAAAGAACCTGCATCTGTATTCACAACAAACGGATAATAAAGCGTATCGGATGAAGATAACAGCAACTGAGCTCCGGTAAAACGATCGACAAGTCGTACTTCTCCAATGACAGGATTCAACTGCTCAGGTATTATTTCCAATCTGTAATTCGTGCGTCTGAGATTTCGAATATCATATTGTACCGTATCGATGCCGATAAAACTACGTTGCTCGGCAAACAAACGCTGCCCTCCAGATGCGATGGATATATTTTCGGCTGAACCATTGGTCAGTTTGACGGCATCCGAAATATCGATTCCACTTTCATAACTACTGTCTATTTGAGAAATCACACCATCAAGTAAAATGGGCGTTGATGCCATCACCGTCAAATTCGCCCGAATACTCATGGGCACTGTAAGATCACGGGTCACTAATCGGCTGCCTGTACCTTTTGATGTTTCAGAAAACTGTATCGATCCAGGCTGATTGAAAGCACGTGCAAAAAACGCCTGACCGGATTGCAACTGAATATCTCCGGTACTGTATGAGCCTCCTGCAGGAACAGCGATGTAACCATTGCCGCTTCTGACAATAGCTCGATAACCACCAAGACCCCAGGCAGAGAATCCCGAAGTGGTCAATGTAGGATCCCAAATGTAGTAGACATCCTGCACCCCGCCGGTTCTTGTCAATTTAGAGAAATCAACCGCTGAGGCAAAAGGATTGCCGATGCATTCCATGCGGTTCGCCAACACCGGAATTGACTGGGGTGCGTTACCGATGGGTTGATACAAAGTACCCGTCGTTCGTAAGGTTGTAGCTGTTGAAGGCTGATTGAAGCGGGTTACAGATCGATCACCTCTAACAAACAGCATATATCCTTTTTGGGAGTTGATCAATGTGTTGGTTGAACCCATATTCACCCAAGATGAATCGGCCGGATTATAGGTTTTTATAGTTGCACCAACCGGAGTAT
>CAZZJF010000228.1:0-3014 GCA_964654325.1 uncultured Ferruginibacter sp.
CATGTAAATCCGAAGCAATGACGTTACCTTCCGGATCAAGCAGTACATTGTAGGGAATATACTGCAAGGCGTATTTTTTTTGTGCATCCGATTGCCATCTTTTTAAATCGCTGATTTGTTTCCAAACCAGTCCGTCTTCTTCAATGGCATTCACCCACTCCGATTTGTCTTCATCGAGTGAAACGCCCAGGATCGTAAAATTTTTATTTTTAAAACGGTTGTAGGCGGCTACCACATTGGGGTTTTCAGCACGACAGGGTCCGCACCAGCTAGCCCAGAAATCCAGCAACACATATTTCCCTTTCAGCTGGCTTAGAGAAAAGGGATTCCCGTCGGGATCGTTCATGGTAAGATCGGGCGAGCCATAGGAAGTAGGCGCAGCGACTGGTTGATCAGTTGTTTTTGGAATATCGGGTGTTTGGGGTGTCGGCGTGCTGCTTGCTGTTTCCGTTTTGTTTTCGTTTGTTTTTGGTTCAGCCTCGGAACAGGCGATAAACGGACAAAAGGCAAAGGCCATTAGCCAGTGTGGTATTTTCATGACGTTGAATTTAACTACAAATCTACTCAACCGGCATGCAATAAAAAAACCCGAATGTTAGTCGGGTTTAGATGATTTTTTTACTGACTACAGCTCAGTTGTTTTGAGTTTTTTAGGGATACGGATGGTGGCTTCTCGGTTTTCGCCGTTGCGCTGATAACGGATAATATAATTTGATTGACCTTCTCCCGTACGAAGCGCCAGGCGGGCGTCATCGGTGTTTTTTACCGGTTGATCGGCAATGGACGTAATCCGATCGCCTTTTTGTAAACCGCTTTCTGCGGCCAGAGAACCATCAGTCACGTCCAATACAATGACACCGGATTCATTCTCGGTATCCTGAATTTTCAATCCCAACTTGGGTTGTCCGCTTCGGTTTCTGAATCGGAATCCATCGGGCAGCTCGTCATTCGGGTTATTGAACAGGTCGGGCATTCGAAACGAGAATACATTTTCATTATTGAGGTCGAAAGAACCACTCCGGCTAACGGATCCAACCCGGGCACCCAGCGTGGCCTCTGTTTTTTTATTTTTTCGCTTGCGGATATAGTTTATTTGGACAACCGACCCCGGTTTTTGTGCCTGAACGATTTTGGAGAGAGAGGCCGGATCGGTAACCGGAAGTTCCTGCAACTGGGTAATCACGTCGCCGGTTTTCAGACCTGCTTTTTCAGCGGCGCTGCCTGCTTCTATGGAGGTTATTTTGGCACCCGACTCATCTCGCTCTGTTTGAACGCCCAGAAAAGCAAGCGAATCGGTTTTGTTCGACCGAAAGCGGCCATTCCCGTTGAAGGGTGACCCATTCATCCATCCATCCATATCAAAGGAAAACAAGTCATCATCTTTTCCAAACGGCATGCTGCGCTTTCGGAAAAACAAACCATCCATGCTATCTTTATCCATCGGTTTCCCGTTAACCCAAACAGAATCGCCGATCACTTCAATGGAAATTCGGTTTTCACGGTCGCCATCCCGTTGAATGATGATTTCCTGCGAACGAATATCCTGGGCCTGGAGTGAGCGTAATGACAGGGTGCCCAACAAAAGCAACAAACAGCGCACGGATAATAACAAACGATCCATCGGATATTTTTTTGCAGCAAAATTATTTGCTTTTTCGGTTATCAAAAAAAAGGAGCTAATCCATTTTATTGTTTTTTTGAAAGGGAGTGCCCACCTTCCTGTATTTTTGTTGGCGATGGCCCTGGATGTTCAAACCTTTAAAACACGTTCACTGACCGCCGTTGTGTTTGCCGCGGTAGTGGTAACCGGTCTTTGTTGGAACATTTATTCCTTTATCACACTGTGTTTACTCATATTAGTCGGTTGTTTGGTGGAGTTCTATCAGTTAAACCGCCTGATTCACACGCCCGGAAGAATCATTCGCCTGTTCATACCGTTGGTTTATTTATTGTTGCCCATTGGTTTATTATTGGACCTCGGCATAACCCAGACCGATACGCGCTATATGTATGATCCGCTCTTGCCGTGTGGCATTATGTTTTCTATCTGGATCAATGATACCATGGCCTATCTGGCAGGTTCGCTCATTGGCAAAACGCCGCTGAGTGCCGTTTCACCCAAGAAAACATGGGAGGGCACTCTGGGCGGTATCCTGCTGTCGATGGCCATCATAGGCGGATTGGGTTATGGCTTACCCATAGCCAACCGGTACGACCTGGTGGAATGGATACTGATTAGTGCAGCAGCAGCTGTTTTCGGTACGATTGGCGATTTACTGGAAAGCAAATGGAAACGTATGGCCGGCGTGAAAGACAGCGGTCGGATTATGCCCGGACATGGTGGTTTTCTCGATCGCTTTGATTCCCTGTTGCTCGCTACCCCTGCCGTATGGTTACTGATTCATTGGTTGATAGCATAAAACCCGATTTTTCTCCTCTTCATTTTGCATTACCTTCGCCCCTTAAATTTCTATACATGACCATTCATCGAGAAGGAACAAGAACCATCCTGTACACGTTCTTGATTATGGCGGCACTCAACGTCGCTTATTTTTGGTTTATTTTTTGTTCCTGTTCGCTGCTTTTCTGGATTTTTCCGGTGCTTTCATTGGCATTCTTTCTGTTTATCGTCTCGTTTTTCCGTATTCCATCCCGAACGTATACCCTCGATGATCGCTGCATCATCGCGCCCTGCGACGGTAAAGTGGTGGTTATCGAAGAAACAGAAGATACCGAGTATTTTAAAGGAAAGCGCCTGCAAGTCTCCATTTTCATGAGTCCCGCCAATGTACACGTCAACCGCAACCCGGTTTCCGGAGAGGTGGTTTACAGTCAGTATCATGCCGGTAAATACCTCGTGGCTTGGAATCCCAAATCCTCCACTGAAAATGAACGCCATTCGGTGGTTATCCGTCACGGCGGAAAGGAAGTCCTGGTCAAACAAATTGCCGGAGCGCTTGCTAAACGAATAATAAATTATTTACAAGTTGGAAGTTCTGTAAATCAATGCGATG
>CAZZJF010000229.1:0-2966 GCA_964654325.1 uncultured Ferruginibacter sp.
AAATAATATGCCGTCAACCGATCGAGATCCGTGGCAGAAAAGTCTATCGGCTGGCCGGTCATCAGATCAGACACCGTTTCATCCAGTTCATGTATCATGGCTTTTACACCTTCCTGATACGCCAACGTATTCCCATTTTCTTGCTCCTCGTTTAGTTCCATCATCTGCGCTAAAAATGACGGCGACAGGTCCGCTTTTTCCTCCCCACCCAATTTGTTTTTCAACTCAAGGAAATAAGCCAGGGTCTCCATATCGTTTCTAAATAGTCGGTAGGCTTTATTCACCATCGCCGACAACTCCATTGCTTCCCATTGGTTCGCATCGCCATCGGATGTTGGTTGATGATCGGGATGATACTTCCGTTGCAGGCGCAAATACCGATCGGTGAGATCAGGCACGCGCACTACCGGTGTTTCCGGCAAGTCAAATAGGGCGAATAAATTCATCACACAAAGGTAGTTTGGCCAATTAGAATGATAAAATGTATCTTGCCAAAAATCAGCGCATGCTCACTGTTGGATTGATTCGTGAAGGTAAACAACCCTCTGACAACCGGGTTGCCTTAACCCCCGCACAATGTAAATTCTTACAAAAAAATCAACCTCATATCCGGGTCATTGTGCAATCCAGTCCTACCCGTTGTTATAGCGATGCCGAATACGAAAAGGCCGGCATCACCGTGGTCGAGGACATATCACAGGCCGATATTCTGCTGGGCATCAAAGAAGTGCCCGTCGACAACCTGATTCCGGAAAAAACCTATCTGTTTTTTTCGCACACCAAAAAGCTGCAACCATACAATCGGTCCCTGTTTAGAGCGATCCTTGAGAAAAAAATAACCTTGATTGATTACGAATGCCTGGAGCATAGCGATGGTAAACGCATCATTGGATTTGGTTTTTTTGCCGGTGTGGTTGGTGCGCATAATGGCATCATGGCGTACGGCCATAAAACGGGCGCCTATCAACTCGATCGAGTGAATTCGACCAAAACGTTCAATGATCTGATTCATACCTATTTCGGCCTTCAAATGCCCCCCATTAAAATAGCCGTGACCGGAAGCGGCCGCGTGGCGCATGGTGTACTCGAAATCATGAACCTGTTGGGGATACACGAAGTAGAACCGGACGATTACCGAACAAGTGAATTCCCATACCCCGTTTATGTGCACCTGAAAGGACGTGATCTCTACACACATAAGGTATCCGGCAGCTACTCCAGGGATGATTTTCATCAGCATCCATCGAATTATTCGTGTGTGTTCAATCAGTATTTACCACACACCGATATCTTGATGAATGGCATTTACTGGGATCACGATATTCCCCGATTATTCGAAAAAGAAGATTTGCTGGATCCGGCCTTTCGCATCCAAACCATTGCTGATATAACCGATGACATGTACGGCTCCGTCCCATGTAACCTAGGTGATTCTACCATAGACGACCCGGTTTATGGCGTGGATAAAATCACCTTTGAAAAAACAGCACCTTATCTCAAACATACCATCGATATGATGGCAGTTGGTAATTTACCCAATGAACTGCCCCGTGATGCCAGTCGCTATTTTGGGCAGCAATTGATCAAATTTGTGCTCAAGGATTTGTTCGACGGACATAGTGCCATGATTGACCGCGCTACGGTCGTTCAACACGGACAAATAACAGAACCCTATGCATATATGCATGAATACGGCTACGGCACCAACTAAACCAATCTTGTTGTTGACCATGAAGAAGCTACTCGTATTTTTTATTACACTTACCATCATCCTGAGCGCCCGATCGCAAACAATTCCGGCCTGGAAAATCGCTGACTTGAATAACTACATCGACACCTGTTCCAAAGAACTGATTGTCATCAATCTTTGGGCCACATTCTGCGGCCCTTGTGTGCATGAAATACCGGACTTTATCCGTGTTGCCAAATCCAAAGACAATGTAGCGTTGTTGCTGCTCAGCGTCGACGGAAAAAGCGAATACCCCAAAAAACTGAACCGGTTTGTCCGGAAAAAATCATTCCAGCAAGTACCCAATGCATGGCTGGATGAGGACAATGCAGATTATTTCATCTCGGCCATCGCACAGGAGTGGACCGGCTCAATACCGGCGACCTTGTTTATTCACAAGCCATCCGGACGAAAAGAATTTGTGGAATCTGAACTGGACAAGGCAACCTTGGAGACGATTCTGCATGACCTGGAAACGGGTAAAGTGTGGATAAAACCGTCCGGACTCTGATGTTTTTGACGAATCCCCTATTATCATTTAATTTCGCATTCCAAATTAAAACGACGAACCATGGCATATGATGTTATTGTATTAGGAAGCGGTCCCGGGGGTTACCCGGCCGCCATCCGCGCCAGCCAGCTTGGCAAGAAAGTGGCCATTGTAGAACGCGAAAGTTTAGGCGGTATTTGCCTGAACTGGGGTTGTATTCCAACCAAAGCCTTGTTGAAAAGTGCCCAGGTTTTTGAATATACCAAGCATGCCGCCGATTACGGCATTAAAATCGATCAGGCTATTGCCGAGTTCGAAGCAGTCATCAAACGTAGCCGCGGTGTCGCCGACAAAATGAGTAAAGGCATCCAGTTCCTGATGAAGAAGAATAAGATAGATGTGATTATGGGTAACGGAAAACTGCTCTCTCCTACCAAACTGGAAATAACCGCTGCAGACGGCTCTAAACAAACACAGGAAGCTAAACATATCATCATTGCCACAGGCGGCAGAGCCCGTCAACTTCCTACTATGCCCATTGATGGTAAAAAAATTATCGGCTATCGCGAAGCCATGAGTTTGCCAACGCAACCCAAAAGCATGATCATCTGTGGCAGCGGTGCGATTGGCAGTGAGTTTGCCTACTTCTACAACAGTATGGGTACGCAGGTGACCATTGTAGAGTTTATGCCCCGCATTTTACCGGTTGAAGATGAAGATATCAGCAAAGAGATGGAAAAGCAGTTC
>CAZZJF010000230.1:0-2954 GCA_964654325.1 uncultured Ferruginibacter sp.
GAATCAAAAAAATGAAAATTGGACGGAAGAAATTAAAGCCGAACACCGACTCCTTTCTATCAATTGGCGTGAGGTATGGCAATACCGCGATTTGCTGTGGTTGCTGGTAAAACGCGATTACATCACCTACTATAAACAAACCATTCTAGGCCCCATCTGGTTCTTTTTACAGCCGATCCTCACTGTGGCCATCTACATGGTGCTGTTTGGTCGCATCGCACGTATTCCTACCGACGGTGTGCCTGAATTGGCCTTTTACTTATCGGGTATAGTGCTGTGGAACTACTTTTCCGAGGCGCTCACCAAAACGTCTACCGTATTTCGCGACAATGCCAATGTATTCGGCAAAGTGTATTTCCCACGACTGATCATGCCACTGAGCATTGTCTTTTCTGGTCTGCTCAAATTGGGCGTTCAATTTAGCTTGTTTTTGGGCGTGGTGATTTATTATAGCCTAATCGGGAGAATTGAACCCAATGCCTCTTACCTCCTGCTTTTTCCTGTACTGGTATTGCTCATGGCCTTGTTTGCCATGGGAACAGGTCTCATTTTTTCTTCTCTCACCACCAAGTACCGCGACTTGGCTTTCCTCCTTGTGTTTGGCGTACAGCTCTTTATGTATGTAACGCCGGTGGTTTATCCCGTTTCTGCAGTGCCGCCATTTTTGGCCGAACTTTTACAATGGAATCCACTCACTGCCATCTTCGAATTCTTCAGGATGGGATTTTTGGGCAGCGGAAATCTCAACCCCATGGCGCTACTCAAAAGCGCTGCAATCATCGCCCTGCTTTTTGGAGCCGGGGTGCTCATTTTTAACAAAGTCGAAAAAGACTTTATGGATACTGTTTAATATTCAATTATGAACACGAAAGAATTATACTCACGCTTCCAAAATGGCAGTGTATTTATTGTTGGGCCTTGTGTAATGGAAAGCCTAGAATTACTTGAGGAAGTTGCACAAGAACTTCGCTCAATATCGGATGAAACAGGCGTTACAATAGTTTTTAAATCGAGCTTTGACAAAGCCAATCGAACTTCTATTGAGTCATTTAGAGGGCCTGGAATTGAAAAGGGATTGCAGTGGTTAGATATCATTAAAAGAAAGTATAACCTGCCGGTGACAACTGATATACACGAAAGCTGGCATGCAGAATGTTGTGCTGAAGTTGTAGATATCTTGCAAATACCGGCCTTTCTATGTCGACAAACAGATTTAGTGATTGAGGCAGCAAAAACTCAGCGAATAGTGAATATCAAAAAGGCTCAATTTTTAGGCGCAGAGGATATGCGTTTTCCAGCGAGAAAGGTGGAAGCAACGGGAAATGAATTTATTTGTTTAACTGAGCGAGGGTCGAATTTTGGTGGCAACAATCTTGTGGTAGATTTTAGAAATGTTACTTTAATGTCAAAACTTGGCTACCCGGTAATAATGGATGCAACCCATAGTGTTCAGCAGCCTGGTGGAGCAACAACTGGTGGAAAACGAGATTTTATAATCCCAAATACACTAGCAGCAAAAATATTTGGGGCGAAGAATTTTTTCTTTGAGGCACACCCTAATCCTGAAGTTGCTCTTAGCGACGGGCCAAATATGTTGTATCTAAAGGACGTAAAACGAACCATACTTGAGGTTTGCAAACTCGAAGTCTCTGAAATATGATACATCAGAAGAACGCGATTGAGGTAGTATCTATATCCAAACAATACCGATTGGGCCAAATTGGAACCGGCACGATTAGTCATGATTTGAATCGCTTTTGGCATAAGATGAGAGGAAAACCTGACCCGTATCTCAAAGTAGGCGAATCAAATGACAGAACCAAAAAGAGTGAGAGCAATTACGTATGGTCGCTTCGTGATTTAAGTTTCTCGGTTGAAAAAGGAGATGCGCTAGGAATTATAGGGAGAAATGGCGCAGGCAAAAGTACCTTGCTGAAAATTTTGAGCAAGGTAACCAAACCCACCACGGGAAGCATACGTGTGAATGGACGCATTGCCAGTTTGTTGGAGGTTGGAACCGGCTTTAATCCCGAAATGACGGGCCGTGAGAACATTTATTTGAACGGCGCTATTTTAGGGATGCGCAAGCATGAAATTGACCGAAAACTCGATCAAATCGTGGATTTTTCAGGCGTTGAGCGCTATCTAGACACACCAGTTAAGCGCTATTCTTCGGGCATGTACGTGCGCTTGGCTTTTGCCGTTGCCGCCCACCTCGAATCGGAAATCCTGATTGTAGATGAGGTCTTGGCCGTGGGTGATGCCGAATTCCAGAAAAAATGCCTCGGCAAAATGGGCGAGGTAAGCCAGGGCGAAGGAAGAACAATATTGTTTGTAAGCCATAATATGGGCTCTCTTCGGCAGTTGTGCAACAAGGGAATTTTACTTGAACAAGGCGTTCTTACATGTACTGGAAGTATTGATGAGGTTGTGAGTAAGTATTTGAAGGAAGAAAGATCAAATCGTGAGTTTATTCCTGAGATAAACACCGAACTGCCTATTCAAATACTTAGGGGTGAAATCCTAAACGATAAAAATTCCCTATTAGACATTAATGACTCATTAAAAATTGTACTTGACTATGAGGTAAGAGTGCCCCAGTCCCGCTATTCCATAGTAATGAGAATTTCTAAAGAACAAACGGTAGTTGCAACAGATATAGTGAGGATTCAAGGGGACTATTTATTAGATACCTCGATTGGCAGATTTAGTGTTGAATTGGACTATTTCCCAAGCAGGTTGTTGAAAGCAGGAAGCTATAGCTTTGACTTTTTTGTAGGAATCATGCGAACACCTCCTATACAATCACTGGAAAATGCACTTTCGATTGAAATTGATATTTTGAATGAAGTAAGCTTTGATTCGATTTTTGCTAAAGAAAGACCAGGTTTGATTGGAATAGAAACAAAATGGAAAAGAACAAAATTAGATTAATATGGATGTTATTTCGATAG
>CAZZJF010000231.1:0-2911 GCA_964654325.1 uncultured Ferruginibacter sp.
GGTTGCCCTTCAAGAAATTCATAGGAAATTGCAGCCTCTCCATATAGCATCGGGAAAATCCTGAAATCCTGCACATCATGATGCTGAAAAGAAATCAATCATCGTTGCTCTGCCGGGCAATTGATGAAATCAAAACAAAAAAAGCCCAGGAAAATCCTCCGGATTTATTGCAACCTATTTAAACCACTAAAATCTATTAACCCTAATTTGTACCTGAAGAGGGGAAAATATCTGACCGAATCATTCACGATGTAGTGTCATTTTTTCACGGAATTTGAATAAGAAACTCTAACAACCAGCTCTCTCTGAAAGACACTGACGAAAGTCTTTGCGACAGCGTGTTTCCGAACGGCATTCATCTTTGGAAAATTATGATCACATACCCCGAAAGGAGTATTTATCTTTCCCGATCCTTCTTAGCCGGGCTTTTTGTTTACATTGAGCATGAATGCGCCTGACTGTTACCCTTTTATTGATATTCGTACTCAAAGGCTTCGCTGTAAAAGCGCAATTGAAGATCTCATCCAACGGGACTCTCCTTTCACCTGAACAGCTCGGTTTGCGTTATGTGATGCGGGATGGCATCCATATTTCCCGGGAGGAGCTTGCCCGAATCGCTCCGGAAGAATGGCAGGCCCTGCATCAGCTCCAACCATTACCCCTGAAGAGTACCGAGCAAACCTTGTGGATTTCAATCCGGTTGAAAGAAATTCCAGCAGACAACGTGTGGCTGCTGGTGAAAGATCCCCATGTAAATGAACTTTCTGTATGGCTCCGCAAGGGCGATTCCATCAGGCATGAATTCAATAAAACGGGTGACCATTTCCCCTTCAAAAGCAGGATAATCCCCGCAAACGATTTTGTATTTCCCCTGCCTCGAAGCCACTCCGATTCTCTCGAACTCATCATCGCTGCCGACAAAAGGCATACCAAGACACTCTTGCCCCTGTATTTCCTTTCGGACGAACAGTTTTCCGGTTCGACAAAAAATAAGGCGCTGACCCATGGAATCCTTCTTGGTCTGACCTTAATCATCTTTATATACAATGCCGCACTTTGGCTGTTGATCCGCCAAAAGATGTTTTTTTGGTACAGCCTTTACCTGTTGCTCATCCTGCTTTATTTCCTTAGCGATATGGGCTATCTGTTCGAGTATGTGCATCCGAACCTGCCTTCGGTCAATGATGTGCTGCGTGTCGGCATCATTGCAGGCAGCATCATCCCTTTCATACTCTTTTTCAACAGCCTGCTCGAATTGAAGATCAGGCATCCTCTTTTCTGCCGCATTAACCGGGTCATACTGCTACTCTTTGCAATCATTTATTGTACAGGCCTGGCTGCTGCCGCTATGGGCAATTTCCGCCAGCAACTGTTCTGGATCAATACCTACAGCATCCTGTCGCCTTCGATACTTGTTGTACTGACCGCCGAATCGCTGTACTGTGCCTTGCATAAAATACCTTTTGCAAAATATACTACCTGCTCCCTGCTCTGTTTTGTGGGAATGTCCGCAGTATTTATCGGTCATGAGCGGGGCTTGCTGCCCGACCATTTCATCACGGAGAATGCCCTCTATCTGGGCATCAGTATTGAAATTTTCATCATTACCATGGCGATAGCCGCACGCTTCAATTCATTCAGAAAAACTTCCGAGACGCTTCTCAGGGAAAAAAATTCCCGTCAGGAAGAGATGCTCAAAACCGTGTCCGCTTATCAGGAGCAGGAAATGCAACGGTTCAGCAGCATGCTGCACGACACGGTTGGCGCCAAACTTTCCGCCATCCGTATGAATCTCGATGTGCTAGGTGCCGACCCGGTTGAAAACATCCGAACCGATAAAATACAGGAACTGGCTACAGAAGTCAGCGCATTGGCCGATGAGGTAAGAACCTTTTCCCATGAGCGTTCACCCCTGCTGTTGCAAAAAAACGGATTGGTCAGTGCTATACGTCAGTACATCAACTCCATCAACCGAACCGGAAACATCCGGATCCAGTTTGAATCCATCGGTGCGCTGCAAAGTGTTTCGTTCGCACAGGAGATCCTGTTGTACAGCATCCTGCAGGAATTGATCCATAATATGATACGCCATGCCCAAGCGGATTCCGGCATCATCCAGCTTTTGCTCGATACCGCCATCATCTCCGTCAATGTGGAGGATGACGGAAAGGGATTTGATCCGGGAAAAATACAGGAGGGACTGGGATTCACACAAATCAGAAAACTGGTTGCATTCGTCGATGGAAACTTCGCTCTGACCACTTCTCCGGGAAACGGTTGCCGCATCTCCATCGAATTCAAAAATACCGACCATGCAGAAAACGCTTAGCCTGTCTATTGCCGAAGACCATCCCTATTTCTCTAATGGGGTAGCCAATGCATTGGGTGTTTCCGGCCGGTTTCATATTGCCGGTTTTATTGAAAGGGCTGAAGATATTCTTCCGCAGCTTCAACGGCAGCAGCCCGAGGTGTTGCTGCTCGACATCAATATTGCCGGATACAATACCCTCTCGCTGTTGCCGGCCATCAGAAAGCAGCATCCTGAACTCAGGATTCTTATCCTGAGCATGTATCCCCCGGGTGAGGTGGACTATGAAACCCATAAGCACCATATTGACGGTTATGTGTTGAAAAATTCGGGTGCGGAAATCCTGCAGCATGCCCTGGATGCCGTTTCCCGGGGACGGAGGTATATCGACCCGAATGCGGAAGACTCGGTAAGGAGCGGGGCTGACCGCTTCACCAATAAGCTGAAACTGAGTATGCGGGAAACGGAGATTCTGCAACTGTTAAAAGAGGGCCATGCCAACAAGGCCATAGCACAGAAGCTGTTCATCAGTGAACTCACGGTGAAAACGCACCGGAAGAATATCATGCAGAAGATGGACTGCCGCAATCTGGCGGAACTGAT
>CAZZJF010000232.1:0-2895 GCA_964654325.1 uncultured Ferruginibacter sp.
AACACTGTATAAACAGGCGTGTAAGATTAATCAAGCTTTTTACGGTGAGAAAAGTCTCAATGAGCTAATTGTTATGAATGCACTGGCCTCTATGTATGTAACGAGTGGTGTATATGAGAAGGCTTTTCCGCTTTTGAATGAAGCGTATGCCTATAAAACCAAGGAGATCATTGATAATTTCGACTGGCTAAATGATAATAATAAAGAACTGTACTGGGATAAAGAAAACATATTTTTTAATAATCTTTTGTGGTATGGCGACCAAATGCATAATCAAATACCGGCAATTACTGAATTGGCCTACAACACTGCTTTATTTTCAAAAAGTAAATTACTGGAAACTAAAATAGCTGAGGAGCGCCACTATATTGAATTGGAAGCGTTACGGGATGATTTATTTGCAAAACGAAGAAGAATAGCTAAACTGGAGTCGGAAGGAATGGGAAATGAACAAAATCTGAAACGGGAACACGAACAGCTGGATTCGCTGGATAGAGTGCTTGTTGCAAAATGGCCGGAGTATGGTCAACAAAAACAGAATCTATCGATAACCTGGCAGCAGGTTCGTCAGCACCTTGATGTTGATGAGGCGGCCATTGAATTTGTACGATACCGAAATGGGAAAGACTCAGCCTATTATTATTATGCGCTGCTGATTCGTAAAACGGATGATAGGCCCATCCACATACCCCTTTTCCCGGAAAAATCAATCGTAGCCATAAAGCCTACTGAAGGATTTTCGGCTTATTATGAATTAATCTGGAAGCCCATTGATCCGTATCTCCAAGAAATTGGTACCGTCTATTATGCACCGGTTGGCGAACTCAATCAAATACCGTTTCATGCCATATACGCGCCCCGTAATGGTGGGGATGCATTACTTGACCAATTGGTAGACCAGCGAGGCATCGGTATTGATGTTCATTCGGCTATAACAGAGGATAGTGCCCTTTATTTATTTGACCGGTACACAATGCATCAATTACTCTCTACCCGTTATCTGGCCATGGGATTGAAGAATAAATTATCGGAGCCCATTGGTAATACGATTGCCATCGTAGGGGGTATCAATTATGATTTTTTACCGACTGAGGATCAACCGGCATTCACTTCGACCAAGAAAAATAAATCAGCTGTTCGAAGCATCGCATCAGCCAATCAGCGTCTCGTAGAACTAGAGGGAACCAAACAAGAAACACAGCGTATTCGAGATACGGTTCAATCGCAACAATGGAAGATAGAGTATTTCAGTAAAAATGAGGCTACGGAGGAGAATATCACCCGATTGGAAGGAAAACATGCTAAATCAATCTTGCATATAGCTACACATGGGTATGCTTTTCCGCGTGCGCAACAGACGAGCATCAGCGATTCCATCCTTTCTACCCGTTTCAGCCATCGGTACAATGTAAACCCTATGGTGCGAAGCGGGCTAATATTAACCGGAGGTAACTGGGCTTGGGTTGGCAGTGATACATTGTCAAAATTGGGTGCTGAGCAAAATGGGATCCTAACGGCACTGGAAGTGTCTGAACTGAATTTGCGGAAAACAAAACTGGTAGTGTTGTCGGCCTGTGAAACCGGTCTTGGTGAAAATGATCAAAATGAAGGCACCTTCGGTTTAAAAAGGGGTTTTAAATTGGCTGGTGTAGAACAATTGGTTGTCTCCTTATGGCCAGTGCCTGATTTAGAGACGATGGAGTTGATGACCTTATTTTATTCTGATCTATCCAAAACGCATAATCCCGTTATTTCATTTGAGAATGCACAAAAAACCATGAGATATAAATATCCAAATGAACCGGTTAAATGGGCTGGCTTTGTGTTAGTGCGTTAATCTGCTGGTAAAGTAAAATAATCAGTCGAAGATTCGAAAAAGGGGATCCAGCCTGCCGGTTTTTACTTTCGAACAGAAAACAGCTTTCTACAGTGATTAAAAAAATGTACCAATAAATGAGATTAATAAAGTTTGTAATTCTATATCTATGTTTTTTAAACATACTGCCTGCAATAGCCCAGGAACAACCCCGGCTCGTATTGCCGTTGGGGCATACCGGTTCTATCATATCCGCATCTTTTAGTAAGGATGGTAAGTATTTAGTGACGGCTAGTAGTGATGGCACAGCCCGAATCTGGGATGTATCGAGTGAAAAGGAGCTGCTTACTTTGGAGCATACGGGTGTTGTGAACTCTGCATCTTTCAGTAAAAATGGGAAATATGTGGTGACGGCTAGTAGTGAAGGCACAGTCCGTATCTGGGAAGTATCGAGTGGTAAGGAGTTGCATACTTTGAAAGGTCATATGGAATCAGTCGGGTCAGCATCGTTTAGTAATGATGGGAACTATGTCGTGACAGCGAGTGATGATAGTACAGCCCGAATCTGGGAGGTGTCGAGTGGCAAGGAGCTGCATACGTTAAAGGGGCATATGGATAATTTTAGCTCTGCATCATTTAGTAACGATGCGAGGTATGTTGTTACTGCGAGTTTTGACAGCACTGCTCGAATCTGGGAGGTGTCGAGTGGCAAGGAGCTGCAACCATTGAAGGGGCATACGAGTTGGGTCGCCTCCGCATTGTTTAGTAATGATGGGAACTATGTCGTGACGGCGAGTGGTGACAGTACAGCGCGAATCTGGGAGGTTTCGAGTGGAAAGGTGTTGTATATTTTGAAGGGTCATAAAAGTAGTGTCCGCTCCGCATTGTTTAGTGACGATGGGAAATATGTAGTGACTTCAAGTTTTGACACCACTGCTCGAATCTGGGAGGTGTCGAGTGGAAAGGAGTTGCATACAATTAAGAAGGGACATACGGCGTTTGTCCAATCAGCATTGTTTAGTAACGATGGGAAATTTGTGTTAACGTCATCTAAAGACAGCACAGCCCGCATTTGGGAG
>CAZZJF010000233.1:0-2869 GCA_964654325.1 uncultured Ferruginibacter sp.
TTTGTCCAGGTCACCATATAAGTAGCGGGCCACGAGTTGCTTTCCCAGATGTGCGCCGCTGCCTACATCCCATAGAATAAAGCCGAGTCCCGGGCGATTTTCGGTAATGTGATCGCCGTCATAGGCGCACGAATTCGAACCGGTACCCAGGATACAGGCGATGGCCGGTGATCGACCACAAAGCGCACGGGCTGCACCCAACAGATCATGTTCGACCGTTATGTTCGATGCCGGAAAAAGCACCGATAAACTGGATTTGATTCTGTTTGCATTCGAGGCCGATGCACAGCCAGTGCCATAAAAATGAATATCCGCCGGGAACGCCTCTTTACAGAGCGACTTCAACTGATCGTGCAGAATAGCCTGTATTTGTTGGTCAGAATGAAAATATGGACTAATCCCCTCCGTTTTGAAATAGCGCACCTCCGTTTCCTGAACCAATGCCCAGTCTGTAGTAGTTGAGCCGCTATCCGCAATCAGTTTCATGGCCATAACCTTGGCTTGCTTTCAGTGATGGAAAGCATAAAGAAAATAAATAAATCGCAAAGTCTACCGGAATTTGTTTTCAATAGAAACAGCGGGCTTTTCGGGCCTCATGCTTTATTTTTGCGAAAATTTCGCATGCCGCTCAAATCATTCAAAGCCTGGCTTCCGTTCATCCTCGCTTCTACCCTAGCCGTTGGAATGATCATCGGGTTTACGATGCGGGATAACTTCCCGCATGATGCATTTTTCACAAAAAGGAAAGCAAACCCCATCGAAGAGGTACTTCGCCTGATCGACGAACGATACGTTGATGATCTGGGAAGTAGCCGTTGGCAGGACTCGACCTTGGACGCTCTACTGCAAACATTAGACCCCCATAGTTTTTATATTTCTCCGGCAGACATGGCTCTATATAACGAAGATTTGACCGGCCATTATTCAGGCATTGGCGTTACCTATGATCTTTTCAATGATTCGTTACGGGTGTTACGTGTTTTACCAAACAGCCCAGCCTCCCGGGCCGGCCTACAAAAAGGCGATATCATTCTTCAAGCAGATACCTTTCGGCTGTCTGGCGTTTCATTTCCAACGGATAGTATCAGCAAGGTGATCAAAGGGCCACAGGGAAGCACCCTCAAATTGATGCTTACTCGAGCCGGCAAACCACAAACTATCTCTGTCAAACGAGAAGAAATACCCATAAACACCGTCGAGAAATACTACATGGTGAATGCCACAACCGGTTACATCGCCATTGATGAATTCAACAACCATACCTACCGTAATTTCATGCTGGCACTGACCGATCTCCAAAAAAAAGGCCTGCAATCACTGATACTCGATCTGCGCGGAAACGGCGGCGGCTTGATGGAAGAAGCCACCAATATTGCTGACGAATTCATTGCCGGTGAGCGATTGATCACGTACACCGAAGGTCGAAAAAGTCCAAAAAAAGAATACCGATGTAAACGACCCGGCGAATTTGAAAAAGGAAAACTGGTGGTCCTTTGCGACGAGGAATCCGCCAGTGCAAGCGAGGTTTTATTAGGTGCGTTGCAAGACTGGAAACGTGCATCTATCGTGGGAAGAAGCACATTCGGAAAAGGACTCGTTCAAGAGCAATATAATTTATCCAATGGCGGAGGCATCCGGTTGACCATCGCACGCTATTATACACCCAATGGACGAAGCATTCAACGACCATATCAAAACAAAACAAAAGAGGAATATTACGCCCTTCGCACCGAAGGAGACAGCGGAGCTTCAGCCAATCCATCCTTTGGCATAAAACCGGATGTACTGATCCCCGAAGATTCAATAGAAGAAGATATCAATAGCATCCTCTTATATCCTACCCTCGAACAACAACTTTCACATTTTGCATTCCAGTGGGTCATTAATCATGCATCACTAAGCAAAACCTATGCAACAGTCCACACCTTCTTACAGTCCTTCGTCGTCACGGATGAAATGTGGTCAGCCATGAAAGCGTTTGTAAAAAATCAGACTCCCATGACTGACAACATGTACGATACGGAACGAATCGCATTAGAAAAACGACTGAAAATTTATTTCGCCCTGCACCTTTGGAGCGAACTGGGACAACGAATGGCCATAAACGAAACAGATCCTGTCTTTCAACAAGCGCTGAAAACGCTAAACTAATCAACGAAGTCGGCTGTTTCGTTTTTTCAAGAGCAAGTATACTGGAAAGGCCGTGGAAATAAGAAGTAGACCCAGCACCGCCTCGTAGGGTTTCTCCTTAATTGAATAGCCAACCAAAAACAAACTAAAGAGAATAAAAACGAGCGGCACCAAAGGATACCCGGTATAGCGGAAATCCATTGGCCTTTTTTTTCGATGTATAAAAACGCCGGCTGCCATCAAGGCATAAAACAAAAAACCGGCGAAAACGATCATATCCGTCAACATATCAAACGAACCTACAAAGACCAGTATACAGCTCATGATCAAGCCATATAGCAAGGCCACTCGTGGCGTGGCGGTTCCCGAATGAACCCGTTCCGTATTTGGAAAAAATAATCCATCGACACCCATCTTGTAATACATTCTTGAATACGTGATGATATTGCCATTCAAGGAACCGAGGGCGCTCAACAAGATAATAAACGAGATGATCCAGGTCCCTATCGAACCGAACAACGATTCACTGACAACGGAGGCCGCAATCTTTTGATTGCTCACCTGGGCCAGGACAGATGCCGGGAGCACGTGTAAATAAGCCAGATTGACGGCCATGTATAAACCCATGACCAAAAGAATACCGAAAACCAGCGCCTTGGGCAACGTACGAACCGGATCTCGGATTTCGCCGGAAACAAATGAAACATTCAACCAGCCATCATAGGACCAGAATGCGATG
>CAZZJF010000234.1:0-2852 GCA_964654325.1 uncultured Ferruginibacter sp.
GTACATTTAGAAGCGCAAAGAATGATTTAATTATCCGATTTAAATTAGTGTATGCCGGTAATCCTGTTTCGGACTGGATAGACATAAAACTTACCAAACCGATGTTAACGGCAAATGACGTGGCTATTGAATTAAAAAAAGAGATTCAAAATCGTATTGTAATGAATAAGGCAATGACAGATCAGCCGAAATAAAACAAAAAAATATGCGATACCTTTTTCTATTGATCATATGTTGTATTGGCGTCCGGGTGAAAGCGCAGCATGCATTTGACCAATTACAGGCAAAGTATAATACATACAAGTCGAGTGGACAAACAGACAGCGCCCTGCATGTCGCCAGTCGTATGCAAGCCTGGGTGCTGATAAATGAATCAGACACAAGCTTAAATTACCCGATTGCATTGAGATATATGGCTACGTGTCTGCGTGATGAGAGAAAATATGATTCCTCAATACAGGTGTTTCAAAGGGCACTTTCGGTTTTAAAAAAACAGGATAGGGCAACGCATAGAGAGTATACATCATCATTGAGTGGGCTTAGTATTGCCTATAAAAAAACAGGCGAATTTCGAAAAGCAGAAACCTGTTTGTTAAAAGCAATAGACATCAGAACAAAGTATCCCACATTACAGGGGGACAAACCAAAGTATTTGAACAATCTTGGGTATCTGTACATTTCCATGGGTCTATACGACGAAGCGGAGGAAAAAATAAATATGTCACTGGATAGGCTCAAGCAACTCTATAATGTTGATTCGTCAAAATATTACAAGGCTATTCATAGCCTCGCCAAGGTAAAATTCTCGAAAGGGGAGTACAAGGAAGCGGATATAAATTATCAATCGTGGTTTCGGATTGCCATGCAACAGCAAAGCGGCAGTCCGGAGTTGCTTGAAGGGCTGAACGATATCGCCGAAAATGCAATAATGTTGAAAGCCTTCGACAGAGCGTTTGAGTATTTGCAACTTGCTGAGTCGATTTATGCCAAAAATCCAAAATGTAAAAAATGGCATGAATTTATTTTATTCAATGACGTGTTAGGTCAATTTTATGGACAAAAAAATGAGTTAAACAAGTCAATTGAATATTATCGAACATCAATCAATGTCTTGGATGCGCTTGAAAAGCCCGATTCGTCTGGTTATGCGATTACGTATCAAGGAATGTCTGAGGTGTATTATAAGTTCGAAAAACTTGATTCGGCAACGATATATGCACATAAATCGATAGCTATTCAGAAAGAAATAGTAGGACCAATGCATCCTGAATACGTTCTATCATTACGAAAGATGGCATCCATACAAAGTGCCTCAAGTCAGTATCGTGAGTCTTTACGGTTGCTAATGGAAGCGCTGCGAACGTATAAGTCCATTTTTTCTAAAAACCATAAGTTGATAGCCGATGTGAATAATGCGATTGGTATCAATTATCGTAAGCTGGGTCTCTATCAATCTGCCAACCATCATTTTAATCAGGCTTACGATATTCATGTAAAAAACAATAATGTATTGGGGCAAGCAAACCTAAAAAATAATTTGGGGTACTTGAAAATTTATATGGGCGACTATGACAGCGCAAAAATATATGTTGAGGATGCATTGCGCATGCAAAAAGAACATTTTAAGAATGATAGTACACGTTTTTACAGCACAGTTCATAGCCTTGGAAGGGTATATCATGAGCAGGATCAATACAGAAAAGCAGACACACTATATAAACAATGGTGGAATGTAATAAGGAAATTGGAGCAGAGAACCGAGCAAAAATGTACCGGATTATTCGATTTGGTTAAAAATGCCATGAAAAATAACGATAGCCGAACTGCGAAAAAATATCTCAACATAGCGGATTCCATTATATCATCATCACAGGAGCTGAAGAAATCGGTTACGGGTGCGTTTATTCATAAATTGTTTGGAGATATGTCGTTTAGTGCACGGGAGTACGATACTGCCCATAAAAACTACCTGTTTTCATCAGGTTTGTTTAATCAGTTGAATCTTGTCAAAACCAATGAGTATGCAGAGGTGATGTTGGCTATTTCAAAATTTCATCTCAGAGGGTCAAAGTCTGATTATCAGGAAGCAATCCGATTTGCATTACAAGCGTTAGCTATCCAAAAAGAGGCCCTCGGAGAACAACATCCGGACTATGCAACTACACTCAACGATCTTGGTATTTTATATAACGGCATTGACAGTTTTGATGTGTCCCTGGCCTATCATCGGCAGGCGTTACAGATCAGAGAGGCGGCGCTCGGACCTTATTCGCTAGATTATGCCCAAAGCTTAAATAACCTGGCTGTTTCATATTCGAGTCTGGGTCAGTATGATAAAGTTTTGACATTATATGAAAAGGTGCTGGAGATAACAAAAGCACTCCCTAATCCGTCTATCTCTCTTCAGTATACTGCTTATTCTAATCTATCCAACTCTCATAAGCGAAATGGGGATCTTCAAAAAGCCGAATGGTATCTCCGTGAGGGGCTGCAATTACTGAATTCAAGGGAAAACAAGAAAGAAGACCGAATGATGGCTAGATGCTATGGCTCTTTTGGTGACTTGTATTTGGACGTAGGTGATTATGTTATGGCACAAACTTATTTCCAAAAAGCATTCAATATTTATGAATCCGACTCCGGTTCAATGGAGCCCTTAGCTAAAATTCGGTCCAATATGGGCAAGCTGTACATTGCAATGGGCGATTTTAAACAGGCATATGAACATTTGGTAAAGTCAATGTACTTATACGCTAGTATCAAAGGAAAAGGGGTTCTTTCACTTGATTACGCTGTTTCGTTAAATGAGTTAGGTCGCTATTTTATGGCTATTCACAACTACGATAGCGCAG
>CAZZJF010000235.1:0-2831 GCA_964654325.1 uncultured Ferruginibacter sp.
TACAAACCGGTATTTTCTATTCTCTTTTTGCTACTTTCATTAGAAATACCAATCGATGAATCGCCTTTTTGGACTTCTTTGTTGTTTTCTTTTCAGCTTGCCTGCTTTCTGTCAGTGGAATCCCAATACGTCAGTCAATCTGGAGGTAGCTGGTTTGGATGCCTCCGACCTTCAATCAGTAAGCACCTCAGATGGTAAAACCTGGATTGCCTTTTACTCGTTGAACACCTCCGGCAACTATGATATGCGAGCGCAACTGCTGGACATAAACGGCAATAAATTATTCGGGGCCGACGGTATGGTTGTCTCTTCGCTCCCGTCGGGTTCGGCCACCTTTGTTTTTAATGTATGCACCGATATATTCGACAACCTGATTATCGGGTATCAGGCAGAAATAGCAGGCACCCTGACCGCACTGGTTACCAAAGTACAAACCGATGGTTCGCTGCCCTGGAGCACCGGCGTTCCGCTTGGCGCCGGCCTTGCCCCTTATCCGGCAGTAACAAAAACAAATGAGGTGATTGTAGCGTGGAATAATAATAGTCCGGCCACCTCCTATGTTCAAAAAATAGCATCCAGCGGAACAACCACCTGGGCCAGTCCCTTTTCCATAACAGTCGGCACAAGCAATACAACCCGAACGCAACTTGTTTGTAACAGCAATGGCGATTTTACCGCCGTCTTCCAGCGGAAAAGTTTCGGCATCTCAACAACCCTCTATGCCCAACGATATACAACAGACGGTGTCGCCATCTGGGCCGCCCCGATTCAACTATGCAATCAAACAACCTCCGCCGCCCGATATTATTCGATCTTGGCTGAAGGAAACACAACCTATCTGGGCTATTACGCGGCTGTCGGTTCCCGATTTTTTGGATATGTTCAAAAAATAGGCGCGGATGGATCCTTGCCATGGGGAATCAACGGCAGTGCCGTAACAACCTATTCATCCGGCACAGACCCAATGCCCCAAACAACCCAAATTGCCCGGGAGAGCCACTCGCCCTATATCTGGTCGGTGAGCACATACAGCAGTTATAATCAAACCGCCTACGGTGTGTATGTTCAAAAAATGGATACCGCCACCGGAACGCGCCAATTGATTGGTACCGGAAAAGAGGTGTTCCCGGTCAGCGCCGCTTTCGATACACACGCCGGACGGCTCTCGCTCATTAACGATGGTCCGCTCTTTATTTCGTACGATGCCAATTATAAAATTTACGCAACCCGTTTGAATGATATTGGTGATTTTGTGTGGACGGGCAACCGTATTGAACTCAGTTCTACTACCGCAACTGCCGGGTCTCCCAAAGGCCGATTTGCCTTCACACAGGTTGTCAACAACCACGCAGTAGCTGTTTGGAACGAAGACCGGGGTGGTGGCGATCGGGCTTATGCACAAAGCATTAATAGCTCAGGCGTATTACCGGTAACCCTGCTTGATTTTTATGGAAAACAGGAAACCAATGGCATTCGCTTGGGCTGGCGAGTTGATGATCCGGCCTCGGTGCGCCAATTCGTTGTTGAAAAAAGCACAAACGGCTCCACATTTGAAAAGCTGGTATCTGTAGCACCCACCCCCTCTTCTACGATTTATCATTCGCTGGATGAAAGACCGTACCCATCGCGTACGTTTTATCGACTAAAGACGCAGGGCTTGGATCATTCGATGTCGGTTAGTAAAACTATTGTCTTTACAAACAACCGATCGACAACATCATTAACCCTGTTTCCGCAGCCGGCACATGATCAGCTTAATATCGATGTCGCCGGCTTGGCATCCGGACGATACACGCTGACAATATTGGACGGTCTCGGCCGAAAAATAAAATCGTCGATGGGTTTGATTACAGAAGGGATGCCGGCGCTTCGAATGCCGGTTGTTGGCTTGCCCAAGGGATTCTATTTTATTCAGCTAAGCAGAGCAGAGGAGATTCTGTATGGCTCTTTCTTAAAAAACTAATCGGCGCGTTTGATTGATTGCTGTGCCTCCCGGTGTTTTTCCGCGAAAAAAGGGAAGGGTAACCATTGTTGTGTATCCGGACAAAGCACTTCTGTGGCTTGCTTGTCTAAAAAAAGTTTGTAGTCAAAAGTGCTGATACCCGGAATAAGATATCCGGGATAATACCATTCTATCTGATTCGACAAACAATAGCGCCATTTTTCGATCATCAATCGTTTTCCAAGAGACCATTTTGCATATCGCGGATCAAAGATGTTTTTGATGCCGGCAATACTATTGGTTCCCTGATCATAGATCCCGGCCGCAATCAGTGTTTTTCCGTCGCGAATCTCGATGAGCTGTGAATCAAATACACAATTGTAAACATCTTCCATCAGGTCGGCAATGCTTTCGTTGGTTGGAAAATTGATCGATGAATAATATTGATCATGAAGTTGTTCCAGCTCAGCCGTTAAGGAGAAGGGACGCGCAACCACAGACATTCCGCTTGCCTTATTAAGAATCGCTTTCGCTTTTCGATCAATCTGAACAGCATCCACCTTGTATCGCAACCACCAAACCGGATGAACAACCGTTTCGTTGCTAATGTAGGCGCTTGTTGTAAAAACACCGGAGCCATATCGATACCATCCGCTTTCTAAATAACAATCCAACAAAACCCCTTTGATAGAAGGCAAATGGTGTATGAGCATGTCCTCGTGCATAGGTCGGATAATGAACAACTAAAATAAGGCGAATCGACCGTGTCTTCTTGTATTTTAAGAGGACATTGTGAAATAATCAATCGGTATAAAGCACGAACATGGGACGCAAATGAGCCATGATACGTATCATTACGTAGGCTGTCTCTGTGTTCTTGCTGAATTTA
>CAZZJF010000236.1:0-2823 GCA_964654325.1 uncultured Ferruginibacter sp.
ATATACAAGAACAGAATTTTTATGATGAAAATAAATTCTATGAAGTACAACTACTTCCCTGCTGCAGTTTTTTTTGGGCTCTTTCTTTTTTTGCTGAATAGTGCTGAAGCTCAGTACCGGGGCGGGGCCTACGATTCAGCTTTCATTTCCGCTAAGAACCGTCCACAGCAGAGCGAATTTCTCAATAACACGTATAACTTTCCCGCGAAGCCCCGCAATATGTGGGAACTTGGTGCGTCGCTGGGTATGTTGGCTGTCAGCGGGGACGTTTCCTCTGTCTTGCCAACATTGGGTTTTGAGGCTCATGTCAGAAAGTCGCTGGGGTACAAATTTTCATTACGACTCCAGTATATGAATGGAACAGCCAAGGGGCTGAGTTGGCAGCCCTCCGCAGTCACCCTTAAGAATCCTGCCTGGCTGGACGCCAGTGTGCCTGCTTTGGCAACTGGAAATCTTCCCAACGGCAAAGGGTACAATGCATTTTACCGGGATAATCTGGGCAACTTTTCCACGCTAAGTCCCACACTCAATGGTGGTGTTCCCCAGATGATTTATCATAATTACAAGACACAGATACAGGACCTCTCCATACAGGGCATCATCACCCTCAACAATGTCCGATTCCACAAGCAACAGAGCAAATTTCTACTCTATGGTGGAGGCGGTATCGGAATCACTGCATACCATGTGATGGTGAATGCCCTTGATGCAAACGGTAATAATTACACCAATCTTTTCAATTCCATCATCAATTCCGGCACAGGAGGATTGGATGCCAATTTATCTGATAAGAAAAGTATTTTTAGCCGTTTAAAAGCCGGGATGGACAACACCTACGAAACCCATGGACAGTCGGAAAGCGACCGCCGCGGAAGCATTGGAAAAAACACCATACGTCCCTCAGGTAACGTGCTTCTTGGGGTTACCTACCGACTTGGAAAACGAATCAATATTTCACTGGAAAATCGCCATACGTTTGTTAAAACAGACTTGTTGGATGGACAACAATGGCAGGTACATGCCAAAGGCGATGTCGTTCTTACCCGCGATTACGATTCGTACAATTTTACTTCATTGGGCATCAATGTAAACTTAGGTGCTAAGGCAGTGGAGCCCTTGTGGTGGTTGAATCCCCTTGACTACGCTTACAGCGAGTTGAACAATCCCCGGCACATGAAATTGCCCAAACCCGTATTTGAAGATGCTGATGGTGATGGTGTGATCGACCAGCTGGACCGTGAACCCAATACACCTTCCGGCTGCCCTGTTGACGCTCATGGTGTAACGAAAGATACGGACGGGGATGGTGTACCTGACTGTAAAGACAAGCAATTGATTACGCCTACTGAATGCCAGCCGGTAGATGCTGACGGTGTGGGCAAATGTCCTGAAGTGCCCTGCTGTACCGAACTGCAGAAACAGGTTTCCGGCGGAGGTACCGGATCTGCCGCAGGAAACGAAGCCAACTGCCCAACGGATTACCCCAGTATCCGCATGAACAAGGTAAGTATCAGCGCAGAAAACAAGGCACTACTTTCTAGCGTGGTCAGTAAGTTGAAAGCAAATCCAACTTGTTCCATAACGCTTACCGGGTATCCCAAAGCCGATAAGCGAAATCAGGCTCTGGCCAACAGGAAACTTGATACCGTGAAGAATTATCTGATCGAGCAGCTCGGCATCTCTGCCGATCGGATTACCACCAACATGGTCATTGATGGTGGTGATGAGCAGACCATCGATATCCGATAGCCGGCGTGCATACCTCAGGCTGGGATTTTCTCCACGTTGATGCTCTTTGGGCCGGGAAGACCTTTTCCGGGGTATTGTGTTGAATCTGTGAATTTGAAAATGCGTTTACACATGCCTGTTGACAGGATTTTAAGTTCCGGTAGCGATGTGCGTAGAAGGCCAATAGCGGCGTTTTTCATTTCGTTGTTTCTGATCTGCTCAGTCTGGTTCCTTGTTTATAACCTGCTATTATATCCCGGTCGCGTGATCGACCAGCCCCTGACACAATTCATAGCAGCCGCATCGGCTAAAATCATCAATTTTTTTTCCCCGAAGGACATGCCGGTTACGGAATGGGTGAACGATAGGAATCACCCGGGAACTCTGCTGTTACAAAATGGCAAACGGGTTTTTGGCATCATGGATGCCTGTAACGGTATCGACCTCATGTTTATTTATTCGGCGGTAGTCATCCTGCTGCCCAATGCCATCTGGCGTAAAATTCTTTTTCTATCCCTGGGTAATGTTCTTTTAATTGTATTCAATATTTTCCGGATTGTCGGCCTTTTTTTCATTTTCCGGTATAACCGGAGCATGTTTGATTTCAGCCACCACTATCTCTTCACCCTGCTGATGTATGTGCTTATTTTTGCCGGCTGGATTTTGTTTATAAAAAACCGTCTCCATGAGAAAAGCGGTTAAAGTGCTAACGGGGTACCTGTTTGGACTGCTACTTTGTTCCCTCTTGCTGAAATACTATGGCATTGAGAACTATGTTAATCCGCTTAACGACAGCCGGACGCAGCTGCTCAATCCCATGATGATCATTACCATAGCCGGAGGCATCATATCACTTTGGCTTACATTGCCTAAAAAGCAGCTCTATCTTTTTCTGACCATTTACGTTGCCCTGTGGATGCTCCGCTTCCTTGTACTTTATCTCGCCGATAAGATCGGTACCGTAGTCCTGATGGGGAATTCCTTTCGGCTTGATGTGATCATCCCTAACTATTACTCTTCCGTATCGCGCCTGGCCACGCCATTGCCTTTTGTGGTTTTTTGGCTGATCAGCTATTATTTCATCGGGCGAAGCAT
>CAZZJF010000237.1:0-2808 GCA_964654325.1 uncultured Ferruginibacter sp.
ATTCTGTTTTGCTTTTGACCAAAATCAATAAAAACGCAACTTCAAAAATAAGCCTCAACAAAGAATCTATAAAAACCATAGTAACAATTAGTGATTCCATATCAAAACAAACAGAAAAGCAAGTATCAATATCTGATTCTTTGAATATAGTTAGGTTTAAGCTTACTGGCATACAAAGTGTTTTAGGAGGAAATAAAAACCTGAAATACGATGCCTTTTATCGAGAGTTACAAGACTCGGCCATACATCAGTATAACCAAAAAGCACAATCTGTTTTTACTATGGTTGACCCTGAGGATTCTTTGAAAGTCCTTATGACGATGAAAAAAAATCTGATTGGTTTAAAGCTAATAGATACGACCAAGCTAGTATCCGAACTTACTGTGCAATCATATATTAATCTGCGAAAGGAGATACAGCTCATCTTAACGTCAAAAGCCAATACGAAAAGTTCGCTCGACGTTGTGCAAAAAATTGATCATTTTAAAAATACCGCGTCTCTCTCCAATAGTCAAAAAGAAACGTTGAAGCGCTTAAGCTCACTTTGTCAGCAGTATTGTTCAGTCAATAAAATCGTTTATGAAAAGGTTGTGCAAATGAGCACTGATTTCCTTCTTGGTGATTTGCCAAAAAATGCCGAAAAAAATCTGGCTTCTTTAACCAATTTGCTTGCCACAACCCTTTCGATTCAAGACTACCCATACCTGCTCAACGAAATTAATCGCCTGATCAGTTTAGCCAAAGCAAAAAACCGATTATCTCACCGCCTCGAGCCTTGTCAATAATTAAATTATCATCTCATGCAATTTATAGGTGAAACACAGAACCGTAACGTCAACTTCTTGTTGCTGCCGTTCAATTACACGCAGATGTACAATAAACTCACAACGCTGCTTTCAACAGAGGATGTGCGTTGCCTGGCCAAGCCGGATATGATTTCCGGTACTACCGCATGGACGGCCATCTGCGGCAAAGAAGCCCGCATCGTAGCATTCGAATCGCTCTCCGACGAACAAAAAGATGAACTGGCCGATCGCCTCGAAGCCCTTAAACAAAACATCATCACAAAACTGGCCGGTGTGAAAGAGATGCAGCCTATCCTCACACATCTGTTCACCGTACCAAGCACGAGTGATGTGAAGGCAATCGTGGATCAAAACATGGTATATCCTCTTTTGCTCCAATGGGGTTGCACCTCCAATGAGGTCAATTCATCAGCCGATCCCATCACCTCGCTAATTAACCGCCCTCGTACCAACAGCGCCTATGTCGATATTTCTTTTGTCTACCACACGGGCGAACCGGCCTCACTGATTCCATTCAAACTGCATTACCGCAATCTGGAAACCGATTGCCATACAGACAGTGCTGGAAACTATGTACTGGGTCGTTGTAAACTGCAAACGCATTTTGCGGTGCAATACTCAACCGATGGTTTTTCGCGTCGCTATGATTTTGAAGTAACCAATGGAGCGTCCTATCAGGTAACCATCTTCAAAATGGCTGAACGTGGGGTACGCGTAATTGACCAACACGGACAACCCGTGCCAAACACCGCGGTAATCCTACGTACAGAAACCGAGCAGACGATCCAAACCGATGCAACCGGTTGCGCCTCTTTGGGTTCATGGAAAGTGGGTGACACCTTAACGGTTATTGATGCGATCGACCCTACTAATCAGACGACGGATCAAGTAACACCTGAAAATACCATGCTCACCCTAAAGGTAGTACGCTACCAACGCGCAACCTGTAAGGTTCATGTCGTGGATGAACACCGGAATCCGGTTGTGGGCTATGCCCTCGATCTGGCATACAACACCATTCAGGAAAACCGGTATACCAATGATTTTGGATTGATCGGTCTTACGGATAATCTTTATGTAGGTAATACACTTACCATCACCAATCCCAAAAATCCTGCCAATCAACAGGCCTTTATCCTGGAACATCCGGAGAATGAAATCGAATTTGTATTGTATTCCTTGCCTCCCGAATTTGTTACCTTCAAACTGGTAGACAAGAAAAAAAATCCATTACAGCAGGTAGCATTTGATATCCTCATCCAAGGAGAGAAACACAGCCTGGTCAGCGATGATCAGGGAGTATGTATGCTGCCCAAAGAAATGTTCAAAGATGGCGAATGGCTGAAAGCCGATTTTAAAATATCATCCAAGGAATTACGGAAACGATTGAAAGCAAAAAAATAAATACCATTGGCGAAGACAGTGTCGTAACCAGGTCAACAAACACAGACTATCAATCGGTGGTTCATTATGCTATTGGTAAAGCCGTCTTTGTTCGTTCCGTTTTTATTGGGTTCACTAAAGCGCAGTATGATGAAAAAGAAAATTCAATACGTTGCCGGCCAGTCGTCTTATGAGATTGAGCTTCGTCCGGGATTCAACAAGTGGTGGCTGCTGTTGTTGTTGCTGCCGTTGTTGCTGTTGATCCGGTTGGAGAAAACGGTATATGTCAAAGCCGTATACGACAATCAAGTGGCTGTGCCCGGTGTGTCGGTTACGTTTCAATACAAGCGATACATTCCGTTCAGCGATGGGGCATTGCTATCCGACTCCCTGATCGTATTGAAGGGAATAACGGATAGCAGCGGTATAGTTAAACTGGAAGGACTTCGTTACAGTGTGTTTTCCTATATTTTCAAATGGGGTACGGATGCGATGGTGTCTGGCGAATCGGATTGCTTTTCATCGGATACACTCTTGACACGCTTTCATGGATTGTCGGATGGTGGCGAGCTGGTTCTGCCCATGAATCCGTCGCGGGTGACACTGGATTTCAGGGTAG
>CAZZJF010000238.1:0-2784 GCA_964654325.1 uncultured Ferruginibacter sp.
AGTTGGTAAATCTGGGTGTTTTGTTCTGGGGTCAAGGTTGAATAAATCTCCTGTATATCATGATCTTTGGCAATCTGAATAACCTGAGCAACGCCTCCAAGCACCGGATAGCGCGTCAGTTCCTGCATATTATGCTCATCCTCCACATAGCCGACGAGGGTGGTATTGAACGACTCTTCTTCAAAATAGGCGCTGAGTTTTTCGGCCGTTTCATTATAGCCTAATATAATGACGCGGCTGATTAAGTATTCTTTGGTTTTAAAATAATTCCGAATACCTACGTACAGAAACCGGTTGATTAATATAGCAATGGCAAAGGAAAGCAGAAATGAAATGATGAAATATCTTGACACCACCATCTCCCTTGAAAAAAAGAGATATAACAATACAACAATAATCCATAAAATATAGGTCTGCACCGTACGTTTTGTAAACGCTTCAAACTGTAAAATCACTTTTTCAAGATAACTTCCGCTGATCATAGATAGCAGTAACCAGCTACCATTGGCAAACAATAAAAAGCTCAAATAAGCCGTACTGCCTGCAGGCGAAATTCGTTCTTGCATGATCCATCTCGGCAGGAAAAAAGAAAGATTCAAAACCGCAAAATCCATGAGGATCAGGCAGATTTGGAGATATGTCTTAAACAGTTTGTTCATGGGAGGGGGCGTTCGGATTATATTGATCGTAGATTATCCGGATGATGCGAGCTGCCGTTTGGCCGTCCCACAAAGCAGGGATTTGACCAGATTTCCAGGAACCGTCTAAAATGGTTTGTATGCAATGTGAAAGTTTTTCATAGTCATCTCCGATTAACTCATTGGTGCCCATGGTAATGGTTTCGGGTCTTTCGGTCGAATTCCGCAAGGTCAAACAGGGAATATTCAATACGGTCGTTTCCTCTGTGATGCCGCCGGAGTCGGTGATAACCCCTTTGCTATGTTGTATCAGGTACATGAAATGCAAGTAGGGTTGTGGATTGGTTACAATCAGATTTGGATTGTCATATCCGATCAATTCCAATGTCTTTTTCGTTCGAGGATGTACCGGAAAAAGCAATGGTATACCACGGTTAGATCGTAAAATCGTATCGAGAATTTGTTTCAGTTTGGACGGATCGTCGACATTTGACGGACGATGAAGCGTCAATAGAAAATACGTTGAGTATTTCGCTAAAACGGTATCAAGTATGTCTGGTTTTTTGAAATGAGGCATCTGTTGGATCAATGTGTCGATCATGGTGTTGCCTACAAAGTGAATACGCGATGCATCCGTACCACATCGAATCAATTGTTGCGACGCGGCCTCTGTCGTGGTAAAAAAACTATCTGCAATAGAGTCAGTAACAATTCGGTTGATTTCCTCAGGCATGCTCATGTCGTTGGACCGAATACCGGCTTCCACATGGGCTACATCCACACCACATTTTTTGGCTGTGATGGTACAAGCCATGGTAGATGTTACATCGCCCACTACAATGACCAGGTCGGGACGGTTTGCCAGCAGCTCCTGTTCAAATCGTACCAAAATGGCCGCGGTCTGTTCGGCTTGCGAGCCGCCACCACATTCCAAATTGGCATGCGGTTCCGGAATATTCAGCTCTGAAAAAAAAGAGCCACTCATCGCCTGATCATAATGTTGTCCGGTATGTACCAATCGGTAATGGATTGACTTTCCTTCTCGCTGAAATGTTTCAATAGCACGAATGATCGGGGCTATTTTCATGAAATTCGGACGGGCGCCGGCAACCAGGGTAATCTGCATGGTTAATTATTTACGATGACGGTTGAATTTAGCTTTCAAAACTAACCAAATGAATGATGTATTGCCCACCAGGTATCGTTTCCACATGCGGCGGGGTTCTTGCATAAGTCGGTAAAACCATTCCATACCTATACGCTGCATCCAAACGGGCGCTCGTTTCGTTACACCGGCAACCACATCAAAGGTACCACCAACGCCCATGGTAAAGTATACCTGCTGAAGTAATTCACGGTGATTGTACATGAAATTCTCTTTTTTGGGTGAGGTTATGGCCACAAAAAGCAATTGAGCCCCTGAATCGGCAATCGAACGGGCAACCATGGGCTCATCCTCAGGCTTGAAATACCCATCCCGATAGCCGGCAATGATCCGGTCGCCATATCGCTCGCGGTAGATTTCAACAACCCGCGAAACAACGTCCGGCTTCGCACCTAAAAAAAAACAGGAATAGTTTTTTTGTGCGGCCAGCTGGACCAGCTCCTGCATCAGATCGGCTCCGGCTACCCGTTCCGGGAGTGGCTGACCTAAAAAACGCGCCGCCCATACAATCGACTGACCGTCGGCATGAATCATGTCGCAGGAAACAACGCTTTCAAACAATTGCTTATCAGTTTGCATCGCAACGACTTTCCCAGCGTTGACCACCATATGGTTAATCCGTCTCTTTTCGTGGATGCATCGGTCGATTGCAGCAATGCTCTCCTGCATGGTCATTGCATCAATCGGGATGCCTAAAAAATTGATTTTGGGTATGGTCGTCATAGGTTACTGATTCGAAATGGTTTTCAGATGAACGGCCAGTGCATAAAACATCCAGGCTTGCGACCAGCGCATATAAGGTATTTTATTGGTGTGCCAGCGATTGATGCGGTAATAGAAATAGCCGTGTTTGGATTGCATGTGCCTGATGGTCCAATCTAATACGTTTTCCAACAATGCACGGTGGTTTGCTGTATTGCCAAGCTCATGGAGTGTAAAAACGAGTTGGGTGGGTGCATGTACGTCGATCGGGTAGAGGGC
>CAZZJF010000239.1:0-2770 GCA_964654325.1 uncultured Ferruginibacter sp.
TGAAATTGTTTCTAGTTTCGTACAGATATTAAATAAACCATTTGTTTAGTGTCTCAATGCTTCTGTAGCCGGAAAGTCAAACTTAACAACAGATACAGGAAGCGGAGAACGTCCACGATGTCGTGGGCTGCTCTCTGCTTGTATCTATGGGCTTTGACTCCCTCCGGTTACTTCAGAACAGCGGCCCACGTTTTTACCTAACTGAATCATATAATTTTCTACATTCGTATTATCATTTTTCACCAACCCACTCTTCATAGCACATTATTCTTTTTTATGCGCCGCTTATCCCACTTCTGCTTTTTTCAAGTCGTATTTATATTTCTCACCGCATCCATCCACTCGGCCAACGCCGGTGATACCTTGTGGATCAATTGCGGAAAGAATATTCGATATGCCGACTTTTTCCCGTATACTACCGAATCGGTAAAAGCCATTTGGAAAGGGGGGAGTAAAAAAGGACTGGCACATGGCAAGGGAACGCTTGAAAAATATTATGATGACAAATTAACCTCTGTTTTTGAGGGCACCATGAACCGAGGGCTTATGCAAGGCAACGGTACGTACACCATTCTAAATATTGTCAAATACGTCGGTACGTTTAACAATGGTACCCTGACTGGAAAAGGAACAGTAACGTATGAGAGCGGCACTGAATATACCGGCGATCTTATCAACTTTTCCATTCATGGCATGGGAACCATGCATTATACCAATGGCAATGTCAGTGAAGGTTTTTTTGTCAAAAATCGGTTACTGACGGGCACATTTACTACTGTTACCGGCGAAGTGACCTACTACAAAAACTATGAGGAGATTCCGGAACCACCTGACTTCTCAACGTCTTACAAACCGGCGATTGGGGTACGGGTTACGGAGTTTTTTGACGAAGATTGGAAACTTTGCGCTAAAACCAAAGCTGCCTACTATCGACTGGTCACCTTTAAGGCGCCCAATATTCCGGCCGGCAAAATTCGTGACTTTTACATATCGGGGGAACTTCAAAATGAATTTGAAGCACTCTACCTACGTGCAGACGAACCCCTCACCAATTTTTATCATGGCGAAAACAAACTCTACACGGAGGAAGGAGACCTTTCAAGAATCACTCAATATGTCAACAACAAAAGACAAGGTCCAGCGTCCACTTATTTTTCGAACGGCCAGAAATCGGAAGAGTATGCATACGATGATGATGAGTTAGACGGACCTTATATTCAATACGATTCTGATGGCCATATCCGACGCTATGTTTATTACCAGGAAGGTGAAAAATACCTGAACAGCATTTATGAGTTTGATGAAAATCAGATTTGCACCGTTTATTATAAAGAGGATTTTGAAAAAAACAAAACGGCTTGGACCGATAATACGATCAACGCCACCAGCATTATCACCGATACCGGCAGTGTCTTGGTTACCATTGAGGATGGAAACACCCACCTTTTTTACAACACCAGCGAATATGATCCTGATTACAACTTCAGAATTGATATGGGATTTCAAAAAACAAGTGGCACCGAAACACCCGGCTATGGTATAACCTGGGGGGTTGACGACGCGAACAATCATTATGAGTTTTTAATCTCCGAATACGGTTCGTTTGCCATCGTGAAATATGAAAATGGTGAAGCAAATTTTATCAGCGAATGGACCAACTCAGAGCATATCAATATAAACAATCAATATAATCGCTTGCGCATCACTAAAATTGATGATGAATATCAATTTTACGTGAATGGGGTTTTACTTACCAGCGCTTCCGATATCCAAACCAGCAGCAGCAATACGGGCTTTATCGTGCATGGTAATGGAACCTACTTGCTTGATTTACTGTTAATCCGAAATCAATTCAATGAAAATGATTCAAAAGCGATCTTGGATAAGATCATGGGTAAAGAGAGCGAAGACAACGGCGAATGGACCGGAAACGGAAGTGGGTTTTTTATTGACCAACGGGGTTTTATAGCCACCAACTACCACGTGATTGAGGATGCCACTGATATTCGGGTTGAGTTTTATCAAAAAGGTGTAAAAATGTCATACAGTGCCGAAGTCGTGAATTCCGATGAGCAGAATGATATTGCCATATTAAAAATCAACGACAAATCCTTCAAAACATTACCACCTATCCCCTATGTTTTCAGCACCAATCTGCGCGATTTGGGAACCGATGTATTCACCTTGGGGTATCCGTTGGCTGACCTGATTGGCGAAAGCATTAAATTCACCGATGGAAAAATCAGTTCAAAATCAGGCCCGGATGGCAATATTTCCATGTACCAGATTTCAGTTCCGCTACAGCCCGGAAACAGTGGTGGCCCTTTGTTCGACGATAAAGGCAATCTGGTAGGGATCACCTCTTCTCGGTTAAAAAAGGAGTATGATGCAGAGAATGTCAACTTTGCCATCAAAGCTTCTTATTTGAAAAACCTGATTGAAATGAATGACGAACAGATCATCGTACCCAATAACACGGATATCTACAATAAAAAATTAACTGACAAAATCAAGATACTGTCTGATTTCATTCCAATCATCAAAGTAAAATAAGGCTAATACCGGTTAGCTTACCATCACAACATGGACGTATCCATTGAGCCGAGCTGGAAAGCGGTTTTGCAGCCTGAATTTGAGAAAACATACTTCCATGAACTCACCCGCTATATCAAGGATGAGATACGGTCTGGTAAAACCATCTATCCAAAAGGATCACTGATTTTCAATGCATTCAACAGCACTCCGTTTGATGCCGTACAGGTGGTAATTT
>CAZZJF010000240.1:0-2770 GCA_964654325.1 uncultured Ferruginibacter sp.
CTTTCGGGCGCTACCACCTCAAAGTAGTGCGTCTACCAATTTCGCCATCGCCGCATGTGATGTTTCACACGGCAAATATAATCCAATTCTGCGTATTGAAAAGGCGTTGGCATCATACGGGAAGTATGATCCGGAAGGTGGTGCCCTTTCCGGTCTCGCTGTTTTTTACAAATAGCGAACCATTGTGGTATTGCTCTATAATTCGCTTGCTTAGGGATAGTCCTAACCCCCAGCCACGTTTTTTGGTGGTAAAACCCGGTTTAAAAACATCATTCAGGTGCTTCTTCGGTATGCCTTTGCCGGAATCTTGGATATCAATCACAATTCGGCTTGGTTCGTCAATAATACTGATGATAATTTGTCCGTTGTTCTCAAGTGCATCCAATGAATTTTTCAACAGATTTTCGATCACCCAGTCAAACAATGGCGGACTGATTTTGGCGACAACGGCTGTCGCCGGTGCGGTTACGGTGAAGGTTATCCGGTCGCTGGATCGCCTCCGGATATATTCAACCATTTTATCAATTTGTGTTTTAAGTTGTATTGGTTCTAATTGGGGTTTGCTGCCAATTTTTCCAAATCGATCCGTGATGAGTTTGAGGCGTTCCACATCTTTTTGCATCTCACCGACGATTGGGTCTGTATTATTTTTTTCTTTCAACACCTCAATCCAACCCTCCAGCGAAGTAACCGGCGTGCCCAGCTGATGAGCGGTTTCCTTTGCCATACCGGCCCATACTTGATTTTGAGTAGATCTGTTTCTGATTTGTATACTAATGATGGTGATAACCAGAAAAAGGGCAATGATGATTAACTGAATGATTGGATAAAATTTGACCTCATTGAGGAGTTTGGAATTGCCGAAATAATACCGGTTTTGCATGGGCGGATCATTGCTGATGGTCACCGCAATTGGTTGATGGACCTGTTCAAATTCTATGATTTTTTTCTGCAGATATCCGGTATCGGATTGAACCAACGCAGAGTCGAGGTTTAAAAAAACGCCGGTCGGATGGCCCAGTTCATCAGTTTCGATGATCGGAATCTCGTGGTTTTCTTCGGCAATCAGCTGACAGAGTCCCAGTGTGGGGGAGTGGGTTGTATTCAGTTTGACGTGCATCGACTCTGCCCAGATCTTGATCCGGTCTTTTTCCTCTCGTTCAATTTTTTTTGACAAATAATTCGAATAAAAAATCGTGCCTGATACAATCAGAACAGCTACCAGGGTCAGCAGCGTTCGCCAATGAAAAAACGAATGAATCATACAACAAAAACTAAATGTACTGAAAATCGTTGAGCTTGCCTGATCGCGTCGGGGTGTAAACAAGTGATTTTCAGCCGCCGATAATCAAGAATTTACGGGAAATACATACCTTTCATTTGTGAAACAAGCTCCAACGGTTGCGGTTGTTATTTTAAACTGGAACGGACGTGATTTTTTAGCCAGCTTTCTGCCATCGGTATTGGCATCGACCTATCGCCCCATTCAATGGGTGGTAGCCGACAATGCATCAACCGATGGGTCGGTCGACTTTGTTCGAACAGCCTTTCCGGAGGTGGAGATTTTACAAAATCAGCAAAATTTGGGCTATGCCGGTGGGTATAATTGGGCCTTGCAACAGGTTCAAGCCGATTATTATTTACTGCTGAACAGCGATGTGGAAGTTACGCCCGGATGGATTGAGCCATTGATTCAGACCATGGAAAACAACAAACGTGTGGCAGCCTGTCAGCCGAAGATCCGTTCATATCACCAGCGCGATCTATTTGAGTATGCTGGTGCTTGTGGTGGCTGGATTGATGCATTAGGTTATCCGTTTGCACGAGGGCGCGTGTTGGATCATTGCGAACGGGATGACGGGCAATATGATACGATCGAACCTTGTTTTTGGGCAACCGGAGCGGCCTTATGTGTTCGGGCAAATCTCTTTCACGAGGCCGGTGGTTTTGATACTCGTTTTTTTGCCCACCAGGAGGAGATTGATTTGTGCTGGCGCTTGCAGCGGATGGGTTTCCAAATCTGTGTGAATCCATTTTCAGTTGTTTACCATGTGGGAGGAGGTACGCTACCCAAAGGCAATTCATCGAAGGTATACCTGAATGTTCGGAATAATTGGCTGATGATGTTCAAAAACCTCTCGTACGGCGAGTTGATCTGGAAAGCGCCGATACGATTGGTATTGGATGCCTTGGCTGCCTGGAAAGCCTTGTTTACCGGTGACCCCGGATTTTGGGTTGCTGTTTTCAAGGCCCATTGGTATGTGATGATATTCGGTTGGGCATATCTGAAACCTACGGTCTTGCCTCGGTATGAGATGTCGACACTGACCGGCAGTACAACCCGGTGGCTGGCTGTGGACTATTACCTAAAAAAACGTCGACAGTTTTCAGCGATCATCGGTCGTAAATAATTTCTTTTTTTTACCGAACTGTGTTACTTTTGCCAAACCAAAAAATCCGTTATGGAAAAGGAATTTATTGATACATCGCACAAGGACTTCACGCATAATTGGGTGTCTACATCCCGTTTTCTTTTTTATTGTCAGGTATTTGTGCTACTGGCTTTCCTATTCGGAGGCTGTTATGCTTTGTATACCCATCGGTACAAAGGAAAGCCTGAGGTTAATGTGCCTGAAAACACATTATACAATCCAAAGTATAAATAAATATTTCATCAGATTGCGTATATTTGCCGTCTGACTTTAGTTCTTTTTTTGCGGAAGTAGCTCATTTGGTAGAGCACGACCTTGCCAAGGTCGGGGTGGCCGGT
>CAZZJF010000241.1:0-2733 GCA_964654325.1 uncultured Ferruginibacter sp.
AGTGATTCTTTGCGTTTCATGAGAAGCGTGAGCGTAATTTGAAAAAAGAGTGCCTACTACTCTTTAAGGCAGTCTTCGAAATTCATACAAGCCCATGACGATTTAAGCAGGCCGCCAGTTGTTGGGTATATGGATGGTGGGGTCGGAACAAGACCTTATCCGGATGGCCTTGTTCGACGATTTTACCGGATTGCATGACCAGCAGCCGATCACTGATATAATGGGCTACTGCGAGATCGTGGGTTATGAAGATGGCCCCAAAACCATGTTTCTGTCGGAGTTCAATTATCAGGTTAAGGATCTGTGCCTGTATGCCCGGATCCAAGGCCGATACGCTTTCATCAAAGATCAACAGACGCGGTTCGAGCGCCAGAGCCCGGGCAATGCTGATTCGCTGTCGCTGGCCGCCGCTGAACGCATGCGGGTATTTGGACTGATCTGCATCATGCAAACCAACTGATTCCAACAGCTGAACAACCCGATTACCGGTTTCAGCGGCCGGTCTCAGTGCATGCACCCGAATCGGTTCGCGGATAGCCGAACCAATTGGTATAGAGGGGTTCAGCGAACCATAGGGATCTTGAAAGACCATTTGCAATGAACGAATGGCCTTTCGACTCTCCGCAGTTGTTGTTCGCCCGGATAGGCTGATTGTCCCCGAATCGGCTTCGATAAGTCCGAGAATCGTTTTGGCCAGCGTCGATTTGCCACAACCGCTTTCTCCAACGATACCTACAATTTCACCCGCATGCACATCCAGATTGATTTCGTGTAAGGCCGATTTCCTTTTTTTCTTTTTGAAAAATCCGGGCTCATCGGCTGGGTAGGAAACGTTGAGAGCATTCACGCGCAAAAGAGGTGTCGTTTCCGGTTCAATGGTGAGGATTGGCTGCCGGATGGTATCCGAGAGAAAGGAGATTGATTGATCATCCATGGTTGGCAATGGCTTGCCCTTGCTTGAAGGTGTGGGTCTACACGCTATGAGTGCTTTGGTATACGCATGTTGCGGATTGGTAAACACAGCATCGGCCGATCCTTGCTCGACCAGGCGACCTTGATGCATAACCAATACGTCATCGGCAAGACCTTGAACCAAGGGTAGGTCGTGGGAGATGAACAGCACGGACATGCCTCGTTTTTGCTGGAGTCGTTTGATCAGCGCTATGATATGACGTTGCACCAGCGCATCAAGCGCCGTGGTTGGCTCATCGGCAATTAGCAATTCAGGTTCGCAGGCGATGGCCGCGGCAATCATCACACGTTGCTTTTGTCCGCCACTGATTTCGTGGGGGTATTTTTTGAAAATGGAAGCCGGCTCCGGCAAATCAACTTCATGAAACAACGCGATTGTTTTTTCAGTGGCTTCCCGAAAGGTAAGCGATCGGTGTGTGGTTAATACTTCGCAAACTTGTTCTCCGCAGGTCATTAAAGGGTTCAGGGCTGTCATAGGTTCTTGAAATATCATAGCAATCCGGTTGCCCCGAATGGATTGCAGTTCTCTCTCTCCGATTGTCAACAGGTTAGGAATGGGGTTATTGCCATGAAGAGAGATAGATCCAGTTGCGGTGGCCTGTCGGGGTAGCAATTGTATGAACGAATAGGCGGTCAGGGTTTTACCGGAGCCGCTTTCGCCAATCAGCGCGGTGATGGTACCCGGTTTAATGGTAAAGTGGAGATTGTCAACAACCGTTCTCTCGGCGTTATTCTCCCGAAACCGAATACTAAGGCTTGCGATTTCCCACATTGAATTCAATTGAACTGTACAAGGTACGTCAATTCTGTATGGACGAGGCCACGGTTTTCTTTTTTTCGAAAAAGAAAAGAATACCCGTTAATAGAAATAGGAGCGCACTCAGGCATTCGAATGCTTCGGTGGTTGTACAATAGTAAAAATCATCTTTATCTACCTGTACCGATTTGCTGTTATTCAGCTGTTTGAGCCCAGCGAGCTGCTCATATATGGTTTTGGTTTGAAAAGAACTGCGTTCTTTCGTCGATTTAAAGTGGATATCAAGGGACGTGGAAGACCGTCCTCGATCAATGAGTTCAAAGGATGATACGGCTGCCGACAATGTACCGGCTTTCGGATCTTGAAGTAACGAATCAGCCAGCTGCTCGTATGGACGTATCGTTTGATGGCGGATGCTGCTGTCGGAACCTTGAACCGTTACAAAAATACTATTGGGTTCCAAGGGCCTTCCGGGAGGCAAGGCATCCAGTGTCGTTCTGAAACTAAACCAATTGATTATAAAAAAAACGCCGAGGGCCAGGGGAGGAACCGGCAATCGAAGCCAGGCCGTGAATCTAGCCATAGCCGGTGAAAGCATGGTGAATACCGGTAATGCAATGAAATATACCAAACAGAAAATACGAAATAGAAAATTGATTTCCAGTAAACGCTCCCATCCTTGTTTTTTTACATGGTCCTCATCGCCTGTATGAAACCATTTTAGGTTGTGTAAGTTGGTTTCTCCCTGTATGTTTTTTGCCTTGATGGAATCCGGAGTTTTGAATTTGAGAAACTGTTGTCCCCAGCTGATTTCCTCACCGGCACCAAACAACATAAACACGCCCAGCATGAACAGGACAAATGATCTTGTACGATAACCCGTGATCAGAAATAAAATACCCGTTACACTAAAAAAGGCGAAGGTGGCCAGTTCGAACAACTGATTTTCCATGCCTAATACGGCTATGGTTTTTTCATCAATGAACAGATAGATACCATAACTG
>CAZZJF010000242.1:0-2732 GCA_964654325.1 uncultured Ferruginibacter sp.
AACTTAGTATTTCATAAATCGGGCGGTACAAACCTGCTGTCCGTAATATAACCGGATGGTGTACATACCCGCGGGCAAAGTGGCTATATTGAAGCCAACGATGTTGTTTCCGGAAACACCCGCCTGTACACGCTGTCTGACCAGTATGTTCTGGCTGTTGTACAGGTTAGCATAGATCGTTGTGGGCATTGATAATACGGCAGTCACCGAAACCTGCGTGGTGGCCGGATTCGGATAGGCCGATAATAGGCATTGCGTTCCCAGGGATGTAATGGACACCGTGTCGCAATATTCTTTAATACACCCGTTTTGAATGACAGCCCGCAAACAAACCCGATAACTGCCCACCTGCGGAAACACATAGGCGGGGTTATATTGGTTAATGGTCATTGGCGGACCAGCCATGGTCAAAGGTGTGATCGTCCAGCTCTCCGACGCAACCGGATAATTGCTGACGGTAATGAAATAGAGCTTGTTCGGCATGTACACATCTTGGGTATACGTAAAGCGGGTTTGTATACTGTCGCAGATTGATGGTGACGGAGGCGTGCTGCCGCCTACCGTTACGGTAAAACAGGAATCTCGGAAGCAGGTATTGCTCACCGTTACCCGCACACAAACGGTATAAACACCTGCTTGCGGATACGTATGGGTAACGACCGGACCGGTGCCGGTTGTTCCGTTTCCAAAATTCCAGTTCACCAGCGGCGCGTTCGTTGTGGGCGACTGATACGTGAATACCATTACGTTACCCGCATTGGGTGCCGGTTGCACCGAAATAGTCATTGGAATAGCACATGGTACCGGCGCCACCGTAATGGAGTCACAACGCTCGCTGATACAGGGAGCCGCACCCGGTAGCGTTGGTTTCTTAACGCGTAAACAAACACGATACCGGCCCGGTGCCTGAAAATTGATCACGGGATTTTGCACGTTGGTCACGTTTCCATTGCTGAATGTCCAACGGATGGTATCCCCTGGCGTATACCCGGCTGTGGTATTGACGAATGAATACGTATACCCACTGTTGGTGTATGTATAAGAAGCCTGCAGCGTACAAGGCGTCGGCGTGATCGGATTGACAACAATCTGTATACACGTATCCCGAATACAGGTATTACTCAGCGTTACACGCAAACACACCAGGTAAGTGCCCGGCTGTGGGTAGGTATGCGTAACGATTGATCCCGTACCGGTGGTGTTGTCACCAAAATTCCATTGCACCAGTGCATTAGCCGATGAACCGGCCGTTGTATTGGTGAATACAAACACATTATTTGCGTTGCTCGTATACGTGAAGGAAGGCACGATTGAACAAGGATTGGGTTGGTTGACTACAATCGTCTGACAGGCCTCCCGCACACAGGGTGCTGTACCGGCCGGCATCATACGCTTGATCCGAATACAAGCTATGTACGTACCCGGATTGGAATAGGTATGGACCGGATTGGGCTGAATGGATGTTGTGCCGTCACCAAAATTCCAAAACACCGAATCGCTTGGCTGAAGATTGACAGTGGTATTGGTGAACAAGTACGTGTTCGGTGTAGTCGTGGTTGGCTGAATGGAGAAAGCGGCCTGAATATTACAGGCGACAGGACTGGCAACCGTAACCACCTGACAAACATCCCGCACACAGGGAGGCGCCGTTGCCGGCCAGTTTCCTTTTTTTACCCGCAAACAAACAGTATAGGTTCCCGGATTAGCATAGGTATGCGTTGGGTTGGCATCGGTTGACATCGATCCATCGCCAAAGGTCCATCGAATAGAATCGCCGGGTGCAAAACCGCTGCTAGTATTGGTAAACGTAAAGGTATTTGGACTAGCTGTATTGGTAGCCGTAAAATTGGCCACCAGCGTACAGTTATTACTGCAATTTTGATTGATCACGACCGTCATCACCGAGGAATCCACACAATTGCCCGTCACCACCACATGAGTAATCAAATAGGTGCCGCAAAAAAAGTATGTATTGGTCGGATTGGCCACAGCGCTTGTATTACCATCTCCAAAAGACCAGGAATGGGTCGTTGGCGATGAACTGGGCAGCGACACAAAATTGACTACATTACCAGCAACCGAAAACGTAAACTGAGCATTACAGCCGGGTGTTGTTTGAGCGATGGCCGGTATGAAACCGAACAACATTGCCCAGATAATCAAGCATTGTTTTTTCATGATTGTTGTTTAATTAAGCAGAAAGCTTAAACAAAGGTAGAAAAAACAAGCACGTTGGGGCTGTTTTTTTCAGCTAGGCCGGCGGGTGAAGCAGCTATTTTTTATCGAAAAAAACACTATTTATAACCAACTAATTGCGTGGTTATTATAATCATTATGGCATCAAGAATGCCCAAATCAATGAAGATAGATGGGGTTCTTTTGGCCCAATGTTGACGAGCGAGCCTTTATTTGCAGGCACTTCCGTCTGTATAATGAACTTTTTTAATGGTGATGAATACATCATCCGCACCATCAATGAAGTTACTTTCTATCTCAATGAACGACTCATCCGTCCCCTTGGGTTTGATAAAATTACCGGAGGTCCAATCGCCTTGTCGCTTCCCTTTTAATTTACCAAATCGGGTATAAAAAAAGGCGGTCCACTCTACCCCGTCAATCTCTTTATCGCTTCCGTTTTTTATTTCAACAACATACCCAATATTTTTACCAAACACTTTTTGGGTTTTACAACTAACCAATTCCAAATCGCACTTCATCTGATGCGATTGGGT
>CAZZJF010000243.1:0-2732 GCA_964654325.1 uncultured Ferruginibacter sp.
AGGGCAATCCCGAGCGGGTTGCCTTTTTTTCTTTCCCTCCAAAACCCTTGCCTGCGCTGCGATGTAGGCGAAGATAGTGTTAACACGGGTGGTTAGAACTCGGTCGTTTTTCTTGTCATAAGCCAAACCCTCCGGAAAGAGCAGGTATTGCAGCTTTTGTTTGTTGTAGTAGTCCGATGAAACCCAGACCCGGTCGATGTTTCCCGCGATTTCCATCCCTTTTTCAATCGCCTTTCCAAGGTTAGAACTGAATTTTCCATGACGGGCGATTTCTGACTCCAATTGAGCCAGTTCCTGCCGGTATTTTTCGGAAAATTTGTTGTACTGCTCCCGGGTGATTTCATTCAGCACATAGCGCTCTTCAAGGGTATCCAACATCCCATTCAGTTCACTGATACGCTTACGGTTCGCTTTATCATCAAACGCAGTTTCGTGGTGCTGGTCGGCCAATTTTTTGTCCAGTGATTCCCTCAAGAATTTGGTTTTCTCTTTTTTGTACGAAAACTGCTTCAGTAACTCAATGAATTTGCTGTTCAGGTTTTCAGCAGAAACACTGACACGGGAACCCTTGTCCCTGGATTTGTAATAGAAAAGGCATTTTTGTTTATTCTCATAGCCCGTAAACGGACTGTTGGATACCGCATCACGGAAAAACACCTTCAGGGGCAACTCTTCCACGTTAAGCCGTTTGGGCACACCTGAGCGGCTGTTGTTCCGGCTGATTTCATTTGCCTTCAGAAAAGTGTCCATGTCAATCAAGGCGGGATGCTTTCCCTTGATCAGCTCTCCGGGAAAATATTGGGAGGAAATATAGCCGCAGTAAAACACATTCGAAAATATCCAGGCCAGGTGTCGCAGGCTTATTTTCAGCCCCTTTAAAGCCAGCTTTTCAACTATCTGCTGGTTACTGAATGCACCGCTAGCTTTCCATTGAAAAGCCTGCCTAATCAGCCTGCCTGTTTCATTAACCTTGTACCGGTGCTTGTCGGCTGTTGAAAGTTTGCTCAGGTTGGTGAACCCCAATGGTGTTCCGTGCGGCCAATAGCCTTTTTGCAACATCGATTTTATTCCGGAAACGCTTTTGTCACGGCGCAGGTCATTGTCAAGTTTGCTGAATAACAGATAAAACTGCTCCTGGAAAATGCCGTTCGGTGTGCCATCGTCGATTTTCTGGCTTACCGAAATGATCCGGATACCCAGTTTGCGCAGGTTTTCCAGTAAAAAAATCCCATTGGCACCGGAACGGGAGAACCGGTCATAGCTGTATATGATGATGCCGGCGATGCTTCTGTCTTTGGTCACATCAGCCAGCATTCGCTTGAACTCGTTGCGCTCATCCGTTTTTGCCGACTCGTATGTACCGCCGTACCGGGCCTTCAAAACAAGATTGTTGTTTTGGGCAAACTGTTCAATCCGTTCGTACTGCCATACCAGGCTGTTCCCATAGACCATTTGATCCCTGGAAGAAACCCGGGCGTAACAGATAAAAGTGTTCCCGGGGCGTCCATTTTCCTTTTTACCCCCTTTGGCGAAATGCGACCTCAGCAGCATTTCATTGCCTGCGGCGACTGCTTCATCCTTCTTCATCAAAAAGATTTTGTTGGTTCAAAATTATTGCAACTATGATTTCAGCGAAGCAGTCTAGCTGCTGCCGCTCCTCATCACTGATTTCTTCATCCTTATTTTCCGGAATATTCCGGCCCTTGACAGGGTTGTTGCCGTCTGCAGGATGCTCCGGCAAAGGCGATTCATCCCCAGTCAGTCGTAAATCGGTTTTTTTTACATCGTCATGGATTTTAGTGTTCATCGTTCACCATTCTGGCGGTTCAGCCGGTCAAGCGGAGTGAACCCTTGGTGATACCATTGAGCCGGGGTTACCGGAGTCGATTCTTTTTCGTTTTCTTGAATATCATTGTTTTGTCGCTGCGTGTCGTGAGCGTCACTTCTTCATAGTTGCCCAGACCGAATAACTTCTTGACCCTCTTCACATCCTCCCCGGAAAGCAGTCGATCCCTGGTACTGTAGATGGTGGTCAATTGGCCGTCCTTGTCCTTTTTGATGACCAGTTCCTTTATCTGTGAAGCCCGAATCTCTTTCAAAACCATTTTTTCCTCATCAGACAATATCTGGGGCAACAACAGGGATTCCAATTCAGCCTGATCGATGAACTCCTCCAGCAAATAGGAAATGGAAAAGTAGATATGTGGCTTGCGCGGGTCAATATGCTTGCCATTGTGGTTGAAATAATAATCGCCGATATGCTCGAGCACTTCGCCATCCAAAAAAATAAAAATACCTGCCTGCTCCTTTTGGTCCAGGCTGTTGACTATCAGGTTGGTCAGGTAGTTGATATCGTATTTGAGGATATAAAGAAAACGCTCGTCGCTCAACTTTTCACCAATCCAGAGGAGGGTTATCTCTTCCCGCTCGGAAATGTTGCCTGTCGCTTTTTTCTTCAACAGCAAATCCTGGTTGTGCAGAAGGGTCTTTTTGGGCAAATCGTGGAAATAGGCATCCTTAAAAAAATAATCACAGATTTTACGGGTATTATTTACCGTGTAGCTGAACAGCCTTAACTGATCGAGAATCCGCAACCAAAAAAGTTGAGCAAAACTGATTTCAAATTTCAAGCCTTTGGGAACAAATGGAATGACCTCGTGCTTTCTCCAATAGGGGAACATCAGCTCTATCCTTTTTCCCTTGGAATCCAGGACTCCATCGATTGGCACGAT
>CAZZJF010000244.1:0-2717 GCA_964654325.1 uncultured Ferruginibacter sp.
AGGTTGTATACCATTTGATAGTGCCTAATCCGGTTGCAGATAAACTAACAGTACCTGTTCCGCAACGGGCAGCGTTACCGGCAGTCGGTGCTGATGGTATTGCATTGATCGTGGCTGTCACCGCTGTTCTGGTAGCAGAGACGCAACCGGTAGTCGTATTTCTAGTTTCAGCATAATAGATGGTCGTAGCTGAAATACTTGGTGTAGTGTAAGAGGTGCTACCGCTTGACAAAGCAGATCCACCACTTGCAGCTGCATACCAGTCGATAGTCTCTCCCGCTCCAGCAGTTGCTGAAATCGCAACAGTACCAGTTCCGCAACGGGCAGCGTTACCCGCAGCGGGTGCAGATGGAATCGCATTGACTGTAGCCGTTACTGCTGTTCTGGTAGCAGAAACACAACCGGTAGTCGTATTCCTGGTTTCCGCATAATAGATGGTTGTAGCTGAAATACTTGGTGTAGTGTAAGAAGAGTTTCCGCTCGACAAAGCAGATCCGCCGCTTGCAGTTGCGTACCAATCTATCGTCTCACCTGCTCCGGCAGTTGCTGAAATCGCAACAGTACCGGTTCCGCAACGGGCACTATTACCCGCAGTGGGTGCTGATGGCGCCGGATTGATCACATAATTGGCAGAGCCGCGGCAACCGGGGTTTGAACCACATTCTAAGTAATAGGTTACCGTTCCGGGTGTATTGGTATTGCCCAACCCTGAGCCGGCAACGCCTACGGGATTGAAGGTGGCTCCCGAACCGATAGACGTGCCACCGGTAGACTGAGTGTACCAGTTATACCCGCCAGGAATAGTGTAAGTTACCGTAATGCGCATGTAATCGACATTTACGGTACGTGTGAATGAAGTATTTGGATTCACACCTGACAGAACAACACCAAAGTTCGCGGCATTGATATCAGACGGAGACCAGTTAGTGCCCCACAGATCACTTGATCCACCATAAGTAGCTGTACCAAAAGCATTATTATTGGGCCAATTGGTCCCGATTATAGCCTTGTTGGTAGTTTGAATGGCACCCCCTTTGACCAATTTTACCTCGTTATCCTGAAAATAGGGTGGTGCATTATTGCCACTGGAGGAGCGATTGATCACCAGGGTAATACCATTAATGACCGCATTGGAGGGAATACTGAATCCATAATTGGTGGCTTGCAAATAATTGGAAGTTGTACCAATTGGAACTGCACTGGTTGCATAAGGAGTACCGGCAGCAGTAATATTTCCTGGTGTTGTCCATACAAATGTGCCCACACCGGTTACATTCGCTCCGGCACCGGCATCACGTGCCCCTGAACTCTGATTGGTCTGAGGATTCGAACAAGTGGTAGATGTAGTTAAGGACTGAGATGTTGAACCCTGACAGATTTCCACCCCACTCACAATAGGCGCCTGCAGCGTAACTACAGCACTGCCCTGAACACCCCAGCAGCCCTGGGCCGATTGGGCTCTGAAATAATACGTGCCGGATGCATTAATGAATTCGGATGTGGAAGGGTCAGCTGTGGAGGTACCTAACGAGGTAGTGCCCTGGAAGTAAATGGTACCGCTGCTGCCGTTGGAAGCAGTAAGTGTGGTGTTGTTACAAAATGTACCACCACCTGAAACGGTTACTAAAGTAGGCAATGCATTCACCACAATAGCACCCGACGGATTACTCGGCATCGTACAACCGTTGGAGTTAGTAACTACACAATAATAATATAATGTTCCTGCTGATGCCGTAGAAGGTGTATAAGTAGCAGACGTTGCTCCACTCACAGCTGTTCCGCCAAAGCTGCTCTGAATCGAATTGCTGAACCATTGATATCCACTGATGGTACCACTGCCCGCAACCGCCGTTACCGATAAGGCCGTGGCAATAGCGTTCTGACAAAGCGTTTGACCTGTTGTAGATGGATTAGCCGTTATGGCAGGCACATCCACAACCGTCATGATACCATTGGTGTATGTTATGTTATAATTGGCGGCATTGAAACTGGCACCTGTGGCCCCAGAGGGAACAATTGGATAGGTACCCAAATCGGCCAACAGGTCAGTTCCATCACTGCTCAAACTCACACTGCTGATTACATCACCGGCTGCTAAGCCTGAGGAGGTGAATGCCGTACCGCTAAATGTAAATCCAAAACCAAAACATTTGGTGGCATTGTTAGCAGTAATGGTCAGGTTTGCTGTATTTCGGGTATAGGTTAACGTTGCAGAAGCGTTTGTACAACCCGGCTGTGCAACCGCCGTTACATTGATTGAATAAGTACCTGCCGCTGCATTAGCTGCAATGGTGATCACTCCCGTTGATGTGTTGAGGGTGAATCCGGTCGGAAGTCCCGTAGCACTGTAAGATGCAGCATTGGTGGCTGAAATAGAGTATGTAGTTGCCGCACCATATGTAGATGATCCGGACTGATTGCTGATAGAAACCGGCTGTACTATGGTAGCCGTCACCGCCGTACGGGTAGCAGATACACAACCCGTGGTTGTGTTTCTATCTTCCGCATAGTAGATGGTGGTTGCAGAAATGCTGGGTGTGGTAAATGATGTGTTTCCACTGAGTAAAGCCCAACCGCCGGAGGCTGCTGCATACCAGTCGATGGTCTCCCCCGCCCCGGCAGAAGCTGAAAGCGTGAGCGTACCGGCTCCACAACGGGAAGCACCGGTACCACTGGGAGCCGAGGGATTGCTGTTTATTGTTGCAGTAACAGCTGCA
>CAZZJF010000245.1:0-2696 GCA_964654325.1 uncultured Ferruginibacter sp.
CGTTTTCTGCCCGACCCATCATAAACAACTAACAGGAATGGTTGCATCCATTGTTGTAAAGGGCCGGGGTTTTTTGATTCAACTTGGATGCAAAACTGATAATCAGTTGGGTTTCCGTACAAATTAATGTCCCAGTCTGTGTTTTTTTCGTCTGATCCAATGGATGCGTTTTTGGCCAAACTGGTTGGACAGCCGGACTTATAAGTATTGGTCAGTCGAATCGCTTTTGGATAGCTGTTACCACAGGTTGATGTGAATGACACCCATATTGAATCAGCCAGCGTTGCGCCGGCATTACTTGAATACCGGATCCGAATGACCCTGGATGCCAGTGTGCCCGAATCGATCATGCCGGTTGAACCAACAGGGCCGGATGGTAAACGCCATAGATACCCGGTGGCAGCACCTCTGTCGGCACTTGCAATCGAAAGCAACGGTGCCGTGTATCGAAATACCCTTGCACCACAAACATCGCTAACCAGCGTTACACTGATGGATGTGGGTGACAAAGGGGCGAGCAGTTGGGTGTTTATCAGTTTTGCACTTTTAGGAAGCGAATTGCCACAAGCCGATAAATATTGTAAACGAATGCTGTCCGTTGTACCCGAGGCATTGTTGGAGCTGAATCGAATCCGGATTTTTCGTGAACTGAGACTGCCTGAATCGATAACACCGGTAGACCCCACCGCCCCGGTTGGCATAGACCACATATACCCGCTTGCCGGTGCTATGCTGCTGCTACCGGTCGGTAGTAATGGTGCGCTGAACCGGTAAATACGCTCTCCGCAAATAGTTGTTTGCACAGGTTCAATCGTTATCCCAGAAGGTGCAATAGGGGGAGAAAGCAAGAGATTGCTTAAAAAATAGCCTTTGGTAACCGATGTAGCACAGCTTGAATAGGCCCTGACTTTGATGCTGTCACCGGCCCGGGCGGCCGCGTTGGACTGATACCGAAGCCGGATGATCCGTGAGCTTGCGATATCTCCTGAATCAACAGTGACGCCTGCCACTCCGCCAACAGACGTAGGTGCCGTCCAAGCATAACCGGTAGCACCTGAAACAAGCGATGCCGTGTAACGGTATATCCTCCCACCACACTCGTTGCTGACTAATGTTTGTGTGACAATGGGTGAGGATGTTATAGTTGCCAATGGTGTTATTGTAAGGTACAAGGTGTCCGTTGAACTACACCCATTCGAATTCGTATAATTTCGAACATAGGTACCACTGCTGGTATAGGTTGTGCCATTCCAAACATAACTGCCACAGGTGCTAATCCGGATACCTTGTCGGGTGCCCGTATTGATAGTCAGATGCAGTGTATCGGCTGAAGGGCATCCACCACTGTTCACATAGCTACGCACGTATACCCCCGAGCTTCTGTAAACCGTACCATTCCATGTATACTGGTCGCAGGCCGTTATTCGAACAGCATTGTGGGTGCCACATGTAAATGGATCACTCCAGCGAACATCGGTTGTGATGACGGTATCAGTGAGTGTATGTAAAAAGGCTACCAATGCTGCCTTTTCCGCAGGAGAGAAATGGGGTCTGCGTGGAGGGCAGGTATCACATTGATTGTTATTGGGATCAATTGTTCCGGGTATGATGGTGCGCAGGAAGCCCGACAAATTCGGATGTGGCTTGATGGAATCACTGTAAAAATCGATGACCTCTTCCAGCGTTTTAAAACGGCCGTCGTGCATGTAGGGTGGTGTAAGTGCGACGTTCATCAGAGAGGGCACACTGAATTGCCCATTTTTACGGGGATTACCTGTTGCAGCACCTACTCCATTATCTGCATATACTAAATCCAAACCGATATTTTGTGAGCCCTGCTGAACCATGATGTTTCGCGTATGACAAGCCTGGCAATTTCCCCGGGTGATATCCATAAAAAGCGATTTGCCCAGGTTTTCCTGAGCGGTGAAATTCGAAAAAGGAGTGGTTGAGGGATTTCCATTGGTGGTTTCTACTCCTTGTCTGAATTTTGAACCGAAGGTGTTCATACTTCTGATAAACTGAGCTAATGCTTTTGAAACCCGCTCGGATGTAACAGTAGGGCTTCCGAAAGCGTTGGCGAATAATTGCGAATAATAGGGTTTTGCAGATAGGCGTGCCACCAGGGTATCCAGCGAAAGCCCCATCTCCACCGAGCTTTGAATAGGCATTAGCGTCTGAATTTCCAAAGTGGCAGCACGGTTATCCCAAAAAAAGGCACTGTCCTTTTGAAACCTAGCATGAATCAAACCCATTGAATTCCTGGATGTCAACGCGCCATTAAAACCACGACTAAAGCGTGCGGTATCACTGAATCCAAATTTTTGGATATGACAGGAAGCACAGGAAATGGTTCTGTTTTGGGATAGATCAACATCATAAAATAATACCCGTCCTAGTGTTGCACCATGATCGGAAGTTGGATTGCTGGCAGGCATGTTATCCATCTCCGTTTGATTGTTGATGATATCAGACGGAAACGGAATATTGGCGTAATTATAAGGAACAGGTGGCAGGTCCGGCGTCAGAAAATTAGAAAACGCCAGCGATAAGGAACACACAACAATGCCGGCCAACAGTAGTATTTTTTTCCTCATGTGATGGTTTATTCGAATGATTGAACATTTGATAGATTCAAAAACCGTGCAATTGTTTAAATAAGGTTAAATTTTTTTTCTTAACGGGCATTTCATATT
>CAZZJF010000246.1:0-2692 GCA_964654325.1 uncultured Ferruginibacter sp.
GTATTGAAAACCGTTCGTAATAGTAGAACCAGCAACATGAACCCGCCCGTAAAAAGACCGGTGAAATAGGTATACGCCCGATCATGATTTAAAATTGAAATCGTCAAAAAAAGCAAAGCAAATACAGCAAAGAGTATCCTACTGAATCGGTTATCTACCATCAACGGAAAATAAGACCGAATACAAGCATAAATAAACACACAGCAATACGGCACCACGAAAAAAAACAGTATTTCTTCAATGGGTAAGCCTTGAAAGGAATACCCGACGATGTGTTCAGCACTGAAGGACCATACACCGTTTTTCGTAAATAAAATATCCCACCCAATATAAAAAGCGGCCGGCAACAACATTGCCGGAAAGAGGTATTTCCAAGACTTATAAAAAGCGACTTTCTTATCGAAACTCAATGCCAGTGGACCTATACAGGATAGGGCAAGAATAGCAAAATACGTATAGTTCGAATTCAAAGTGCGTAGCGTTGAGAGAGGATAAAATTAGAGTATTATGATTACTTATACCCACTTCCTCTCTGGAAATATTGGAACTACATGAAGATTTGATATTGTGCAACGACCTGATTCAGGCGTTTGCCGTTGTGTGGAACGCTTTTTTCTAGGTAATACGTTGGGCGGTTTGACCAATCCAGTGTGAATTTGGAACGATGTTCATCCATCATGAAATTGATGCCCGCATGAAAAAGATCTGTTGATAAACCACGCAATCGATCATAGTTAGAATGGGTAAATGAAACATAGGGTAGCCACTTTGTTTTGAGTCCGGCAAAGTTATTGGGAAGCAAATAACCAACCTGGGTATACAAGGTGTTTCCGGTACCAAACATGGGAAAGGAATTGCCATAGGTTGGTCCCTGACCACTAATAACAGATGTGCTTGGCAACATCATGCCATTCCCTGGATTCATAATGCCGTTGTACCGTAAATAATTTGTTCCGTAATTCATGAAAAAAAAGCCGGCATAGGCAGAAAGCGCCGTATTGGTTCGGGTGTTCAGGGGGATATCAAGAAACGTTTCAACAGCCATATGCTTCATCGGTTGATAAACCGTATCTAACCCATCATTGAGCTTCCACATAGCTTTTGGCTGATAAATTGTTCCGGCTGCTATATTAAATATCCTCTTTTTTCCCAAATAGGTACCGGTCATATATGGGGTGGTATGCTGTTCATGGTCTAAAAACTGGTAGATGAAATAGGCCTGCCATTGTTTTTCATGACCGAGTTGTGAAAAAGTAGCGAACGTTGAAATACTCGGTGGGATATTGCCATTAGACGTAATCGGAAAAGGATCAGACATGGCCATTCTATAATCGAATCGACCAATTTGTCCACGGAGATATACACTAAGCTTTCGGCTAAACTGGTCAGTTTGATCTACAGTCGATTGTATAAAAATCGGGACATCCATGGTCATAATCGAGGATATAGCGGGCTGCGAAAAACGAGAAAGTCCATTGGCAATAGTCAATCCGGCTCCAACTTTTAACTGATTTTGGCTGCTGATTTTGTACTCACAAAGAGCGTCATGAAAAAAGGTAGCCATTTTACGGTTGCTGGTTGCGTTGTATTGGGCATTGAAATTATTCTGTCCGAACTGGAAGTAAAGCAAAACACGATCACTGAGTTGACCAATGAGCTGAAACCTTGTCCGCCTGAGCCCAATGTCAAGGGTTGATTTTTTTTCGACACCCTCCACAAGTGTTCCGGGATTTGATTCATTGAATCGCAACCATGTTTGATTGAGCATAGTACACTGTATATAGTGGCTTCCAGATTCGTTTAGGTTTAATTTCAGTGCGTTGAGTTTATTTCCTGTTTGAGAATAGGCACAAATCGTACACAGTATTCCTAAAATGGATAAAAGATATTTCATGTTTTTAAATTGAATGATGAATTAAGATGAGCGGTAAGCTACTTCGTGATAGCCTTGTTCGTGGGGTCCTAAAAAGAGTCGTGCATAAATTCGAAAAACAACAATGCCATCCAGGATTAAACAAAGAGCGGTCTGCATGATGAGCGCTACCTGGTTTTCATGAATATGACCAATGATGAAATCCTCTCCAATAAAAGAGGGCGTAATTGGAAATCCAGCCATCCCAAGAGAGGCGATGGCAAACAAAAAAGCGAGCCGCGGGTGTTCATACGAATGACCGTTGAACGTATTGAGTTTAGTATTTTTCCCATGTTTAGACAACTTGAGCAACACTAAATAACCCAATGCGGCAGAAATCAAAATACCACTGAGGTATAGAACGACCTGTGAGGTATCAAATTGCTCATTATAGGTGATGGATAACGACGTAAAAAGCTGTGAGATAAAAATAAGTGTCCATGCAATGAAGGCAGACGATCTCTCTGTAAATGCTCTGATGATGATTAATAAAGAAAGTACTGCCAAAACAACAGGAAGTTTGTGATACACGGAGGGTGGTAATAACTCCTGGTAATTGGTTAAATAAAGACCGGTAAAATAGAAAGCGAATAAGATCACAATCATTATTTTTTGTGAAAAGAAACCGAGCCGATTACCAATACGTTTCAACGGCATCCACACATAATTATAAAAAAGATTATCTAGTCGCCATTCGCGAAGACTCAGTATATAAAGACTAGTTTTCAATCTGTTTAAAAGCCCTTTTCGTTGAAAAACAGCCGGTGGGTTGGGATAAAA
>CAZZJF010000247.1:0-2659 GCA_964654325.1 uncultured Ferruginibacter sp.
AATTGTATTTTCCGGTCAAATAGACCCCACTTGACCGGACTAAACTGACCCCTCTCTTTCTTGTTCTAATTTTTTTCGATCAAATACTGTTTTTAGCTTGTTAGCTAAGTTAATTTTTTCTTTTAAGATTCATGTATTATTCTATGGGTTGTTTCTTTTTCCTTAAGGACTCGCCTTTCATTTCTATTCGGTGAGCGTCGTGTACAATCCGGTCCAAAATGGCATCGGCAATGGTCTGCTCTCCGATAATCTCATGCCATTTGCTTACCGGTACCTGCGCCGTAATGATGGTCGATGATTTTCCGTGCCGGTCCTCAATAACTTCCATAAGCGCCGAACGACTTTGTGCATCAAGTATTTGCAGTCCAAAGTCGTCTATGATCAGCAGGTGCTGGCGTTCCATTTTTGCCAGCTCCTTCATATAGCTTCCATCGGCTTTTGCCAGTTTCAGCTTGGCAAATAGTTTCGTGCTGTGCTGATACAGAACCCTGTACCCGATGGAGCAGGCCTGATGACCGATGGCGGAGGCCAGGAAGCTTTTGCCGATACCGGTACTCCCGGTAATGATGATGTTCTCGGACCTTTTGATAAAATCACATTCAGCCAACCGAAGTACCTGGTTCTTGTTCACCCTGTTCTCACTGAAGTCTATCTGTTCAACAGAAGACCGGTAACGGAACCTGGCGGATTTCAAAGACCGGTCAAGCTTCCGGTTATACCGTTCATCCCACTCCGATTCTACAAGATGGGATACCATCTCGTCGGGCGTGAACGATTCATTTTTTCCGGATTCCATGGTTAACTGGAAGGCATTAGCCATGCCCAGCAACCGCATTTGTCGCATTTTACTGATTGTTTCTGTCATTGTTTTTGGTTTTTGATTTATTCATAATAATTGCCTCCGCGTATGTTTTCATGCTCCGGCATTTTCGGATTGCCATCCTCTTGCTCCATCTGGTCAAGGTTTTGCTTGATGATTTCATCGATAGTCCCGTAATTGTAATACCCGAACTGGTGCGCCATTTTGCATGCGGCGATGAGACGCTCCTTGCTCGCTCTGCCAGCGAAGGACAAGATGCCATTACAGGACCTGTAAGCCTGAGGGGCATACGTTTTACTGGCAAGCACCCGGGTAATATAGAGCTCAACCGCAGGATCGATTTGTCGGCCTTTCTCAATAAAAAATTCCGAGCTCCATTCCGTTACAAAACGATGCTGGGGAGGGATATGTTCCTGTTCCGTGCTGTATTGATGCCTGCTGCGTATCCGCTTGTGGTGAGCCACCAGTTTATACTTGTAGTAAATATCTACCGAGGCGCGCGAGTATTGCAGGTTCAGTTTCCTGCCAATCAACTCATAGGGTACGCTATAATAATGCTGGTCTTCCCTAAGGTAAACATGGCCGTTCTTCATGACGGTAACCTGCTTGATCTTATGCATCTCAAAACGGGTTTCCGGAAGCGGCTGCAGGGTGTTCTTTTCCATCTCCCACTGCTGAGCTCTGGAGCAATCCTTACCCGTCAACGGGGTATGATTGAGCACATGCAGGTGTTTGCGTATTTCTGCATTGAGTTCAACAAGGGTAAGAACCTTATTGTCAGGGATATTCGAGTAGATGTTCTGGTAAGCCAACTTGACCATATTCTCTACCAGAGCCTTGTCCTTGGGCTTTCTCACCCGCGCCGGAAAAGTGGTAGTGCCATAATGCTCCGCAAAGGCCATGAAGTTCTCATTGATATGAGGCTCATAGCGATTCGACTTGATCACTGCTGCTTTAAGATTGTCAGGAACAATACCCAGGGTTGTCCCTTCAAAAAAGTGAAACGCGTTCTCCGTGCCTAAAATCAAATCCTCCACCGTTTGACCGGGAAAGGCTTCAATGTAGGCATACTGGCTCCAGCCCAATATGGCAACGTACACCTGGGCCTGCAGTATTTCTGCGGTGGCCTCGTCTACATAGGGAAGTGTGGCTCCTGCATAATCGATGTAGGTTTTATCTCCGGCTTTATGCTCAACATGCAAACTCACATTGATCTTCTTCTTCCAAAGACGGTAGTAATGGTAAAAGGAGGTTTCGGCGAGGGCGTCCGGATTCTCCTTCTTAAACTTACGGAACAGTTTTGCCACAGTTACTCCCCGCTTGCGCAGCTCTTTTTCCATCTGCGGATAATACTCGTATAACTGATGAACCCGACCGTCAATGACAGACTCATAGGGAGGATGGAACCGCTTGTCCAACTCATGGTCAGGAAGTTTTAACAGCTCATCAAGGGTTGTCCGTAGCTGGGCGTATTTTTCAATATAGAGCTTGACCGTGTTTTTGGACATGGCCAGACAGGCCGCGATTTTCTTCTTGCCGAGACCCTGGGAATGCAGTTTCAAAATTTGACGTACTTTACTCATACCGATAGATTTATTAGCCATGATTTTGATTTTAGGCCATGCGTAAGTGCATAGCCGGAACCAAAAATCGGTAGGCTAAAAACAGTATGATTCGTCAAAAAAGGAGGGGTCAGTTTGCCCCGGTCAAGTGGGGTCTGTTTGCTCCGCAGAACTGGGGTCTATTTGGACCGGTCAAGTGGGGTCTGTTTCGGCGGAATTTCCACCTGGTCGCCAAAAATACCCGTGAAGGGGAGGTTTACCATCGATTGCTAGACAA
>CAZZJF010000248.1:0-2652 GCA_964654325.1 uncultured Ferruginibacter sp.
GCCGCTCTCGAATTCAGTCATTTTTTAAAATACTACGACCAGGCAGAGGACCTGAACGTACGCCAGGATGCTAAAGTTCGTCCAGGCGCAACCGATAGTCGGAACGTACGAACAACATTCAACCGGCGTGACTCGGGCTACACCCGTTTGTTTGTAAACCTGGGAACCAAAGACGGCTTTTACAAGGCCAGCTTCTTACAATATGTACTGGATGAAAGCAATCTCAAAAAAGAAGTGCTGGGTAAGATCGACTTACGGGAAATGAATACCTGGTTGGAAGTAGACCGCAGCAGTGCCGGAAAAATGATCAAAGCATTGGACGGGAAAAAATACAATAATCGCACCATACGGATGAATGAGGCGGATGGTGGTTTCCGCAGACCAACCGATGAAGGAAGAAGACCATCCGGAAGACAAGGCAACTTTCGTAAAGACGGAAACCGATCACGCTGATCAGGCACTTGTTTTTCGTAATTCCATTAAAGTGATTTCCGGCAGGATACCTACTCTGCCGGGATATCCCAGGAAGCCGAATCCACGGTTCACATACAAATACTTGTTATTTGCCTCATAGACACCGGCCCAGCGAGGATACATGTATTGAACGGGACTCCATCGAAAACCTGGAATTTCTACACCAAACTGCATGCCATGTGTGTGCCCGCTTAACGTGAGATCAATATGCGTGCTGTTATCAAGCACCTGAGCGTCCCAATGACTCGGATCATGGCTTAACAAGATGGTGAAAGGCATCGCAGGCATGCCTTCCATCGCTTTTGACAAATCACCGTATTTGGGAAATCGTCCTTTTGAACTCCAGTTTTCGACACCTACAATGCCAATTGTTGCGTTTCCTTTACGAACGATGCGGTGTTCATTTAATAATAAATTCCATCCCAGCTCCGCATGAATGGCTTTCAACCGGTCGAGGTTCGCTTCTTTCGAAACACCCTGATGAGGCCAGGCTACATAATCTCCGTAATCATGATTACCCAAAATACTGTACACTCCATAGGGTGCCTTGATCTTTGAAAACACATCCATATAGTCCTGCATTTCATCAGCCCGGTTATTGACCAGATCCCCAGTAAAAAAAACGATGTCCGGTTGCAGGTCAGCTATTTTCTTTATACCGCGTATTACCGCCTGTTTGTCGGTGAAACTGCCGGCATGAATATCGCTGATGTGTATGATGCGAAGTCCGTCAAAAGCATCCGGCAATCCGGCAAAGGGAAGGGTTTGCCGAATAATGTTGTAATTGTATTTATTGCTCATCCCAAACAGGTAAGAGCCCAAGACAATGGAACCCGCCGAAAATCCCAACCAGCTAAGGAAAGCCGAACGGGTTATCGTCTCTGTCGCTTGCGCAGACTGTATGTTAGTCTTCGCTGACACGGTTTTGAAACTCCAGTATACGAACCGGCGAATGTCATCGGTTAAAAAAAACAAGGCCATAACCAACTTACAGATGACCAATCCGAAGACTACAGCCCCAACATATTGCCGAAATACTTTACCGGAAAAAGATGGCTCCGTTAGAGTCAGAAACAAGATACTACCCAGCGTTAATAGGGAGACAGTCCAGTAAAGCAGCTGAACGGCAGACCGGGTTTTCGCCTCATGGGCATGCACCAGATGTTTGACCCCCTGGAAAACGTAATAATCCAGACTCGCGATAAAAACCAAGAGTAGTATGAAACCAACGGGCGTTCGCATAAACAATTTTAAAATTGCAGCAGATCGTTCAAATGTTCCTCCAACAACCGTTCGGTGGCCAAATCTAACGAGGCGCCGTCTGGGCTAATCAAGGTATCAATTTTACTAATTGGCAAACGATTAGGGTGAACAAAAGCTTGCATGTGCATCAACGAGCCTGTAAAATGATCCAAGCCACGTAAATTGCCAGCCCGACCGGTTGAAATACCAACCAATCCAATTTTTTTATGGCGCCAGGCTTTTTTGACATCTGACCGGTCAACCAGCAACTTAAGAATGCCTGGGTAAGACCCATTGTATTCCGGAATAAAAATCCACATCCTCGTCGAACCATACAGATGATGTTCCATGAACAAATTCAAGCTCTCCGGCTGGCTCCAGGCTATATCTTCCGATAGGTCGAGGAACCGATAATCGATCTTTTTTTGTTGAAGCAGTTTTTCACAATATTTGGCCAGTTTTCGCGTGTTGCCATTGGGTCGGTCTGTACCGGATATAAGTGTAAGCATGTGTTAAATGATTCGACGTAACGTGTAGAATGGTAACAACACAGGATAATGAATTGTTTTGTCAATCTGCTGCAAATAAGCCCAAAATAGTGGGAAAATGATGAATAACTTTTCAAAGTTGTCCAAAAAAAAGGCGAAATTTGATGGTTCAGGAGTAATCTATTATTATGGCAAGAATCATCGGTGTGGCAAACCAGAAAGGCGGTGTCGGAAAAACGACTACAGCCATCAACCTGGCGGCCAGTCTGGCCGTGTTGGAATTTAAAACATTACTGGTTGATGCTGACCCCCAAGCAAACAGCACAACTGGCGTTGGCTTTGATTTGCAAAATATTACCAAGAGCTTATACGACTGCATGGTAAATGATGCTGCCGCGAAAGATGTAATCCTTAAAACAAGCAGTCTGAACCTCGACTTGATTCCATC
>CAZZJF010000249.1:0-2606 GCA_964654325.1 uncultured Ferruginibacter sp.
ACACACAACCCGTAGTGGTATTGCGAGATTCAGCATAATAAATGGTCGTTGCCGAAATACTGGGTGTAGTGAATGAAGTTACACCCGTTCCACCCGTCAACGGCGAACCGCCGGAGGCAGCTGCATACCAGTCGATGGTTTCTCCGGATCCGGCAGTGGCAGAGAGGGTAACGGTTCCCGTGTTACAACGAGAGGCTCCGGTACCACTAGGCGCCGAGGGGATGCTATTCACTGTTGCCGTAACCGCTGTACGACTTGAAGACACGCAACCCGTAGTGGTATTGCGGGCTTGAGCATAAAATATAGTTGTTGTTGAAATACTAGGCGTGGTGAATGAGGTTACACCCGTTCCACCCGTCAACGGCGAACCACCTGAGGCTGCCGCATACCAATCGATGGTTTCTCCTGTTCCAGCGGTGGCACTTAAGGCAACAGTTCCAGTGCCGCAGCGAGAGCCCCCTGTGCCTGATGGTGTTGAAGGTAAAGGGTTGATGACCACTCTGGCCGTGTCCGAAATAGAATACCCACCGGAAGCGGTTGCAGTAACGGTGTACGTTGTGGTTTGGGTAACAGAAACGCCGGTTGGGTTTTGAGAGGTAGAAGTATAACCTGCCGGATTGGAGGTCCAGGCATATTGCCATGCAGGTGTACCTGTCAATGCGATATCATCAATGGCCCAAGCCTCCGACGTACTGTTGTTCAGCATGGTAATGCGTACCCGAACCTGGGTTGAGTTATCCGGCAAATTGATGGTCAGGGTGCTAAAACCATCGGTAGTACGATTACCACTTCCGGTGGGAGCAAAAACGGTTGCTGTATTATTACCATCGTATGTTGTAGAGGCAACGCCGGTTCCGGAGGAATAACCCCAGTAGGAGTTATTGCTGCTGCTTCCATTTACCTGCAGTTCATTCGACCAGGTAGAGCCATTATCCAATGAAATGGCAACAATCACATTATCGGTTCCATCGGCTCCATTACCGGTTCCTCCTATGGAGAAGGAGGCCAGATCGAGCGTAACCGATTTGGAAGTAAAGCTCCCCAAACCTGTAATATTGGCCAGGGTAATGGTAGCCGTACCATTAACAATTCGATATCCGTTTGAGCCACTAACAAAATATGGCGAAGATCCGGGACCATCACCTGAGCCTGTGCTACCGGATTGAACGTTTCCACCGGATGCAGAATAGGTTACCGTGCTGCCGGCTGTTTCAAAACCCTGAAAAGCTATGACCGATGGAGACAATGAACCAGAAACTGAACTGGTTAAATCCACGGTACCGGAGCCACATAGAGCATTTTGACTTGCGCTTGCCGTAACGGCGATTGGTCTGAGCGCAATCATGATACCTCCCATCAGTCTTGGGTTGGTATTGGGCGTACAGGTGAAACCGCCATTGCCCGTTGAACCGGCAATAGTTTGTATTCCCCAGGCCGCTCCTACAACCACCGTATTGGCAACATTATTCTGCCCCACATCAAACAATTCCGTCAACGGGGATGGATTGGTAAGTGTCCAGGATGTAAAATTGGCATTTGTTGTGGATGTGATCCGACCACTGGCCCCAAACGCCAAAATGGCGGCACCCGGTGTAACCGTTGTTATAGCCGGCAAATTGCTGATGGTTTGGTTGGTGGCGGTCGTCCAGGAAGTTGGCGCTGTCACATCAAATGGTGTCGTGGTATTTACCCCCGAGAAAGCAACAATAGCACCCGAAACGGCGGCAGATGAACCGGTCACACTAAAGGAATAGTTACTCGGTTCATTAGAACCTGCTATCTTGTAAAGCAGGGTCGCTCGCCCTCTTTCAATATCAGTTCCTGCCACAACGGTCCAACCCGAACCGCTGGCCGTGGTTTGTGTACAACCACTGCAGTAGTTCGCAATATTGGCGATTAAAATGTCACCGGCAGCTACCCCTGTGGGTAGGTTGATTGTGATACTGGCGGAAGTACTGGTGGCCGTGGTAGCTGATCCCCTCTGCGTAATCTGCGCAAAAAGATTCCCAGTCACCAACAGCATCATTATCCAAAGCAAAATGGCTCCCGTTCGAACAGAAGCTTTAATAATGCTGTTTTTTTGGATAATCTTTCTGGCATTCGTGGTTGTGCCAGGAGTTCGTCCATTTTTCATTGTTGTTTAATTAGAGGTAAGGAATAAGCGTATTGGGTATTTTCTTGTTTTGTGGTTGGTTTCTGTTGTTATTTATCTAGCAGGGAATGTAGAAGGTTATTTTTGTTTAATTTAATTTATTAATAAACCAAAATAATTAAACGAAATAACTTTAAGCATGATCTGCTGGTTGGTTTTACTACGTAATTATTACTAACGCATTTTTTTGTCGATTAGTGTATTCGAGGGAGCAAAAATGTGTACATATTGCTCACAGGCTAATTCCAACTAGTTGGAAATCAATATAATAGCTGTTATAAAAGGCCTTTATCTAGGATTTGCGTCATTAGGTAGTGGGTGTATGTAAGGAGCAAGGGTAATGCCGACGCGTGGATTGGATGTAAAATTAATACGCGTTTTTAAAGAAACAAAGGAATGCCCCAAAAAAAATCATGAATTAAATCATTGATTATCAAATTAATCTATTTCTGTC
>CAZZJF010000250.1:0-662 GCA_964654325.1 uncultured Ferruginibacter sp.
CCCCATCGGCACCAAATCTCGCTCCCACGGGTCGTCTATACTGCCATTGGTAGGCAACCGCTACATCATTTATGGTGAGTTTCTTTTGGAAAATATTTGGGTCTTGAGCCCATTTACGCAAGGGTCTTATATCATCAATGATGAAAATCCCATTGCCGAAAGTGGAGAATACAAGATCGTTTTCTCTCTGTTGAATTTTTATATCACTAATGGGAACAGCGGGCACTCCATGTTTCCAGCGCATCCAATTTTTTCCATAATCGTTGGAGATGAACAGGCCTCTCTCGCAACCTAAAAACAGGAGCTGCGGAACTTCCTTGTCTTGCATGCAGCTCATCACATATCCGGTTTCATGATAATCTACGTTTACGAGTTGCTTCCATGTATTACCGCCATCAGTGGTATGGAACAGGTAGGGTTTATAGTCACCTTGTCGATAATTGTTAACGGTCACGAAGGTTTCGTTGGGGTTAATGGATGAGTGCACAATTTGTTGAATGTATCCATCGTCCGGCATGTCTTTCAAACGTTTGGAAAGTGATGACCAATTTTTCCCGGCGTCCCGTGTTACATAAAGGTTGCCGTCATCACTACCCGTCCATATTTCCGCAGAATTATGTGAACGTGGGGCAATGCAAATAAGCGTGCAATAATGTTCGAGA
>CAZZJF010000250.1:672-2593 GCA_964654325.1 uncultured Ferruginibacter sp.
TTTCGGCACTGGTTTGGTCGCGAGTTAGTCCGCCACTCTCGTGTTGCTTAAGTTTAGTGGAATCATTGTCGGTGAGGTCTGGCGAAATCGTTTTCCATGTCTCTCCGCGATTGGCACTGTAATGCAAATACTGGCTCCCGAAATAAAGACCATTTGGATTTGCAGGGTCAAGACTGAGCGCCCCGTTCCAGTTGAAACGGAGGGTGCCACTTTTTTCAGCTTGTGGCCGGATGTATTTGGTCTGGCCTGTTTCTGTATCTACAATATTTAGTTCCCCTTGTTGCCACATCGCGTATACATAGCGATTGTCAAGTGGGTGTGGCTGAACATCAAATCCATCACCAAATAAAAGTTCCTGCCAGTCCGCAGCGTTGATTCCTCCGTGGTGCAAAGCATACGCAGGCCCTCTCCATGATCCATTGTCCTGAAGGCCACCGTATACATTGTAGGGCAGGTCGTTATCTATTTCCACATGATAGAATTGACCAAGCGGAAGAGAGTTTACAAATTGCCAGTTCTGACCTCCGTCGTAGGAGATATTCAATCCGCCATCATTGCCATCAATAATATGCAGCGGATTGGAAGGGTTCCACCAGAGCGCATGATGATCAGGATGAACTCCATAATAGGTTAATAAGGTGGTCCAGGTTTTGCCGCCGTCAATGCTCTCAGTCACGGTGCTATGCAGGTAAATTAAATGATTCGGATTTTTTGGGTTTACATATATCTCGTGGTAGTAAAAGGGTCTGTCACTTACGTTTTTGTCGTTGACGAGGCTCCAGTGATAACCCCCGTCTGTAGACTTATACAATCCGCTCTTTTCTGCTTCTATCAAAGCATAAATGACTTGCGGATCGGAAGGCGCGATGGCTAGACCAATTCTGCCGGTAACTCCTTTGGGCAAACCATTCTCTTCTTTCATTCGTGTCCATGTATCACCACCATCATTGGTGATATACAAACCGCTCGATTTTCCCCCTGAATAAAAGTGATAGGGTTTACGTTCGTAATGATACATGCCCGCAAAGAGTTTGTCGGGATTGGTCGGGTCCATGACAAGATCAGAACATCCTGTGGTGTCATCTACAAATAATACTTTCTTCCAGCTTTTGCCATCGTCCGTGCTTCTGAATACGCCCCTTTCGCTTTGCGGTTTCCATGAATTCCCCATAGACGCAACGAATACTCTACCTGCACGAATCGGATCACAGAGGATGCGATGGATGGAGAAAGTTTCGTCAAGACCGGTTTTTTGCCATGTTTTTCCACCGTCCGGACTACGAAAAATTCCGATTCCAAGATTCTGTGAGTTGCGAGGATTACCCTCGCCTGTGCCAGCCCAAATGACTCCCGAGCGTAGTGGATCAAGTGCAAGCGCACCGATGGAAGAAATGGGCTGGTCATGAAAAACTGACTCCCATGTTACCCCCGCATCTATGCTCTTCCAAACTCCTCCACTCGCTGCGCCAATCCATATTTTTTCCGGATGCCTGTAGTCAGCTGCAATGGAGGTAACCCTGCCACTCATTACCGCTGGTCCAATTGACCTCGCAGGCATGTTTTCGAACATCTTTAGCTTATCCTCCTGACCAATTACAGAATATGATAGGAGGTTGAAAAGTGCAAGGATGAATATAGTTTTCATATTGCCTCAAATATCGGATAGGTATTTTTTATCAGTTTCATTTCTTTGCATCATGAAGGTTGATCTTGCCGCTTTCAATAATTCTTGGTTTAAACCAGGGTCAAAATGGAAAATCGCATTGTGGTATTTTGTCAATATCATATTTATTCAATCGCGTCATCCTTTTTCTGGTCTTCGTGTTTTTTGGTTGAGAATTTTTGGCGCCACTATTACAGGTCGGGTTATTATTCGTCCCGGGGTTAGGGTAAAATACCCTTGGATGCTGCGGGTCAATGG
>CAZZJF010000251.1:0-2587 GCA_964654325.1 uncultured Ferruginibacter sp.
AGGCCAGTGCAAAATCGGTGGTCAATACCTGAATAAACTGATCTATGCCGAAACCCGGAAAGAGGGTGTAACCAGTCCCCTGCTAATGGCCACGCCCTCAAACGACTACGGAACCTATCAAGGCAGTATGCGGAATCACGACAAGGTTTACGATGAACTGCTGCTGCAACTAGCAGGCAAACCCCATCAGTTACCGGCTATGGACGAAAGCATCCAAACTGTAGCATTGATTGAGCAAATCTACTCCATCATCCGTCTATGAGTCCATCGAATCCAAACCAACGCATATTTCTCTGTGCCACCTCTGACCCACGGTACGACCAACGGATGCAACGCATTGCATCTTCACTGCAAAGGCATGGATTGGACGTCACACTCATCGGACGATTTATCCAACCGAAAACAACTACCGGTCATACACCATACAAAATACATCTACTAACGGTACCGTTTAAACAAGGCAAAGCCTTTTATGTAAGCTTTAATATCCGGCTGTTTTTTCATTTATTGAAGCACAAGCCCGATGTGATCTATGCCGTCGATCTGGACACCATCCTGCCCTGCCTCTTTGCCTCAATGCTTTTGAAAAAACCACGGATTTACGATGCCCATGAATTGTTTTGTGAGATGCAGGAGATTGTGCGCCGGCCATTCATCTTTCGTATCTGGAAGAAAATCGAGTCCTACGCCGTTCCCAAGTTTGCACACTCCATTACTGTCAATCAGGCTATTGCCGACGAACTGAACCGACTGTATCGGATCAATCCGCTGGTTATTCGCAATATGCCGGTTCCCAACCCGTATGCCGGTGTTGTAAAAAAAACAAAAGAGATCCTGTATCAGGGCGCCGTGAACGAAGGCCGGGCATTTGATGCCTTGCTTGAGGCCATGCGTACTGTCGATGGACACCTGACGATCTGTGGTGACGGTAATTACATGCATCAGGTACGGAGTTTGATTCAAACGCACGGGCTTGAACAGAAAGTCCGTTTAATGGGCATGGTATTACCCGAGGCGCTTCAAAAAATAACTGCTGAAGCCGCCGTAGGGATTACCTTGTTTGAAAAAACGGCCGAAAGCAACCGCCTCTCCCTCGCCAATCGGTTTTTTGATTACGTACAGGGACATACCCCACAGCTTTGCGTTGGCTATCCCGAATACCTCGCACTGAACAAAATATATCCGGTATCTGTTCTGATAGATGAACCGAAGCCCGAACAGATCGCCGCCGCTCTGAACAAACTACTTCATGACAAACCCGAATGGGAACAACGGCATCTGGCCTGTGTAACGGCGGCTCAGCACTGGAACTGGCTGCAGGAGGAAAAAAAATTAGTTGACTACGTACATGCGCTCATTCGATAACCATATTCATATCGTCACGCACGAAATTCCCTGGCCGGCCGATTATGGTGGCGTATACGACCTTTTTTATACCATCAAAGCTTTGTCCGAACAGGGCATTCAAATCCACCTGCATTGTTTCAGCACCCACCGGAAGCCACAACCCATGCTTGACCGGTACTGCCGGGCCGTGCATTACTATCCAAGAACCCTACATTCCGGCTCCCTGCTGACCGGCACTCCGTATATTGTAGCATCCCGAAGCGACCGCTCGCTACTTGATCGGCTGCAACAAGATCAACACCCGATCCTATTTGAAGGTATCCACACGACCTTTTTCTGGAAAACACTCGCGGCCAATACCCAGCGCACCCTGCTGGTTCGGTTTCATAATGCCGAACACGTGTATTACCGTGCATTGGCCCGCTTGGAAACCAACTTGCTAAAAAAATGGTATTTCCAAATTGAAGCAAACCGGCTGGCGCGCGCTGAACTGGACATCATGGCCCGTTTACCGGTATTAACTGTTTGCGAAGAAGACACGGATCTGTTCAGGCATAGCGGATTCCCCTATCGGCACCTGGAAACGGTACCAATCTGTATACCCTGGCAAGAACTCTCAGGCAAACCAGGCAAAGGCCAATTCTGCCTGTATCACGGAAATCTATCGGTCAACGAAAACGAACAAGCCGCGCTTTGGTTGTTGCAACATGTATTCAACGATTTGAAAATTCCTTTTGTGATCGCCGGTAAAAATCCAAGCAAGAAACTGATTCGTGAAGCTCATCGACACGACCATACCTGCATTGTGGAAAATCCGGATGAACATGAGATGCACGACCTGATTCAAAAAGCGCATATCAACCTATTGCCTTCGTTCAATGAAACCGGCATCAAACTGAAAGTGCTGCATGCCTTGTATGCCGGACGATATTGCCTGGTTAACAAAGCTGCTTGTCGGGGGATTGACAATGCTCATAACATCCTGCGTATTTACGAAACAGCCGAGGAGCTAAAAAAAATCGTTGCCGATTTGTATACAATCCCATTTAGTGAAGAGGAACTGATGAAACGGGACTATGCCCTTCAAGCACAATTCAATGCATCAACCAGCGCAGCCGCCATTATCAGGCATGTATAGAATCGATTTCGAACACCTTGCCATTCTCTGTTCGAATTGTTTTGGCAGGAAATTTCTGTATCACCATGTAATCATGGGTGGCCATTAAGATGGTGGTTTTAT
>CAZZJF010000252.1:0-2587 GCA_964654325.1 uncultured Ferruginibacter sp.
AGACCTGAGTGGCTATAAAAAATTGTCGGATCTTGACATCTGTGGTAAGTTGCCTCTGATAGAACAATTACAAGATTCTCTGCAGTATAAGTATCATATCACGAGGAGAAAAGCAGCTATCCTCCGCATCGAAGTATTGCTAAATAAAAAAATCATCAAAACAATCCAGCCCGGCAGTCTACAATGGAAGAATAATGAGTGCATCCTGACACTTGATCAAAAAGAAATAGGGGCGCTGTTCACGCCCGGCCAAACAAATAGCATCAAAATACAGGCTGTGGCCGATGTTGAAGGGGAGGAGATTCCGTCGAGGGGTATAGTATTGTCCGTTGATGATAAACGAGCTAAAAAACAACCAAGGTTTTTTGGTGTTTTTGTAGGTATCAATGATTATCAGGATCCGGCAATGAAGTTGACGTTTCCGGTCAATGATGCATTATCCATGTCCGGAACCGTAGGCAGTGCCGCAGAAGCCTTGTTGGGAAAGCAACAAGTAACATGTTACAATATACATAGTCAATACGAAGCAACGCTTCAAAATGGGTTTGGAAAACCTACGCGGAAAACGATCCGTCGTGCCCTGGAGGAGATAGCCTCGCAGGCAGAACCGCAGGATATTGTCATGTTGTTTTTAGCCGGACATGGCACCATGGGCAATCAAACGGAAAAAAAGTTCACCTTTCTCACCGAAGAGGCCAGTTTTGACCATCCCCAGGCATTCAACACAGATACACTTTTTTCCTGGATCAGCACCGAAGGTCCCCTGGCCCTGAAAGCCAACAAGGCTATTTTAATTTTGGATGCCTGTAACAGTGGTCAGATGCTAAGTGATATTGCCAAGCGCGATAGTAAGGAAGAGGAACAGAGACAGAAACAATTGGATGCGTTAGCCGACCGATCCGGCATGTTTATTCTCACCGCCAGTGCACCGGGAAAATATGCATACGAGCATCCAAAGCTGGAACACGGGTTGCTCACATATAGCTTGTTACGGGTTTTGAAACAAAACGCATCCATATACGACCAGCATGATTATGTGAATATGAACCGATGGTTTTATGAAGCAGGCCGGGATCTTGAAAAACTGACCAGGGAGTTGAAGCTGACTCAGGAAGCCATCCCATCCGGTACGGGCGATTTTTCGCTCATGCGTATGACGGCAGGTATGCGCGCTCAGATAAACCTCGCTGAAGAAAAGAAACAACTGTTTTTGGAAAGTGCTGAGAATGAAACAGAGGAAAAGCCTGATCGCAGACTCTTAAGCGCATTGACGGAAAAGATAAACACGGACAAACAAGCGGCAGGGTGTTTTTATCTAAATGAAAAATACCTGGAGGGCTCCATGACTGTTCGTATCAAATATCGAAAAAAAGGCTCATCGATTGTTTGCAGGGTGTTGGTGTATATGAATGATGAAAAAGTAAACGAGTGGCCACTCAGGGTCAATGCAGGAGATTGGCCACGGCTGGAAAATGAAATCATAGCTGCGCTGCAGCAAGCATATTGTAGTAACAAAAAATAAGGGGTATGATCAGGGTGATTATTTTATCGTTGGCACTCGTGCTAATATTTCAGGTCTTATACGCTCAGCAGCAACCCCGGCTGGTATTACCGGTGCCTCATACGCAACATGTTTCTACTTCCTGTTTAAATAAGAATGGTGATTTGCTGTTCACTAATTCACCAGATGGTTCTTTCATTATTTGGGACTTGCAAACAGGAAAAGAGAAAAACAGAATGCAAGTATCAGGTTCGTTTTATTATGGGGATCAAAAATCTAGTTTTAATGCTGATGATTCATTTGTTGCGTCAATCAGTAGTGATGCGGTATGCAAATTAATTGATCTAAAAAAGTGGCAGGGGTATATTCTTTATGATACGTTGTCTCAATTTAATAATTCAGGAAGTTATGCAAATCTCCGATTTACTAAAGAGGGAGATAGGTTGTTGACAGCTGGAGGTTCTTTGCCGCCCATTCTTTGGGATGTCAAAACGCAAAAGCCCATTAGAAAATATTTGGGTCATACAGATGTGATTCTATTTGCCGACTTGTCGCTCGACAACAAACAGATTTATACCTTCTCCAGGGACAATAGTTTTAGAATCTGGGAGACAGAGTCGGGTAAGTTATTGAACCTTGTTCGGTTTGATTCAATCAATATAAGTAAAGTAGATGTTAGCGAAAATAAAAAATACGCATTGCTTTTTTCCAAAGACTCCGTAGGATATGTGTTTAACATGCATAGTTTGAAAATACAAAAAAATATAAAAAAAATACATCAATCGGTTAATCCGAGAATGTCCCCCAATGGGGCTCATATTTTTATGGAATCTGAAACCAAAAAAACTCTTGATGCCATAAATATTGAAACAGGTGCCAAGGACTATAGTTTCGAATATCCGGCAAGCGGTTATTGTTTTAGTCTAAACGAAATATGTTCAAAGAATAGATACAAGATATTGTTGTCTTATGCTGATAACTTTACCATATACAGTATTGATACAAGCATAATACGTATGGCTGAGATTGATAAACAAGCAAACAAAGCTTATTTTAATTTAAGGGAGAGGGAAGTTATGCTAGATA
>CAZZJF010000253.1:0-2583 GCA_964654325.1 uncultured Ferruginibacter sp.
TATTTACGTTATCCCGGCTGTGGTGTTCTTTATTATCGGGTTGCATCTGCGTGCCGAATATTTAAAAGGCGAGTATATCAACCGCGAAAAAATGGAGGAGTTGGTTGAAAACCATCCAAACCTACCTTATTTTTTGGTTGTGATCGGATTTGTGGCCAGTTTTATCGCCCCATTTTTTGGTTCAGATCTTGGTTTTTTGTTTTACCTGTTAGCCGGTTTTAAATTTATTGGCGCTTTTTTGATTATCATTGGAGCCCGTCAACTCAAACCCATTACATTAATTCTTGTGTATGGTTCGGTGGTCGTTTCCTCACTGGGTGAGGCCATGTTTCATGATCTGCTTATGTGGGTTCTTTTTCTAGGGTCTATTTTCGCTATCAAATACAAACCCTCTAATACTATAAAACTTGGGTTTGTATTTGCATTCGTAATCCTCGCCGTATTCATTCAAATGATCAAGGGCGATTATCGGGAGGCTACATGGACGGCCGGTGAAGAGGGTAGTTTGGAAACACTGCAAAAAACGGTCGAGTCAAAACAGGAAAAAGAAGGCGGTATCTTTGATTTAGAAAAACTGGCTGCCAATAACGTTCGCATTAATCAGGGATTTATCGTAACAAATATCATGAAAAATGTGCCTGATCGGGAACCCCACGCCAATGGAGAGCAGCTCATTCAAATCCTGGAAGCCGCAATCCTTCCTCGTATTCTGGCCCCCGACAAACTGAATGCCGGTGATCGTGAGTTTTTTATGAAATGGGCGGGCTTTCGTATCGCACGCGGAACATCCATGGGTTTGAGTTCGGTGGGTGACGGGTATGTCAATTTTGGTGCGGTAGGCGGTGCACTATTTATGTTATTGTATGGCCTGTTGTTTTCCGAAATTTTAAATGCCCTGAACTATTACAGTAAATATTTTCCAATTCTTATTCTCTTCACCGCCTTGATGTTTTATTATCCGATTCGTCCGGATTGTGAGCTGCAAACGATTCTCGGACATCTGTTCAAATCATGTTTCTTGATCACCTTTGTGATGCAGGGATGGAAGTATATTTTCAAGCAATCCTGAACTGCTTTTTTTGGTAACAATGAAAACGGTATTTATTTCCATCCCTTGGTTTTTGCCTGCTTATAAAGCCGGTGGTCCGGTGCAGTCGGTGGCTAACATGGTCGCAGCACTAGTCGATCAATACCGCTTTTTTATTTTCACCTCTGATCAGGATGTAGACGGCAGCAAGGTACCGGTCACGCAAACGGATACCTGGCTGACCTGGAATAACAATACGCAGGTTTTCTATGCTTCAACCCGACGAAAAGAGATCATTCAAGACGCGGTCCTGGACGTGAAGCCGGATTTTATTTTTGTGATCGGGATCTACGATCCGTATTTTACCGGTGCGCTTTTATTTTTTAAAACAACCGCCAGCAAATTGCTCTCGGTACGAGGTATGTTGCATCCCGGTGCCCTCTCAGTGAAATCACTAAAAAAAAAGGTGTACCTGCGCTACTTGCAGTGGAAGGGTGTATCTAATGAACTTATTTTTCATGCTACCGATGAAAAAGAAGCCGATCACATTCGAGCTGTTTTTTCTGAAACTAGGATTCGCATAGCGGGTAATTTTCCCAGATGCAATCAAGAACTATCTGTACCGGAAAAAAAACAAGGCCATCTTTTTATCGTTTCGGTTGGATTAATTAGTCCAATGAAAAATATTGAGCTGGTTTTGCAGGCCCTGCAACATCAGTCCGACCATATTGTCTATCAAATTATTGGCGGGATTAAAGACCAAGACTACTGGTTGCGCTGTCAGGCACTGATTAATCAGCTGCCACACCACATTACCGTGGTATATCACGGCGATGTAGCACCGCATACGATCCCTTCATTACTGGCTGATGCACAGGTTTTCATACTTCCCAGTAAAAGTGAAAATTTTGGCCATGCGATCTTTGAGGCGTTAAGTGCCGGATTGCCGGTGATCACCTCTCATCATACACCCTGGAACAAGTTGCAAGAACATCATGCCGGTCTCAATAGCGAATTAACCATTTCGGCTATAGCTTCATCCATCCAGCAATTTGCCATCATGGATAAGCCGATGTTTATTCGCTATCACCAAGGAGCCCGACAATATGCCGTTGACTGGTTGAAAAAACAACCGCTGCGCCAACAGTATCAGGCATTATTTCATTAATTGAATATCATGCAATCACAAGGAACTAAATCGTATCTGGTTTTCCTCGCAAAACTGATTGGCTTTTTTGTGCTCTTTTACTACGGAACCATTTTTTGGATCGGACTGGCAACGCCGGGAGGATCCTATGTGCCCTTTATTTCAGATTACCTGGATTATGTACATGCCTGGCGAATCGCACTCATGAAGGGCGGAAGTTTCATTACCGGCCTGTATGGATATGATATTGTTGGGGAACCTAACTACACCCTGCGGGTGGTGGGTGGCAACGAAGTGATCATTGCTTACGATTGCGTTGGGTATGGGGTAGTCAGTTTCTGGGTGGCTTTTGTGTTGGCCTATCCAACAGCATCCCGGCGCTGGTTGTGGATCCTGTTAGGGTTTATTG
>CAZZJF010000254.1:0-2581 GCA_964654325.1 uncultured Ferruginibacter sp.
CTCTATTTTGACACCCATATATTGTATTTTTGATAAATAAATATATAGTATATGAATACTACAGCAGAAATTAACAGGAGAGAAGATCATTTAACCCACGTTCAGCGCAATGGATTTTTGGATGTGGCCATTGTTCCGCAGCTTGATTTATTTAATGCCTTTATATGAAACTGAACACCCTTGAAAAAATATACACTTGTCTTTTACATAAAACCCCTGAAATCCAACTCGACGATGATTTATTATCGGCTGCCTGAAAACCGATAGAACGAATGTTGGATATCAGTGCTCAATTAGGATTATAATTCAACGTTATTTTGAAAGAAACCGGTCAATTCTATTCGATACATTTTCACGGATATTCATATAGAACAGATTAATATCACCAATATGGAAATTTTTCTGTGTAATAAAAATCTTTCCAAAAATGCGTGGTTTACATGACCAAAGAATATTTCCTTTTATCTGGGCACTTACAACCTGTTTTACTTTTTTATTGAATTTCTGAAGCACACCGCCTTTATTTAATCGAAATGACGCTTTTTCGGCATCCATTGTCCAGGTTAATGGATTAACCACAATTGACTTAAATGATTCTTCAGGCTGACTAGTACCCTCTTTAAATGTTCTCCATCCAACAAAACAACCCGTTTGATCAGGGTTTGTGCAAGGACGTAGTGTTTTAAAATAATCATCAGGTATAGGCATCCCAATTATATATGCACACACCAAATAATTTACTAGCGGTTTATCTTCAAAATATTCTTTTAATAAACGTCCCGCATGTTTAGTACCCTGACTGTGTGATGCGATGACAATTGGACGACCATTATTATATTTTCTTAAATAAAAATCAAACGCCGCTTTAATATCCTGATAAGCTAGTTCAAAATAAGGAGCTGCGCTATCCGACTCCATATAAAAAGCGCGTATATGTGCTTGGCGATAACGAGGTGCAAAAACACGCGCCCGTTGATTAAAAGCACTGGCTTGGTATAAAATAGTTGATTCGTCGGTTTTATTATTGAGTGATTCATTTAGAATATCAGCGTTCAATGCACTTGCTTTGTCTTGTGTGTATGTGGTTGGATGTATGAAAAAAACATCAGCTACATCATCTCGATTTTCTCGTCCATGTAAGAATGAGGGTGTTGAATCACTACAATCTTTCTTATCCGGATGAGCCGCCCAGTAGAATAATTGGCTGTAATCGAGCGACGAATAACTGTTTGTAATAGGTAATGGTTGGGCATTAACTTGACTTACCGATAGAATCCAACAAATCGCAATTATGTTCACTCGATAGTTGAAAATGACGTTTTTCATGCAAACAGAATATGTTTATTTTTATCAACCAAACCAAAACTATTGAATCTTTTCCGTCATACTACATTTCTAAAAGATGTTTTTATGTATACCATAACGGCATTTGGTGGTCCATCGGCACATATTAGTATGATGTTGCATCATTTTGTTCAAAAAAAACGATACATCAGCCAAGAAGAACTCTATGAATTAAACGCCTTCTGTCAATTATTACCCGGTGCATCAAGCACACAAATACTTACGCTCATCGGCTATAAACGTGGAGGCATTTCATTAGCTATTATTACGTTGTTGATTTGGATTTTACCCGCCTGTTTGTTGATGGGCGCTTTTTCTTTTTATTTAGCCCACCACTCCCCTGCCGATATTCAAGAAACCGCTTTCAAATACATCACCTTTATGGTGATTGGATTTTTGTCCTTTGCAGCATTAACAAGCCTGGGTGTTAATGCGCGTTCTTTAGCAACACGATTGGTTGTTTGTGTTTCTATGATTATATCATTTTTCTTTTTTAAGATTCCCTGGATATTTCCTTTATTGATATTATTGGGCGGTTGTGTAACCAACCTAAGTAATAAGCGGATTCCCAATTCCTCTGACACGGGCTATAAGAAAGTCAAATGGCGCAATATCTGGATATTTATATTCGTTTTTTTAGCTGCCGGCTATTTCAGTGAAACAGCCCGAAAACAAGATTGGTCGAATCGAAAAGTGTTTCATGTTTTTGAGAGCTCTTATCGTTTTGGAAGCATGGTTTTTGGTGGTGGAGATGTTTTATTACCAGTCATGCTTGATCAATATGTGGCGCGTCCAACTGATAAACGCATTGAAGCGAATAATCCCGGTGCCATAAAAATTCAAGCCACTGATTTAATGACCGGCTTCGGCATGGTTCGTGTTTTACCGGGCCCAATTTTTTCAGTATCAGCTTTTACCGGCGGCATGGCTTTAAAGGACAAGGGAATGTATCAACAACTGGCGGGTGTTTTTGCGGGCGTCATCGGAATCTTTTTACCCAGCGCTCTTTTGGTTTTGTTTTTCTTTCCTATGTGGACAAACCTCAAAAAGTATGTAGTTGTGTATCGCTCCCTGGAGGGAATAAGAGCGGTTGTGACAGGTTTTCTGTTTTCTACCATCCTATTCCTTATTTTTCAAACAAATGCCATACAGGGGCACCCTAGCATCCCCATGGGGGCGTTGGTGTCTGTTGGCACTATCTTGATATTGTCTTTCACCCGAATACCCGCGCCTGTCA
>CAZZJF010000255.1:0-2521 GCA_964654325.1 uncultured Ferruginibacter sp.
AAGCTGCTCCTAAGAAAGCTGCTAAGAAAGCTGCTCCTAAGAAAGCTGCTAAGAAAGCTGCTCCTAAGAAAGCTGCTAAGAAGAAGTAAGCTTTTATTTGCGAACAAGCAAATGATAATGGTCCCGAAGCAATTCGGGACTTTTTTTATACCCAACCTGCATTACATGAAAAATGAACAAATGGCCGACGCCCTGCAACTATTGGCTGCCTTGTCGGATATTCATGGTGAAAATCCGTTCAAAGCCAAATCTTATGCCGCAGCCGCATTCAGCGTTGGAAAATCAATTACGCCTATTTCCTCGCTGAGTCAAGAACAATTACTGGCTCAAAAAGGAATCGGACCCTCCTCCGCCCAAAAAATACAGGAATTGATAACCACCGGACGAATTGATGCATTAGATACCCTGATTAAAAAAACCCCCGAAGGCATCCTCTCTATGATGAGTATTAAAGGCCTGGGGCCAAAAAAAATTCATGCCATCTGGAAAGAAATGGAAATTGAAACCCCGGGCGAATTACTGTATGCTTGTCAAGAAAACAGACTGAAACGAATAAAAGGATTTGGCGAAAAAACCCAAACCTCGATCAAACAGGCCATCGAATTCTATTTATCAAACATAGGTCATCTCCTATACCCGACGGCAAGATACCTGGCTGATGAAATTGAGTCTATACTTAGACAGGCTTTCCCCGGTCAACAATGGCAACTAACCGGTGAAATGAGAAGACAGTGTCAGGTGATTCACCGCATGGACTGGATCACGGATTTGGATCCGGAATTATTTGAAAAAAACGTCCCCGAATTGCTCGCCCGGCTTCATGATGATTTTAAAGAACCTATTCGAGAATATCGGTATCACACGGGACATGTTATTCGTATTTATTTCTCAAAAAAAGAAGTTTGGGGACTTGATTTATTGAAAAGCACCGGTCCCAACGAGTTGATCGACCAATTATCGGTTGACACTGGCAGGCATGAAACTGAACAAGCGGTGTTTGCAAGCAACCAATTACCATTCATTCCTCCAGTCATTCGTGAAGTCAATCTGGATCTTGCATCGTTTAAAGAACAACCGACATGCTCATTCATCCAGCTATCCGATATTCGCGGAATCATCCACTGCCATAGCGATTGGAGTGATGGATCCCAAACTATCGAAGAGCTCGCGGAGGCCTGTATAAATGCGGGGTTGGAGTACCTTGTTATCAGCGATCATAGCCAAGCTGCTTTCTACGCGAATGGTCTTTCTGTGGAACGGCTACTCGATCAACACCGACATATTGACCGACTGAATGCACTATATTCTCCCTTTCGCATTTTTAAAAGCATCGAATCCGATATTTTGTACGATGGCCGCTTGGATTATCCGGATGATGTGCTGAGCTTATTTGACTGTGTAATCGCCTCCGTTCATAGTCACTTGAAAATGACGGAGGATAAAGCCATGGAACGATTACTGAGAGCCGTTGAAAATCCGCATACCACTTTTCTGGGGCATCCAACAGGCCGTTTACTACTTAGCCGGCCCGGCTATCCTGTTGTGATGGATACGTTGATTGATGCTTGTGCCAAATTTGACGTTGTGATTGAGCTCAATGCCAATCCAAATCGATTGGATATCGACTGGACTTATATAAAAACCTGTCTATCCAAAAAGGTCCCTATTTCCATAAACCCCGACGCACACGATATTCAGGGTCTACAGGATATCGAATTTGGGGTTACCGCTGCTCAGAAAGCACTGGTTCAACCACAACACAATATCAGCAGTATGGGACTTGATGAAATCACGGCCTTTTTTGAGAACCGTAAAAAAAGAAAACGACTTGGTTAGCTGGCTGTCGGGTTTGGCTGTAGGGGCAAGTAGACAATAAACCGGCTACCCTCACCTTGTTCGGATTGAAAATGGATAAATCCATTTGCTTGTTCAACCATTCGTTTACACATGGCAAGCCCCAACCCGCTACCCGACGATTTTGTCGTGAAATTGGGCTGAAAAATCGTGTGATGTATGTTCGGATCAATACCGATCCCATTATCAATGACTTCCGTTCTGACGAACCCATTCTCTACATATTGTCGAACCTGTATGACAAGCAGCCTGTCGGGATGCTTGGCCTGGATAGCATTAATAAGCAAGTTCGTAAAGATCCGATTAAGGTGGTTCTTGTCCATGAATACCAAAGCGGTTGGCGTAGCCAGGTCTAATTGAATCGTATTTTCGTTAGGCAGCGTGTGTAAATAAACACTATTTTTTAGGATGTCAGCAGCATTGATCAGATCCGGCTCTGCGGTTGAAATATTGGCAAATTCGCTAAAAAAGCCTGAAATCTGATTCAACAAATCAATTTGTTCAATCATCATTCGAGCGGTTTGTTTCGTTTTTTCAATCAGGTTGTCCTCCTGATTGTCGATGGCTCTATTTAAAAATTGAAGTTTCAATTTCATTGGTGTCAACGGATTTTTTATTTCATGCGCCACTTGTTTGGCCATTTCCTGCCATGCCTCCTCCCGCTCGC
>CAZZJF010000256.1:0-2518 GCA_964654325.1 uncultured Ferruginibacter sp.
AGCCATCGTCACAAGCAGGGATATCAACAGACGCTTAGAATACTTTTGGCGAAGTTCATACGCACCATATTGTTTGTTTTTGCCATCAAACAGGATGTCCAGAAAGTCGGCTTGCAGAATTTTATTTGCTTCCATAAGACTGTGTTTTTTTAGAAGATGCGGCTAGTCCTAAAATTCCATACAGAATTTTATTTGATCCCATTGGCAGCTTCCGTAAGTTCTATCAATTTTTGCTCAGCGGGTGTGATATCCACCTCCGCATAGTGTCCGGCTGGCACATTGCATATGATCATTTCATCGAGGATCCCAATTACGTCCTTGAACTTGGATTCTTTATCGGCTTTGATGATATACATGAGATCGTCAATTGACGTGCTCTTTTTTTTCTGTACAATCAGCTCCCTGATTTGCTTGTGATTGGTTGATTTGAATTGTTCACTCAATTTATCTTCTTCCAAGCGACCGAAGTAGTAATAAATCTGATTTGCCTTACCAAGCAAGATGGTCATTGCACCGGATTCTTTTACCTTGATCTCCTTGTTTGGATCATCCTTCGGTTCGTTCATGTTCATTGCCGTGGGTTGGCTCATCGTTGTGGTAAACACAAAGAATGTAATGAGTAGGAATCCCAGATCAACCATAGGAGTCAGGTCGATGCGGGTAGAAAGTTTTTTTGATTTTTTGACGCCGGGGCCTTTCTTGTGACCACCCCCCGACGAGGTATCCATTTCTGCCATAACAATATTGTTTTTAGTTCGTTTTGGGTGGATTCAAATAGAGTTCTGAACCAATCGGTACCGGTGTACCGGCCGTCACAATTCGAAACTTGAAAATTTCATTCTCTTTAAACGCCTTCTTGACATCACGGTAGACGGGATAAAAAGCCTCTCCGTCACCCTTAACCAACAACATTTCCTGGAAGGAGCGCATGTCCATATTCGCATACGCCGCTTTCACGGCCCGTATCCATAGAGAGAGCTCATTATTCGTGCTGTCTGTTGGAATACCCGGGAGTTTGGCTGCAGGAATACTGCTCCCTTTTTGAAGAAAACTTTTCAGCTGATTGAACGGGGTTCCGATAAACGGTGCTTTCTCCAGCATGGCTTTTTCACCGGGTGTCAATCCAAGTCCTTTGATGGTATCGATCGCATTGACAATGCTTGATCGTTTGGTTTCATCGCCAAACATGAGAAAGGTCCGTCCATCCTGAGTGACTGTAAGCAGGATGGATTTTTCCGGGGTCGCTTTGGATGAAACGGAACTTGGTGGTGTTACGGCCAAGGCCTCCGGAGGCTTTTGTTTGGTAGCCAAAATGAAAAACGAAAGCAGAAGAAAAGCCACGTCACACATCGCGGTCATATCGATGTTGGTGCTTTTACGAGGTATTTTGATTTTGGGCATTCCGTTGGTATTTTACGTTACGATGGTGCAGGCTGGTCTTTTTTCCACAAAATTATTTGTGCTGTGAAGCAAAAGACTGCGTCAACGTGAAGCCAGACTCGTCGATACCGTAGGTAATCGCATCAATTTTCGTTGTGAAAATGTTGTAGAAAATAATCGCAAAAGCGGATGTTCCGATACCAAGGGCTGTATTATATAGTGCTTCCGAAATACCAACAGAGAGCTTGCTGGCCGCTGCTCCACCGCCACTGTCTTCACCTAGGGCAGAGAACGAGCGAATCATACCTAAAACGGTTCCTAACAATCCCAACAGGGTTGCAATAGAGGCGATTGTTGATAAAAATACCAGATTCTTTTCCAGCATGGGCAACTCAAGTGCTGTAGCTTCTTCTACCTCTTTCTGTATGGCCAGCACCTTCTGTTCAGTGGTCAGTTCATTGTTACTCATCATGGCCTTATACTTGTTCAGACCGGCTCTCATCACATTACCGACAGACCCTCTTTGTTTGTCGCATTCGGCGATAGCCGCATCTACATTGTTATTGGCCAGATGATAACGAACCTTACGTACAAACTCCGATGAATTACCGGAACCAGATGCTTTAAGAACCGTCAAGAAGCGCTCCACCACAAACGTAAGCATGGTCAGGAAGCTTCCTATCAGAATTGGCACGATGATACCCCCCAGATACATTTTACTAAGAGCTTCGCCGGCAGGCCCATCTTTTTTAATACCATCATATTCTGGCCAGATAGTACCAGAGAATCCTTTGTTGTTTATAACCTTTTCAAAATTGGCTTCGTGACCAAGGAAAAGTCGCCAAATGAGGTATCCGACGATCAAACAGATAACAGGGGCCAGCAACGAGATCAGGTTGCCTGACTTTTTAGGGGATGCTGCGGACGATGTGTTTTTTTTGGTGAGATCTGCCATGATAATTCAATTTTAAATTTTCGGTTAATTCAATGTATTAGGCTGACGTCTGTCAGTTTTAGAGGCAACAAATTACTCAATTCTTTGAAAGTGAGGACAATCAGCGATATTATTTTTTTACTAATCACCCAAAAAAGTGGAAATTTTGGGGAAATTCTACAGTTTCTATTAAACAACGGTCTT
>CAZZJF010000257.1:0-2515 GCA_964654325.1 uncultured Ferruginibacter sp.
ACTGGCCGCAATCAAAACTGAATCATTCATAGCTTCATTAAGCGGATTGTATTGATTGCTTTGACCGGACAAATATTTGCTATAAGCCTGGAGCGTGCTTTGAAGATTTATTTTCGAAATAACCGATTTGAGTTTGCTCTTTTTATTGGTTATCACGGCGGCCGGCAATACTGATACGGTATAATTCAATTGCGTGCTGTTGGCCCGCACAAAAGTGTTGGTTGGAGTGAAGATGCGAATATATTTTCGTTGGTCCGGGAAGTATGCTTCTTCAAATTCGTTTAATTCTTCGAGGCCATTTCCATTGTAATCGATCCAAGTATGCGTACCTTGACCCACTGGAACCGCGACAAACGTAAAGGCCCGTTGTTGCTCTTGTCCACTACCCAATTCATAAAAAACATTTCCGGAAATCAACCCGTTCCATTCTTGAAATGTATAGTCGATTCGTCCTATCAGCGATTGATCCGATGGAGAGGCGCCGGCAAACAAAACCCGGTTCTGCACATACCGGTATCCTGCATTTAATTTAAACTGCCGATTGGGATTTGCCAATAAGGAAAATGAACCAAACAGATTCTGACTACGTGAAGCCGAAACCAAGCCTGCTTGGACCGGCAAATAATCTTCGCGGGTATAGTATTTCAATTCCCAGGGATTTGAACTGGTCGAGTCTGATCGGATAGATAGATCGGTTCGAAGAAATTGAAACGACCGGGCATCCAGGGTATCTGTTGACCGATCTCGAATCGTTTGTATTTCCCCGGTGAATGAAGCCGACGTGATGACAGGACGTCTCCTGCCCCATTGTTTATGTATGAGAATGCTGGGTCTCGAAAACACCCCCACGGAGCGTGGCTGCGTAACGCGAGTATTGTTCCATGTGATACCTGCGCCCCATGCCTTACGTCGAATTGAAAAAGTACTTTGTTGTTGATACCCGGTCAATGAAGCGCCGCGCTGAAACCGATTAAACTGTATCATCCATTGTCCGGTACGCGCAGTAGTCACAGACCAGTTGACCGATGAGAGCCACTCGGCCGCTTGTGTTGCCGACACATCCAGGGTCCAATCTCTGTAAAATTCAATAGTTCGTAACCGCTCCGGTGTTTTAAATCGGCCGGAAACCGACTCATGGGATATCCTGGATTGCATTCGGATCGAATCCCGGAAAAAGCGAGCAGCCGCCGGCTGCCAATGGAGTTGTATTTTTCCCGCAAACCCATCCCGTCCATTTTGGTCCTTGGTGGAAAATAAATTTTGATCGTAGCGGCTGTGACTTAATTCGGCATCCAGGGAAAGTGTGTTGCCGAGCCGATAATCCGTGCCAACAGAGATAATGCGTAATTGTTTCGGTGTTACCAGCAATTGAGTAGGTTCGTACTCACCCTGACGGTTACCTGCATTATCCGGCTGTACCCACTGAAATACCTTCGCATTGGATCCATTGAGCAAAGGCCGATAGTTTCCTTTACCCGGACCAACGTACGAAAAGCTGACCGAATATAACGGAACGGATGGATCTGCCGATACCAAAAAGACTGAATCACGCTGATTGCCGTTATAGACGGTATCTACTTTTCGGTAAAGTAATTTTCCGGGACTCAACGTATCGGGAAACGCACTGAGGATCCGAGCATTTTGAATGCTGTCGCCCACATTGAACATCAGTTGACGTTCCACATCGGTTAATACCAGGTCAATGGGCGCATTACGGGCATCGGTATTCAGGTAGACCGCGGCGCGAACAGACGCTTTGCTGCCCAATTGAATCCGGTCGTTCAGCCAAAGCTGCGTGTTCAGGTAATTACGGTCTGCGTACTCGAATTCAACCTGTATCCGCTTGTCGCGATTAATCATTTGCCGGGGCGTAAACGTGATTTCGGCGGTGTTGTAATTGATGACATAATCCTGGTCTTCGCCACGTTGCATCAATACACCGTCAATGAAAACCCGTTCGGTGCCCGCCAATACCACAAAAAAGAGCTCGTTGTTTGCACCCGGTAAACGGTAAGGTCCCTGATTGCCGTCCTGCGCAAGGAGCTGCGCCCGATTGTATTTACCTTTCGCAACGGACGCTGAAACTTGAAAAGCATTTTTTACTCTTTGTGATTCCCGTGATTGCTGTGTAAAGGAAAGTCCTTGAATTCTCCGCGAGAAACGAACAAACGCATAATCACGCGGACGCACATCGATGTCCCCCATACTGAGCTTCCACTGTTTTTTCCCTATCTCTAATAATATGCGATCAAAGTCTCTCAATTCAGCGGTATTCCCATCGGGCTGTATCGGCATGTTGTTATCGGTGAGTGCGGCTGTCAACTCAAGACTGTCCCCAATATACCCATGTAGTTGCAGGTTCAGGGTGGCATTCAGCACGGCATCCTGACTGTTTCCGAACGAGATGGCCCTTCCGATACTCCCCCTTGAATCCAGTTTATTGAAATCATCAAACAACATCCAATTCGGACCGGCATCCGTTTTTCGAGTAATGCCCTGACTGGCTAAAAAATTA
>CAZZJF010000258.1:0-2442 GCA_964654325.1 uncultured Ferruginibacter sp.
TTTTTAGCTCACTAAACGGCTATTATGCATTCATCTCCGCAAAATAGGTATGAAAATATGGAATGGTTTCGATGCCTTTGTAGTAGTTGGCGATGTCATATTTTTCGTTCGGACTATGCAGGTTATCGCTGTCAAGTCCGAAGCCCATGAATACGATTTTGATACCCAGTTCTTTTTCAAATAGGGCGCAAATGGGAATACTGCCACCCCCTCGAACCGGAATAGGCGTTTTGCCGAAGGTAGTCTCCATGGCTTTGGAAGCCGCTTTGTATGCAATGCTGTCGATGGGCGTGATGTAGGGTTCGCCACCATGATGAAAAGACACCTTTACATCAATACCGGCCGGTGCGATGCTTGTCAGGTGCGCCTGTAGCAAACCGGTGATTTTATCAGACTGCTGGTTCGGTACCAGTCGTGCGGATATTTTGGCAAAGGCTTTCGAAGGCAGAACGGTTTTAGCACCTTCACCCGTATAGCCACCCCAGATGCCATTCAGTTCCAGTGTTGGACGGATGCCGGTTCGCTCGTTGGTGGTATAGCCTTTTTCGCCCCAGAGCGACTGCACGCCCAGATCATCGGCATATTCTTTCTCATTGAATGGCGCTCTTGCCATCAGGGCTCGCTCTTCGTCTGTGGCTTCGAGTACATCCTCATAAAAACCCGGAATCGTGATGCGATTATTTTCATCATGCAGCGATGCAATCATCTTGGCCAGCATGGTAATGGGGTTTGCTACCGCACCGCCGTACACGCCGCTGTGCAAGTCGCGGTTGGGTCCTGTAACTTCCACTTCTACATAACTCAATCCGCGTACACCAATATCAATGCTAGGTGTATCCAGGCTGATCATGGCGCTGTCGCTGATCAGTACGCAATCCGCTTTGAGTAATGCTTTGTTTTGTGCAACGAATTTACCAAGGTTAGGTGAACCGATCTCTTCTTCGCCTTCGATGCAGAATTTCATGTTACAGGCCAGGCTGTTTGTTTTAACCAATGTTTCCAGGGCTTTGACGTGCATGTATACCTGTCCTTTGTCGTCGCAGCTGCCCCGGGCGTATATTTTTCCGTCGACGATGGTTGGTTCGAACGGACCACTTTTCCAAAGGTCGAGCGGTTCCGGCGGTTGTACATCATAATGGCCGTAGACGAGGATGGTTGGTTTGGACGGATCTATTTTTTTCTCCGCATAAACGATTGGATGTCCTTCAGTAGGATATATTTCTACATGATCGGCTCCGGCTTCCAGTAAACGGGTTTTGAAGGCTTCCGCACAGCGAACCATATCGTTTTTGTGCTCCGACTTGGCACTGACACTGGGTATGCGCAGCAGGTCAAGGAGTTCTTGTAAAAATCGTTCGGCATGTTGTTGTTGATATGCTTTCCAGGCTTCCATATGCTTAATCATTAAAGGTTGAACAAGGGTTGCAATTTACGGGGAAAAGGCATGCAAGACCTTAACTTATTTAGCTGCTTGTAACCGGCTAGCTACAAAATCCCAGTTAACCAAATCCCACCAGCGTTGTATGTAATCAGCCCGCTTGTTTTGGTATTTCAGGTAATAGGCATGTTCCCAGACATCCAGGCAGAGGATCGGAAATCCTTGAATGTCTACACTATTGATATTCATTAGTGGGTTGTCCTGATTGGCGGTACTGCCAATCACCAGTTTTCCGGTTATATCCACACAAAGCCAGGCCCAACCGCTGCCGAACCGGGTTTTGGCAGCTTCTGAAAATTGTTGTTTGAATGTGTCAAAATGCCCAAATGTGTTGGTTATGCGTTGCATCAATTCACCTGTTGGTTGGTTGTTGCTTGTTTTCGGTCGCATGCAACGCCAGAATAATTCATGGTTGAAATGTCCGCCGGCATTGTTTCGTAGTTTGACAGAATAATTTGTGATTGTTCCGAGTATCGTTTCGATGGGCTGGCTGATATCAATCTTCTCGGCTATCGCGGCTTCTTTGGCATTTTTGGCATAGGCGGCCGCATGTTTCGAATAATGGATTTCCATGGTTTGCGCATCGATAATGTCCTCCAGGGCTTGATAGGTATAGGGGAGCGGTGTTTGGTCGAATCCGGTTAATGGTCCCGTCTTGTCGTTAAAAAGTGGATGATTGGTGGCTTGGGCCAATGATTGAATCAGGGGCGTTCCAATTACAGTGGCCAATCCTCCTTTGAGGATATTACCTAAAAAGTGTCTACGGCTATTGGTCGATGGTTTCATGTGCAGTTGTTGGAAGTGTTTTTTTCGTTTGTTTGCTAAACACGGAAAATAAGCGGGTGTAGGCTTCCAGATTGAATACTTGCGAATCATGAATGGATTTGTAGGTCAGAAAAATGCCAACCGGAATCAATCCAAAAACGGCGAGCCACATGCCCCAGAAGGGAGGAAGAAGTTCTTCCCTTGCTAACTTTTCGCCACACATATTGAGTAAGGGGATA
>CAZZJF010000259.1:0-2426 GCA_964654325.1 uncultured Ferruginibacter sp.
CAAAATCATTTTTTGTTGATTATGAATGAACATGGAATTGGAAGAACGGTGGCTACCGTAGTCATGTCTGCGCAGATTGTAACGATTTATTTCTTTCCTAAAATACTCTATGGACTTCAATTCTCATCTGGGACATCTATTAGCGATGTAATTAAATTAAATGAGGAAATTTCTTCAGTTGCAAAAAGTGTAGAAATATCAAAAACACGCTTGAGGCAAGTTGAAAAGCTATTGGAGATTCATCTGCTTGAAAAAAAATATTTACAACCGGGATATTCTTTATCGGACTTAGTTTCTGCCATTTCTACGCCTGAACATGTTTTGACCTATTATTTTAATAATCACCAAGGTATTACCTTTTTAAAGTGGAAAAACCAGCTTCGTATTGAAGAAGCAATAAAACTTTTAAATGCTGGGGAGGCAAATACCCATACCCTAGAAAGTGTAGGTAAGGCCTGTGGATACAAATCTCGTTCTAATTTTATTCAGGCCTTTAAAGCACAAACGGGAGAATCACCTTCTGCTTATTTGAAAAAGCTTTCCTGACAATTTGATTCAATTGGGCGAATCGAAACAAGCCAATTGTCTTAAAAATTTATTTCCGGACTCTATTGAACTAATATTGAACTTCACGATTCAATACAGTTCCATGAAATCCATTTTTACCCTCCTCTTTGCTTTATTTATTGTTTTGCAGCTCAATGCCCAAACTTGGAATTTTGAAGCTGGCAACAACATCACCCGTTATGTTTTCACTAATTCTACTGGTAATAATCCTGACTTTTTGAAATCTGCTTCTGGCCTTCATTTAGTTTTATCCCGTGAAAATAAACTGTCGAAAGTTTTTGTGTACGATGTGGGTTTAGCCTACAATCAATACAATAATGTGGGAGATGTGCAAAATATTCCTTTCTCCTATCAAGCGGATTTTATGGGATTAACGGGTGGAATTGGACCCTCATACACCGGACTTCATGGTTTGACGGTTTCTGCCAAAGCTTCTGCAGCCGTTCAAACTCTTGTTAACGGTACCCAGTTTCTGCAAAATAAATACCTAGATCTTACTAGCGACGACCAATTTAGTGGATTAAAATTTTCGGTGGGTTATACCTTGTCCATCACGAAAAAGGTCAACGATCAGATCTCCGTTTATACGTCTTTTCAACATCTAGATACGAACACCTTCGGTTCTTCTACACTGAATTTTGTTCCTTCTACCTTCAGTTTTGGCCTAAAAATAGCCACGAAATAATTCCTCATTCATTTGTTCTACTACCATGAAAAAACTAGTACTATTTATTTTATTATTTGTTTCTATTGTGGCAAAGGCCCAAAAAGGAATCTCTTACCAAGCAGTAATTTTAGATCCTGCAAAAATCGAATTGCCAGGATCTGACATATCGGGTCAGCCTTTAGTGAACGGAAATGTCTCCGTGAAATTTGTGATCGTTTCAGGAACTTCGATCCAATTTGAAGAAGTACAACAAACGAAAACCGATGCCTATGGCTTAGTAAATCTAACCATTGGCTCTGTTGCAAACACTGCTTTCAATGCGATAACTTGGGATGCTACACAAAAATCTTTGCAAGTATTTGTTAGTTTTAACAATGGCGCATCCTATACGAAAGTGTCTGATCAAAAACTAAGCTACTCCCCTTATGCACTTTTCGCTGAAACAGCAGGAAAATTAGGAAGCACTTTAGGAATTGCGGGTGGTGGAACAGGTGCCACTACGGCCGTAGCGGCTCGGGCAAACTTAGGTTTAGGCAACGTAGATAATACGGCGGATACAGACAAACCGATTTCGACGGCAACACAGGCGGCATTGAATTTGAAAGCGAATGTGGCGGATGTGAATGCGGCATTGGCACTAAAAGCAACGGTTTCGGCATTAGAGGCACATATGGCTGTTACCGCGGATACGACGATGCTGGCGACGAAAGCGGCCTTGACGGATTTGAACAATTATGCGCCAATTAATTCGCCTACATTTACTGGGACGGTTTCAGGAATCGATAAATCGATGGTTGGATTAGGTTCTGTGGATAATACGAGTGATGCAGCGAAGCCGATATCGGCTGCTACTGAAACGGCTTTAAGTACTAAAGCACCAATAGCTTCTCCAGCTTTAATAGGTGTTCCAACGGCTCCCACGGCTGCCCCTGGCACTAATTCGACACAGATTGCCACTACTGCTTATACAACTGCAGCTATTGCAGCTGCAACGGCCGCATCTGGCGTGGCAGACAATTCAATAACTTCGGCTAAAATTGCTAATGGTGCTGTGACTGATGCCAAAATCACTTCAGTTGCTGGGTCTAAAATTACAGGTGTGATTCCAGTTGCAAGCGGTGGAACAGGTCAATCAACTGTGGCAGGAATTCTTTCAACACTAGGCTTTGCAAGTAATAATATTGCCATTGGC
>CAZZJF010000260.1:0-2408 GCA_964654325.1 uncultured Ferruginibacter sp.
CCGTGCAGTATTTCTAACAGACCCTTATCAACAAATGGCATATCCTTTGCCTTATTTAAATGGAAGAACATGCAATTGAAAAGACCCGATGTGGATGTGATTCATGATGTGCTGCAGGTTACGGTTTCGGCCCTGCCCACTTCGGTATTTGTGAACAGCTTATTGCAGCAATACCGCGAACGGGGTTTTCTGAGCAAGAAACAGCTGGAAGGGTTGTATGCCAAGGCGCAGAAAACCGGAAAGGTGGCTCCGGCAAGGCTGGCTACCCTGGAGGCCATCATCAAAAAGATGCCCACCCGGTATAAATCGGAAAAACCGGCATCAGTAGCGGTAAAAGAGGAGGATGGGGAGCTGAAAAGACAACTGGAGGCCATTTTGGCCTTGTATCCGACACATAAGCGGATGCTTTTTCAGCAAACCCGGATCAAAAACCGGGAGGCTCTGTCGAAAACCGATACAGAGGAAGTGGAAAGAATGTATAAACTGTTGATAGCGAAAGACAAGAAGGGCGGAAAATAAAAAAAGGCCGTATAGAAATACAGCCCGTTTTAAATCCAATATCCTATGAAAAACCGTACTATAAACGCCCCTGCCAAGCCTTTATTGTGTTGCTGCACAAAAAATTTTAGAAATTTTTCGAGGTCCACGTATTTCTACGAATCAGCAGGTTGGTAAAAGCCCCTGTTCCGGCGTAATTCGTGTAGTGCCAAAAAAGGGCAGTTTTGCGCTAGCGTACGCCTTTTTTCGGGGGCATCTTTACATCAGAAAAACAGCGAACAAAAATCATAACTGTTCCCGTTTTAAAATCCTATACCGGGTGAAACAAAAGCCCTGAAAAACCAACCGAAAGCCAATATCCTAAAGCCGGGTCAAAAACCCGAAAAGAAAACCAACCAAAAACCAATATCCTAAAGCCAGGGTCAAAAGCCCGAAGCGAAAACCAACCAAAAGCCAAAATCCTAAAGCCAGGGCCAAAGCCCGAAGCGAAAACCAACCATCCAACCATCCTGTTTTCCCGGAGCCTTGAACAAGCGACGGATTGAAAAAACCAAAAACACTACAACCGGAAAGTCGATTTCCGGGGAGGAAAAACCTCGAAAGTTTTAAAAGATCCGGACAACCTAGCGGGTTGTCAAAAAAAGCTTCCACGGCCGAACACCGTGGAAGTTTTTTTTTGGGTCCTGCCCAAGCAAGGTCATGAGATACGGGCGTTATCTTTGCAGCCCCATGCAGTTAGGAACGTTCAATCTTCAGGAGATCATTACCGTAAGTTTCACCCTGTTTGCCGTCATCGACATGCTGGGCAGTGTGCCCATTCTCGCATCGCTGAGGGAGAAATCGGGCGGGGTGATCCGATCCACCCAGGCCACCCTGGCATCGGGTGCGCTGATGATCATATTTCTGTTTCTGGGTCGTCAGTTTCTGGCCATGCTGGGGCTTGATGTGAAGTCCTTTGCCGTGGCGGGCAGCATTGTGATTTTCATTCTCGGGCTGGAGATGGTACTGGGTCACGAGTTTTTCAAATCCGACAACAATCCCAAGAGTGCCAGCGTGGTGCCCATCGCCTTTCCGCTGATTGCCGGCAGCGGCACGCTCACCACCATCATGAGTCTAAAGGCGAATTTCAGCGATCTGAACATCCTGGCCGGCATCCTGATCAACTGTGTGGTGATTTATGCGGTATTGAAATCGCTGAAGTGGATCGAGCGTGCGTTGGGACCGAGTGGTATGGTGGTTATCAGAAAATTTTTTGGCGTAATATTGCTCGCCATCGCGGTAAAGATTTTTGGCAGCAACATCGTGGGTTTTGGCAAGGGGGGCTGATGCAGCCGTTTAATGTACAGGCCTTGTAGTACAATGGATAGTATAAGAGTTTCCGAAGCTCCAGATCCAGGTTCGATTCCTGGCGAGGCCACTGAAAAAGTCAACCTAAAGGGGTTGGCTTTTTTATTGTCAGGCATTGAGAAGGTTCAAAGTTCAAGGTTGGGTTCACGCAAAGACGGAAAGGAAGATCAAGGCGCAAAGGAAAAGAAGGCCAGCCTTCTTTTCACATCATAGTCTTCATTCAATCATATCCATCATTAACTCTAAATCCTACTGGCCTAAGTTTGGGGGAGACGACACTTTGGTATAAAAATTTGAAATGAAAAAGAACGCCTCGGCAGCCGAACCCGAGAGGGTACCTGGCGAGTCGATTTGCAGGTGGGGTTGTGCGGGGGTTTGGTCTGTTCTCGCCTGTGCAGGAAAAAAATCGGGAGGAAGTGTGTGCACTCAATTTATATTATTTAGTGTTGTTTGGACTACGATGATCCCATAAATAATTACATGAAAGCAGTTTAATAATTATTAATTTAGATAATTGATTTGCTATTTTATTATTAATTTAGTCAGTATGGTTTCCAAAATAA
>CAZZJF010000261.1:0-2383 GCA_964654325.1 uncultured Ferruginibacter sp.
GTTTTTAACAATTTTATGGGGTTTTTACGATGAAAATCTCCTCATTTGGCTTTTGCCAGTAAAAGTTTTCCCGGGCAAACCGCTCGATGCTTTGGGCATCTTTGTTGAGTAAATCAAGGTCTTTCCTGCATTCCGCTATGTTTTCCGTGATTTGACGTTCTTTGGCTTGCAGCTCCTTCAGTTTTTGTTTTTTTTCATAAATCGTCTGCCAGCTACGCGGATCGAAAAAGGACATCCAGACTACAAAAAACACCAAAACCAGGAAGTATTTGTTTCGGAAGAGGGAGATCAGTCGCTCTTTCATAAAACGGATTTTCTACAAGGTACACAAATTATGTTTCTGCCGGCATCCACCGTTGAATTATTTTCCGAATCGGATTTTACCGGTTGGGTACTGGCCGGTATGTCCAAGCATCTCCTCAATGCGGATCAGCTGGTTGTATTTGGCCATCCGGTCGCTGCGTGATGCCGAGCCGGTTTTGATTTGTCCGCAATTGAGTGCAACGGCGAGATCGGCAATGGTGCTGTCTTCGGTTTCTCCGCTCCGGTGACTCATAATGGTATTGTAGCCGTTATGTTGTGCCATGGTTACCGCTTGGATGGTTTCGGTGAGGGTGCCGATCTGGTTTACTTTTACCAGCAGGGCATTGGCTGTGTTTTCTCGGATACCTTTTTCAAGCCGTTTTACATTGGTTACGAAGAGGTCGTCACCGACGAGCTGGCATTTGGAACCGATGGTGTCAGTCAGCATTTTCCATCCCTTCCAATCATCTTCGGCCATGCCGTCTTCAATCGAAACAATCGGGTATTGACGCACCCAGTTCTCCCAGTATTTCACCAGTTGTTCGCTGGTCATTTTTTTTCCGTCGCTTTTGTGGAAGATGTATTTTTTTTCTTTGGCATTCCACAATTCACTATTGGCGGCATCCATGGCAATGGCGATCTGTGAACCGGTTTTATACCCTGCCAGGTGAATCGCGGCCAGCACGGTTTCAATCGCTTCTTCATTGCTTTGGATGTTGGGTGCAAAACCGCCTTCATCACCTACATTGGTGCTGTATCCTTTTTTCTTCAGCACTGATTTTAGTGCGTGGAAGATTTCAACGCCCCATTGCAGACCCTGACTGAAGGAGGTGGCGCCTACGGGCATTACCATGAACTCCTGGAAATCGATTTTATTATCGGCATGAGCCCCTCCGTTCAGGATATTCATCATCGGAATCGGAAGGATGTTGGCATTCGTGCCTCCGATGTACCGATATAGGGGTAAGTTGGCTTCGAGGGCTGCGGCTTTAGCAACGGCCAGGCTAACGGCGAGCAGGGCATTGGCGCCCAGCTTTCCTTTGTTTTCCGTTCCGTCCAGTTCGATCATGCGGGCATCGATACCCGTTTGATCGGCCACGTCCCAACCCAGCAGGTGATCGGCCAGGGTGGTGTTGACATTCTTCACGGCTTTCTGCACACTTTTTCCGCCATACAGTTTTTTATTGTTGTCGCGCAGCTCAACAGCTTCATGAATGCCGGTGCTGGCTCCGCTCGGTACGGCCGCCCGACCAAGGCGCTCATTTTCGGTTAATACATCCACTTCAATCGTGGGATTTCCGCGGCTGTCGAGAATTTGTCTGGCATGAATGGAGGCAATGTAACTCATGATGTTCGTTTTTTAAGAGGGGTTCGATGTATGGTAATTGGTTAATGATTTGAAAATCTGTTCCAGGTTTTGTTCTTCGCTTTGCAGTTGCAGGATATCGAGTGAATGGGCCAAGGCGGTTTCCATGATTTTTTTTCGGGCCATGTCTGGATTCTCACAGACCAATTCAAAGCTGTGATCGCCGGTTTTAATGAGGTCGCCCATCCCAATGAGTTGAGCGAGTTCTTCTGCACGGATGGTTTGTTTGATGGTCAGTAAAACCTTGGTATTGGTGGAACCAACGGCTTTCAATTGTTCGAGGCTGTCATCGGCCACGATATTACCCTTATTGATTATGATCACCCGTTTGCAAAGCGCTTCCACTTCCTGTAAAATATGGGATGAGAATAACACCGTTTTAGTTTCGGCTAACGATTGAATCACTTTTCGGATTTCAATGATCTGATTTGGATCGAGTCCGGTAGTCGGTTCATCCAGAATTAACACATCGGGGTTATGGATGATGGCGGCAGACAAGCCAACCCGTTGTTTGTATCCTTTGCTGAGCTGACCGATTTTTTTATGGGCCTCCGTACCCAATCCGGTGAGTTCGATAACCTCACTGATGCGCTTTTGTTTATCACGGAGTTGATATAAGCCGGCTACGAAGGCAAGGTATTCCCGAACATACATATCGGTGTAGAGCGGATTGGATTCGGGCAAGTATCCGATTTTGCGACGGCTTTCAATCGG
>CAZZJF010000262.1:0-2374 GCA_964654325.1 uncultured Ferruginibacter sp.
ACCATTGAAAGGAGAGTTGTATGAAATGCCACTGGAACGTAAAGCGCCTGGTGTTATTTTCCGTGAGCCGGTAAAAGAACCGCTGCAGACCGGTGTAAAAGCGATTGATGCGATGATTCCGATTGGTCGTGGTCAACGGGAGTTGATCATTGGTGACCGTCAGACCGGAAAAACGGCTATCGCGATTGACACCATTATCAACCAGAAAGAATTTTACAATGCCGGCAAACCGGTTTATTGTATCTATGTAGCTATTGGTCAGAAAGCCTCTACAATTGCGGGGATCATGAAGACCTTGGAAGAGAATGGTGCCATGGCATACACGACTATTGTATCGGCTTCTGCGTCTGATCCGGCGCCATTGCAGTTCTATGCGCCATTTGCGGGTGCTGCTATTGGTGAATTCTTCCGTGATACCGGTCGCCCAGCACTGATTGTATATGATGATTTGTCTAAGCAGGCGGTTGCCTACCGGGAGGTGTCTTTGTTGCTTCGTCGTCCACCCGGACGGGAGGCTTATCCCGGGGATGTATTCTATCTGCATAGCCGTTTGTTGGAGCGTGCTGCGAAAGTGGTTTCCAAAGATGAGATTGCGGCTCAGATGAATGATTTGCCTGAATCCATCAAGCATTTAGTGAAAGGGGGTGGTTCATTGACGGCTCTTCCTATTATTGAAACACAGGCCGGTGACGTATCGGCTTATATTCCTACCAACGTAATCTCCATTACCGACGGACAGATTTTCCTGGAGAGCAACTTGTTCAATGCGGGCATTCGTCCGGCCATTAACGTTGGTATCTCGGTAAGTCGGGTAGGTGGTAATGCGCAAATCAAATCCATGAAAAAGGTTGCTGGTACGTTGAAGCTTGACCAGGCCCTTTACCGCGAGCTGGAGGCCTTCTCTAAGTTTGGTGGTGATTTGGATGCGGCTACTAAAAATGTGATCGACAAAGGCGCCCGTAACGTGGAAATCCTGAAGCAACCTCAGTACACACCGTTTTCTGTGGAGAAGCAGGTAGCGATCATTTATTTAGGTACTCAGGGCTTATTGAAAAATGTGGCTGTCAAGAATGTCAGAGCGTTTGAAGATCATTTCCTGATGGAGATGGAGAATAAGCACGCCGACATTTTGGATGCGTTCAAAAAAGGAAACCTGCCAGAAGACGGCTTAAAGAAAATGACAGAACTGGCAGCCGGATTGGCAGAGCAGTATAAATAATGTTCTAACTTATGATGTCATGAGCCCCGGAGTCGGGGCTTTTTTTATTATGGGCGCTCTGGAATAAACAGGTTCGTGCATGGGAGGTATGTGGCTCGAACCTGGTTCGTGCCAGGTTCGTGTACGGTTCGAATCTGGTTCGTGCCTGGTTCGTGTACAGTTCGAATCTGGTTCGTGCCTGGTTCGTGTACGGTTCGAATCTGGTTCGTGCCTGATTCGTATACGGTTCGAACCAACAAAACAAATCGACTATTTTCTTCCCATAATTCGTCAATTATCCCTTGACAGACCCTATCCCAACTCGTTATTTTGCAGTCCGATAAACCACCTTTCATATTGATTATATGAGTAATGATGAAGATTCAACTGAAAAATCAACGAAAGTCGTTCCAAACACTGCACAAAATCTACTTCTGGACAGCCATGATACATAACGGATACCCACTCCTGGAAGACGACGTTCAAAAGGAAAAAATCATTGATGTCCTCGATAATCTCACCGCTAAAAAACTCGTCACTATCTACGGATTCGTTATCATGCCCAATTACATTCACGTAATCTGGCAACAACATGGCTTTTACGGAAAAGAAATGCCGTTGGCAACATTCATGAAAAGTACAGCCAGAGACCTAAAAAGAAAAGTGACACAAAAAGGTCTGGAAAGGCAATTTAAAGTCAAGGTAGCCAACAAAAAATATCAAATTTGGAAGCGAGATTCTATTGCACATGAACTTATCTCACGTCGTATAATATATAAAAAGCTCAATCAAATGCACGCAAACACGGTAATCGAAAAGGGGCAACTGACAGATGTTGACATTAACTATTTTTTTTCTTCGGCACGGTACTATGAGACAGGATCAGATGATTTTGGTTTCGTCAAGAATATCTTTAGTCAATTCAACGAGGGTTCTACTAGCTGATATTGGCATACTGTATAGCCCAAAAACGCGCAATTTTGTCATAATCAGCGAGAGGTATGATTTTTGAACCCAATGGGAAAAAGAGTATGACAATCTCTATCCTTTTTATTTCGGTCGTTTTCATGATTATTGGAATGATTGTGCAAGCGACACTCAGAAATAAATCCTAGAAATATGCGAATGTGCCAATACAGAGTCTCCTGACCGGCGACGAAAGTGCCCGGCGAATTC
>CAZZJF010000263.1:0-2367 GCA_964654325.1 uncultured Ferruginibacter sp.
TACGAGTACAACCGTCACCATCATCAATGATGCCAATTCAATTAGTTATCCTGCACTTTCATATTGTGCCAATCCGAGTATCGGAACCGTCAATGTTACTCGGAATGCACCCGCTGGTGGCAGTTATACCTCTACACCGGCAGGGCTTTCATTGAATGGAACAACCGGTTCTATAGATCCCGGGGCAAGTACGCCCGGCACGTATCAGATTGTTTATACGTTTGCCGGTACGTGTTCTAATACGGTTTCAACCAACGTCAGTATTTATGCTCAACCTACTGTTGTTTGTCCTGCCAACTTGGGAGCTTGTGTTTCTGCCGCAGCTTTTCAGTTGACCGGTGCATCGCCGGCCGGAGGAAGCTACAGTGGACCGGGAGTGAGTGGCGGTTTCTTTAATCCCGCAACAGCTGGCGTTGGCACGCATATCATCACTTATACTTACACCAATGCAAGTGGTTGTACCGCATCATCTACCTATACGATCACTGTTTCTAACTCAGCACCATCGGTAACGGCTGTGCCAACCAACACCTATGTATATAGTGGTAATTTTGTCAACATCACTTTAAATGGTTCGATTCCGGGAACACAATACACTTGGACAGCCACAACCAATAATCCCAGCATTGTGGGCTTCAGTGCGCAAGCCACACCCGTGCCCGGGCCGATCAATCAGCAAGTATATAATCCAAGCACCAGTGTTGGTGAGATAACCTATGTCATTACACCCGGGTTGACCGGATGTACAGGAACACCGGTAACGGTGGTTATCAGTATGCCCAGCTCTACCTTTTGTGAGAGTCCCGGAACCTTTCAGGCCGGATCCTGTATCATCGATATGGGCGTAAAGCCACAGTCATATAACAATGGTATCAAGCCTTACGGCCTGGTTTATCAACTCGTCAACGTGTATAAAATTCCGGTTTACTGGGCCATCAATACCAATAAAACATTCACCAATCCATGGCCAAAATCAGATCCTGCCGATTTTACGCTGGATGGGTATACCTACAGAGGTGGTCCTTTTATCATTCCGGCAGGTTATTTATCACAAGTACAATCGGTTATCAATTCTTGGGTGGCTCAAGGCGTGGTTGTCAGGTATGCCTCTACAACATTTACTCCGCCATACTTTGAGTTGGTGACACGGATTCCAAGAGTTGTGCTGGATGCTGCTAATGGCAGTTTGATTCAGAGTGGATTTTACAACCGGGCGGGCATTCCTGCCGAAGCCTATACCCTTGGCGGTATTCCGAGTGCCATCACCAACTGTGATGATATTTACGTATTACCTCATGCCGAACCCCAAAACTGGTCCCTGGCGCAACGAGATTCACTGTGGAATTTCATTAATAATCGGGGCTGGTTTTTTGGATCCTGTTATGCGGTAAGTTTTATCGAAAACTTAACGGCAAGCGGTACACGAAGACTGAATTTCTTGAGTAATAACGGTTTGATTCCGTACAATCAACATGGCAGTCCGACACTTCCATATGCCTATTCAACCGGCGTCGGATTGGAGACTGGCGGTATTGCCGCCGATCCGTTCATGCAATTTGTAGATACCGTGGATCGGGCCATCAACAATGATGGCGCTTTTGAAAAAATTTATGTTCCGAATGCGGCAGGGTGGAGATCAAGCACAAAAGTTGCCATTTATAAATCAAACTATACCAACAACAGCATTACCTATCCCACCAACGCAGCGATTCTTGCGTATGGAAGAGCGTTTGGGGATAATACAAAAGGGATGGTCATGTATTTGTCTGGGCACGATTTTGAGAGTGGCGTAAGTGAATCGGATAATGTGGCTAAAGCAAGGATATATGCCAGTTTTCTGCTGAGGGCGGGAATTGGGACCAGGCCGAGAATTGTACCGGTGTCCATTCCCTCATCTGCCAACTCGGGTCAATCGGTAACGGTTCAGGTTTCCATACCGCCAACCACCTCGCCAATTGCATCAACGGAGTGGGTTTCCGATTTGAATGGTATATTCTCTTCCAACAACACTACAGCAACATTCATTGCTCCAACCGTGGATGTTCCTACCGTTTGTACAATACAGTTTAAAGTGACCGATGCCTGTGGTCGTGTGGGTTTGTATTGTACGACCATTCTCATCAATCCGACCATTACCAACAATTATATTTCAAACGCGCAAACGATTTGTTCGGGCTCAGCACCTAACCTGATGACCGGAACTCTACCTGCCGGTCCTGCCGGTTTCTCTCCTCAATATCAGTGGTTGGTTAGTACGACCAGTGCTTCGGCCGGTTATGCCAATGCGCCCGGAACAAGCACTCAACAAAATTATATTTCACCGGCACTCACACAAACCTCTTGGTTTAGAAGACAAGTAACCATGAA
>CAZZJF010000264.1:0-2351 GCA_964654325.1 uncultured Ferruginibacter sp.
CAAGGGTCTATACAGCGTCTTTGTTGATGATGGTCTTATGGGTAGAGGGTTTAGTATAAGTATAGAAGGTAATTTAGTCAAATTTTCAAATTCAAGGGAATCACATTCAGAAATAATTCCATCAGAGGAGGCCTTCCACTATTTTTCTAAATATGGCTCCGAGGGAGAGTTTACTATTTTACTAATTTTTAGATACGAGAATAATAAATTACTCCTGATAGAAGACCAAACTGCCGGTTAAAGAGGATCATCAAAATATTGACATAAATTGCAGTAGTTTGCTATCCGAATAGCCTCTTTTACCTAGACACATTATGTCCAACCCGCATCTCGATCCTCAAAAAGACAACCAGCAATTGGCTGATAAGGAATTTGAGAACCGGATTCGTCCCGGACTAATACGCGATTTTAGCGGGCAATCGCAGATCATCGAAAACCTCACGGTTTTTATCAAAGCATCCAAACTTCGCGGTGAAGCGCTGGACCATGTGTTGTTTCACGGTCCTCCCGGTTTGGGTAAAACCACCTTATCACGGATTGTTGCCAATGAGATGGGGGTAAATATCAAAGAAACATCCGGACCGGTTATTGAAAAACCCGGCGACCTGGCCGGACTGCTGACCAACCTTGAGCCCAATGATGTGTTGTTTATCGACGAAATCCACCGCCTCAGCACCGTGGTGGAGGAATACCTCTATGCTGCCATGGAGGATTTTCGGATTGATATCCTGATCGATAGCGGTCCGAATGCCCGCAGCGTTCAAATCAATCTGAATCCGTTTACGCTCATTGGTGCCACCACCCGCAGCGGTTTGCTAACGGCTCCGTTGTTATCACGTTTCGGCATCAAATCAAGACTCGAGTACTATCAGGCCGATACGCTCCAGCATATCCTGTTACGGAATGCGGCCATCTTGCAAACGAAAATCACATCGGAAGCAGCAGCCGAAATTGCCCGCCGAAGCCGAGGAACACCCCGTATAGCCAATGGCTTATTGCGTCGGGTACGTGATTTTGCACAAGTAGTAGGGAATGGTCGAATCGATCTTGCCATCACCCAACATGCGTTGAAAGCCCTGAATGTGGATCAGCATGGTCTTGATGAAATGGATAACCGAATCCTGAACACGATCATCGATAAATTCAAAGGCGGTCCGGTTGGTATTACCACGATTGCGACCGCGGTGGGAGAGGAATCGGGTACCCTGGAAGAGGTCTACGAACCTTTTTTGATACAGGAGGGATTTTTGGTGCGCACACCGCGCGGAAGAGAGGTGACCGAAAAAGCCTACACCCATGCAGGAAAAGTGCCGCACAAAGGCGGCACGCAATCCAATTTATTCGGTGAGTAAAATCGAAAGTTATTCCTCTGTGATCAATAGACGGAATCCGCTTCCATGGATATTGACAATCTTGATGGCTTCATCCTCTTTGAGCAACTTACGAAGTTTGGCGATATACACATCCATACTTCGGCCATTGAAGTAGGTATCACTACCCCAGATTTTTTTCAATGCTTTCTCGCGGGGCAATAATTCATTTTTGTATTCGGCCAGTAATTTCAGCAGATCGCTTTCTTTGGGCGACAAAGTTTGCGTTTTACCATTGAATGTCAGTTCCCGCAGTTTTGGATTAAAATGGTACTGACTAATCGTGAATACCGCATCAGCTGTTTCCCGGTTTTGTTCTTCGTTTCGTTTGATGATAGCTTTGATCTTGTGCAGTAGAACTTCGCTGTCAAATGGTTTGGTGATATAATCATCTGCCCCGAGCTTGTAACCCTGGATGATATCTTCTTTCATGGTTTTCGCACTCAGAAAGAACAGGGGAATGTCCGGGTTGATATCCCGAATATCTTCGGCCAACGTAAAGCCATCCATGTTTGGCATCATGATATCCAGTAAACAGATGTCGAATTTTTCGCGCTGGAAGGCAGCCAGTCCCAGTCGTCCGTCTCGTTCGAGCGTGACGTCAAAGTCATGAAGTTCCAGATAGTTTTTCAATACCATGCCCAGGTTGGTGTCATCTTCACACAGTAGAATTTTTGTTTTTTCGGTATTCATGGCTTTCAGTTTTAGTTATGACCAAGATATGTAATTCCATCAGATATCGGCGATGACGCTGACTAATTTTTTGTTAAAGGAACGCATAATGCGCAAAATTGTACAATGGTCTATGTGAAGCAAATTGACCTTACGAATCACGTTGGATTACTTCATGAATCGTTTGTCCGTAAGGGTTCGTAAGAAGGCGATCAGGTCTTTTTTTTCTTGTTCGGTCAAACCCAGTGGCTTTCTTAGTGCGGGATCCAGGTTTTGCGCATCGGGTACAACCTTACGAACATCATTATA
>CAZZJF010000265.1:0-2340 GCA_964654325.1 uncultured Ferruginibacter sp.
CCCTGTCCTGACTTGTAACCACCAAGATGATACTCCAGTCTGTTCATGTCTGCCATTGACGAATCACTGCTTCCTTCAAATTTAAAAAAAATATAGCCGCTGTTCCAGGTCCAGAACATGTCATTAGCCGGATCGAGCGCACCGGTTTGTGCCCCACTGCAATTATCGGCACTATCGACACCTAATTTAAACCGGAGCGTATGATAGTTGCCCGCTGGAATGGTGGCCCGAATAATATTGTATTCGTTGGAAGCATCTATCAATACATAGGAGTCATTGCCAATGTTCAGTTGTAGATTGTCTAGATAAAAATCGGTCAGGTAGTATTTCAGTTTTTTTACAGTATAAGGTTCATGGTGAGGATTCCAATAAAGACTATCATGCAAAACCAGCGGTTTTTCATCAACCACGTGTGTGAATAAGAGCTCGACCAAACCGTTTTCGGTGGTTTGTGCCTTAGCCAATGGCATCCAAAACCAGCATCCGATAAAGAGTAGCCATTTATTCATGAGACTTGATTTTCATTCGACCTTGTTTGATTTCGGTCGTTTGTTTTTTATGCGCCAGTCGTTTTTGGGTAGACGCGATGGTCGGTTTGGTTGGTTTTCGCTTTTTGGGTACGATCAGTGCTTTTTGGATAAGCTCGGTCATTTTTTTCAGCACGATGGCTTTGTTTTCGCGTTGCGACCGGGCCGCCTGGCTTCGAACCCGCAACGTATCCGCCGTGGTGATCCGAGTGGCGAGTTTTTGCCGGATGCGCTCTTTTTCCGCATCGGTAAAATAGGCCGAATCGCCCACATGCCAGATGCCTTCCACCATGGTTTCCACCTTATTCACATGTTGTCCGCCTTTGCCACCACTTCGGGCGGTTTGATAGCGTATTTCATGAACAAACGGTTGCATATACAAATGTACCACTATTCCGCAGCCGGTTTTTTATGTGTTCAACAGCGGCTCGTTAATATTTCTGTAAGAACAAAAAAAGCTACATTTTTGCAGGGATGTCAGCACTAATTCCGGCCGGAAAAATATACACTGATCTGTTGGGGCGTAAGCAACAACGGAAACCGGCCTTTGCGGTGCTGATCGATCCCGACAAAGTCAATGACCAGATCCTCGATACCCTGATACCCCGGACGGTTGATGCCGGCGTCGATTATTTATTCGTAGGAGGTAGCCTGGTGGTATCCGATAATCTCGAACAGTGTATTCTTCGTATCAAAACGATGACGAACGCGCCGGTGATATTATTTCCCGGCAGTTCCAGTCAGGTAAGTCCTGCGGCCGATGGGTTGCTGTATCTGTCGCTAATCAGCGGTCGAAACCCCGACTTATTAATCGGCCAACACGTGGTATCGGCTCCTTTTGTTCGCCAAAGCGGATTGGAGATTCTATCAACCGGTTATATGGTGATCGATGGCGGTGCGCCAACAACCGTTTCGTACATCAGCAATGCCAGTCCGATACCCTCTAACAAAAATGATATCGCGGTTTGTACAGCCATGGCCGGTGAAATGCTGGGCATGAAGCTTATGTACCTGGATGCAGGCAGTGGCGCCCAACAACCCGTCAGTGAGTCCATGATCAACGCCGTTTCGTCTTCCATTCAGGCCCCGTTGATTGTTGGGGGCGGAATCACGGATCCCGAAAAAGCTTTTCTGAATTGCAAAGCCGGGGCTGATGTGGTGGTGATCGGAAATGCTATCGAAAAAGACGCTTCCCTGATTCAGGAAATGGCCAGCGCGATACATCAATGCGCGGTAAAGTCCAATTAATGTATGTTACGGAAATGGTTAATTGTTTACTTGTTTATTTTCTCATCTTGTGTGACGAATGCGCAGTCAAATTTACGATGTGATGATTGTTCGTGGCGTTTAGTTGATCGATCTGAGTTAGATTCTTTAAGTGCAGTAGAGATCAATCATATGGCTGATTGGGTTTACTTTAAAAAAAGACAACAAGTAGGCCAACTTACAGGATTACAGCCTCTTGACACAACCCGTGAAGAAATTGATAAAATCGTCGGTAGTTGGTACGAGCCAATTACGTTAGCAGATGCCAGAAAAAAAATTGCCCCTTATTTATCAGTCGTTGAAGCATCGAATATTCGACTGTTTGATAAAGTATCACAATTAAAATCAAGGGAGAGAGAGCAAATTATTTTAATGTTGAAAGAGATGAAAAGGGTTGTCTTTGCCGGAAATAAAAGAAAAGCAGCTTTAAACTACCAGATTGATGAGTATCAATTCAGAGCTATAAAATCTATTTTTGAGAAAGTAAAAATTGAGGACATTCAATTCTATAAAAACAAGGGTCTATACAGCGTCTTTGTTGATGATG
>CAZZJF010000266.1:0-2309 GCA_964654325.1 uncultured Ferruginibacter sp.
GCCCCCAACGGCCGTTTTCAATGGCGATTTTATCCTCGGGCCACTGGCAGATGAATCGGTTGGCTTCTTTTTCTATTTTCTTTTCGAGCAACGGAATGCAGTCGTCCAGAGTCAGGGTATCAAACGAAACGGTACGAGGTACGTTTACAAACAGGTCGTTCCACTTGATGAAGGGGCCAAAACGTCCTTTGCCCTTGGTAATTGGTTTTTCCTGAAAAAAGCCAATGGGGGCATCTTCAAGCTGTTTTTGCCGGATGATGGCAATGGCCTGATCCAGATCCACATCAGTGGGCTCGAGGCCTTTGGGCAGTGAAATGAATTGTTCACCCCAACGCACATAGGGACCGAAGCGGCCCACATTCACCAGCACTTCCTGGTTATCATGCATGCCCAGTTGCAAGGGTAGTTTAAATAGTTCCAGTGCTTCGTCAAGGGAAATAGTTTCAATACTCTGTCCGTATTTTAAACGGGCAAACCGGGGCTTTTCTTCGTCGGTTTGACTGCCAATCTGAACCATAGGACCATATTTCCCCATCCTGGCCATGATGGGTTTACCCTCTTCACTAACACCCAATACCCGTTCGCCTACTGCACGCTCTGCTGTTTCCAATGTATGGGCAACACCTTGATGGAACGGCGTGTAGAAGGAGTGGACCATCTGATTCCAAACGAGTTTGCCTTCTGCGATCTCATCAAACTCTTTTTCCATACGGGCCGTGAACGAGTAGTCCATGACCGTAGCAAAATGCTGGTTCAGAAAATCCGTGACGACCAGTCCGAGGTCGGTTGGAAATAATTTGGCTTTTTCGGCGCCGGTATTTTCGTGGCGAGTTTCATCTTGAATCGACTGTTTCTCTAAGGTCAGCATTCGAAAGGGGCGCTGTACGGCCTCTTTATCTTTTTTCTCAACGTAGTTTCGCTTGATGATGGTGGAGATGGTCGGTGCATAGGTGCTTGGTCGACCAATACCCAGTTCTTCCAGTTTTTTTACCAAGGAAGCTTCCGTGTAACGGGCGGCATGTTTGCTGAATCGTTCGGTCGCCGTCATTTTCACGAAGTCCAGTATTTGTCCTTCTTTGAGATTAGGCAATCGACCTTCTTGGTCTTCCGAATCTTCATCATCTGATCCTTCCAAATAGACTTTCAAAAAGCCGTCGAATACCAATACTTCTCCCGTGGCGGTCAGCGTTTCCTGATTGGTGCTTATTTCTATATGAGCCGTTGTTTTTTCGAAAGCGGCGTCACTCATCTGGGTGGCAATCGTTCGCTTCCAAATCAGTTCGTATAACCGGTTCAGTTCGGGGTCACCAACGGAATGTTGATTCATGTAGGTCGGACGAATGGCTTCGTGCGCCTCCTGGGCCGATGCATTTTTATTTTTGTACGTACGAGGCTGAACATAATTATCGCCATAGCTCGCTGAAATCTCATTTCGAATGGCATGCAAGGCGGTGTCGCTGAGATTGACACTGTCTGTACGCATATACGTGATCTTTCCACTTTCGTACAGTCGCTGCGCCAGCATCATGGTTTTGCTGACACCATAACCCAGTTTACGACTGGCTTCCTGCTGCAAAGTAGACGTGGTGAATGGTGGCGCCGGCGAACGTTTGCCCGGACGAACCTGAATGGACTTCACCGTATAGGAGGCATTGATACACTGTTGTAAAAATGCATGGGCATCTTCCTTTTCAGTGAATTTTTGTCCTTCAGCTTTGAAGGTTACCACTCGGTTGCCAAGGTCAGTTGCATTAAAGTAGGCATCCAGACGGAACTGGCCCTCGGCAATGAATCGGTTGATTTCCCGTTCCCGTTCAACAATTAATCGCACCGCCACACTTTGTACACGACCGGCACTGAGTCCGCCGCGCTGGCCAATTTTTCGCCAAAGTACAGGACTTAATTCAAAACCCACGATACGGTCCACAACCCGGCGGGCTTGCTGGGCATTGACCAGGTTCATATTTATGGTTCGGGGTTGTTGAACGGCTTTCAGGATTGCCGGCTTGGTGATTTCGTGGAATACGATTCGTTTGGTGGTATGCGGATCTAGGTTGAGGATCTCAGCCAGATGCCAGCTAATGCTTTCTCCTTCCCGGTCCTCATCCGATGCCAGCCAAACCTCATCAGCTTTTTTGGCCAGAGACCGGAGTTCATTGACTACTTTTTGTTTTTCGTCGGGGATAATATAGGTCGGCTGAAAATGATTGGCAATGTCGATGCCCATATCATTTTTTTCAAGGTCACGGATATGGCCATAGCAGCTTTTAACCTGAAAGTCTTTTCCAAGGATTCCCTCAATGGTTTTC
>CAZZJF010000267.1:0-2271 GCA_964654325.1 uncultured Ferruginibacter sp.
TGCCAATCCATGAATTCCGGATCTGCCGACCCTCAGCCGTTCCTGCCGGGGACCCCAACAGACAATCAGCATTGCCCAAAGTCGCAACCAGAGCGGGTTTGCAAGGGAGGCATCCCTTCACTACATTCGTAATCTCAGTAATCTTCCATGAAACGCCTTGCCGCCAGCCTGCTCTCCGTGTTCGTCGCGACCACCCTGCTCTCCTGCAACAAGGATGAGAACCCCATTGTAAAGGAGGATACGGTGGAGAGCACCATGGAACTAGGCAGCTGGCGTGTGGCCCAGATCCAGGACCTCGGCACCTATTATACGAACCAGTTCAAGGGCCGCACCTTCGTGTTCAATACCGACGGAACGGCTACGTCCACCGATTCGCTGGGCCAGAGGGTTGCGGGCACCTGGTACATTGCTCCACAGGGCGACATGACCGTCAAGATCGCCTTCGGCACCGCCAATCCGGAAAACCGGCTCAACCGCACCTTCCGTGTACGTGATTTTTCAAAGGACCGCTTCCGCCTGTATACCAGCGGCGCGACCAACGCGGCTACGTATGTGACCTTCGGTCGCTAGTGTGTGACACTAGTGTCCGGTTAAAAGTCGAAGATAATCAACTGGTTAGAGTTTGGAGGGGGTAAATCTGTGTTGTTTTCCTCTTTCAAGAGATGTTTGAGTGGCGTTCTTTCAAATAGTGTCAGGCTTAAGACTTGCAGGATTGAGTATAAGGATTGGGGGAGATTCAATTTCTTCTTTATGATGGCAATCAACAAGTAGTTCGATATGGCTATCCACACTTGCGTATAAACAGCATTGGGACTGGTTCCATAAAACGACTTGATCCTAAGGTGTTGCTTAATCCATTTGAAGAACAGTTCAATCTTCCATCGCTCCTTGTAAAGTGCTGCGATAGTTAATGCCGGTAAGTGATGATTGTTAGTTAGGAAAACGTAGGATTGATTTGATTCTAAATCCCTGTACCGTATTCTTCGAAGATTGCCTGGATAGTCTTGTGAGGAATAAAATCCGCACAACGACACCTGTTGATCAGCAATCACGCCTTTCGATTTATCTGTCTTGGTAGAACTGATTCGTTTAAAATTCAAATTGTCTTTAGCGCGTATTACAAAAAATGATTTGGCTTGGTCAATGCTATTTAGCCTCTTAAAATCAGTATAACCACGATCTAGAATATAGATAGCACCAGGCTCGAATTGAATCAAATCTATCGCATTCACATCGTGAACCTTGCCATTGGTGATATGTATAAATGTTGGAATCGAACCACGCAAATCAAGTTGAGTATGAAGTTTAATTGCGCCCTTGTTTTGCCTGAAGTTGGCCCATGGAAAAAGTGACAAACACAAATCAATGGTTGTACTGTCGAATGCATAAACCAGGTTGTCAATATCAAGGTTGAATGATGAGTCCTTCAAATAAAGTTGTCTCGCATCCTTTATCAGACCATTGGCATAATCATAATAAATACGCCAGTCACGCCTTTCATTGGCTTCTGCCAAGGTGCTTCGCGAGATTCGAGACCGAATACCGGAATGATAAAGTTTGCTGCCAATCGCGCCAAGGCAGGATTCTATATCACGCAAACTTTCTCGGTATGTCAATTGAGCAAAACTCATCACAATGTATTGTTCCCAACATGTAAAACTTCGGACTCGATGATTTCCATTATATCGCTTAACACACTTGTCGAATTCATACTTGGAGATAAATGCAATAATCTGGGAAAGAACAGTTTGGCCTTGATTCATCTGTGTTTTTATCGAAACACAAATCAAATCGAAAAATCAAAAAAGCTTGTAATGCATTGATATTAAAGGAATTGCAATGATTTCAAAAAACTTAACCGGACACTAGTGAGTGTGTGATATCGATCATGTGAGCCAGCCTGTATCTGATCTTACCTTAGGGTAAATCAAGATCAGGATGTCCCGACCTTTTCAATGGGTCTTCATGACCCTAATGACCGCAGCGCTCGTCTTGGCGTGCAACAGTTTTTATCATTTCCGGAACGATTACAATTCGACAAACGCCCTGCTGCATCATACCGACAGCCTGCGGGAAAAACCTTTCTTAAAGGCGCATTATAAAGACGGACGCGTTTGCATACTCCGCGACAGCTGGTGGGTCGACACTGCGGCGATGGTGATCACGGGCAACGGAATCGTGTATGATCTCAACCGGGAACCAATTTTTGAAGGTGCGATAAGGTTCTCGGTGGACAGCCTGGCCATTTTTGAAACGAATAGCCGCTTACCC
>CAZZJF010000268.1:0-2269 GCA_964654325.1 uncultured Ferruginibacter sp.
AACAGGGAATCTTCATTCATACATGGCTGATACCGTCATCCCCAAGAAATGGCCGCTACCTGATCCGAAGTTAGTACTTACACAAACTAGCCCGAATACATACCAAATATACGCAACCGAAAATGCGCGCTTTATTCATCTGTACACGGATGATGGCGATGCGGTTTTTTCCGACAATTATTTTGACCTAAGAAAAAATGAAACGGCAACGATTACACGAAACCCTTCAGCAAAAGAAGCTATGGTTCGTATTCGCAGCCTGTATGATGTTATACAAAAGCGGGCCACTCAATAAAGCAAGCGTACTTTGATGGTGTGTTTGACTTTTTTCAAGAGCTCCAAGGCGCTTTTGCTGATATGCTTATCCACATCGAGAACTACGTACCCAATTTTTTCGTTGGTTTTGAGGTATTGTCCCAGAATGTTGACTTTGTTTTTACTAAGCGCGGCATTAATCTCACTCATAACACCGGGTACATTTGTATGCAAGTGGAGAATCCGGTGGGCCCCTTCCTGCGGCGGTAACGATAATGGCGGAATACTGTGGGATCCCAGTGAAACGCCTTTTTCCAGAAACTGCAGGAGTTTGGATCCCACGTCCTGTCCGATATTGGTTTGCGCCTCGGCGGTACTGCCCCCAATGTGCGGCGTGAGCAACACATTCGACAAGCCTTGCAAGGGGCATGAGAAATCAGCTCCGTTTTTCTCGGGTTCAATCGGAAATACATCAACCGCTGCTCCGGCCAGGAGTCCATCCAACAGTGATTGCCGAAGGGCGTGCAAGTCAACCACTTCACCACGCGCATAATTAATCAACACAGATCCTTTTTTGAATCGTTTCAGGTTTTGTTTGTGAATGAGGCCCTTGGTGCTTTCGGTTTCCGGCACATGCAACGAAATGATATCGCTTTCACAGAGCAGCTCCTTCAACGAGCGACAAGGCATCGCATTTCCCAGCGGCAATTTTGTTTCATTGTCATAAAACAAGACCCGCATACCGAGTGCTTCAGCCAGCACACTTACCTGACTGCCGATGTTTCCATATCCGACGATCCCCATCGTTTTACCCCTCAGTTCCCGAGCGCCTCTGGCCTCCTTCAACCATACACCCCGATGGGCGGCCTCGTGTTTATCTAAAATGTTCCGGGTGAGTATGATGGAAGCACCGATAACCAGCTCTGCCACACTGCGGGTATTGCTGTAGGGGGCATTGAATACGGCCACACCCTTCTGCATACAGGCACGAAGATCTACTTGATTGACACCAATACAAAAGCAGCCAATGGCCTGCAGTTTGGGTGCGGCTTCTAGCACTGCCTTGGATACGGTAGTCTTGCTGCGAATGCCCAACAAATGCACCGAACGAATTTCACGAATGAGTGCCTCCTCGGTCAGGGCACCGGCAAACCGCTTGATTTGTATATAGCCCGATGCCTCAAAAAGGGAGACAGCCGCATCGCTGATATTTTCCAGCAATAAAATCTGAATTTTTTCTTTGGGGTAACTGGTCTTTTTCTTTTCACTCATCGCAATAAATAATAACTTCATTCAAAGATAAAATTATCCTGGTGAAGTTCCTGTCTATCCTGCGCCCACACTATTTTCAAGAATTGGCTGCTTGTCTCTCGTTGTCTGTTTTAGCTGCATGTACCGGAGCTTCATCCGATTCATCGGCCACGGAAATCGAACGAATTGGGCAAACGAGTGACTCTGCCATTACAGCCATTCAGCGGATCAGTCAAAACTGGTACGATAGTACGTTTCGAATCATTCCACTCAACGGCAGCATGATCGTTTCCAAAAACGGTAAAATCATATTTGAGCGGCATAATGGCACCATGCATTTGGGCGGAAACGATACGATCCATGCTTCGTCCGTTTTTCATATCGCCTCAACCAGTAAAACATTCACCGCTGTAGCTGTTCTGAAACTGTGTGATGAACAAAAAATAGCCCTTGATTCTCCGGTCTCCTCCTATTTAACTCCCTTTCCCTACCCGGGTGTAACCATCCGGCAGCTGCTGAATCATCGAAGCGGATTGCCAAACTACCTTTATTTCATAGACAGCCTTCAATACAAGAAAGACTTACCACTAAGCAACCAGGATATACTCGACTGTATGCGCTTGTATAAGCGAAGTATCAAAGGAACCGGTAAGCCCAATGTATCCTTTCTTTACTGTAATACGAATTATGTTGTTTTAGCGTTGATTATTGAAAAAGTGACAGGCATGTCCTTTCCGGCATATCATCATCAAACCATCTTCGA
>CAZZJF010000269.1:0-2251 GCA_964654325.1 uncultured Ferruginibacter sp.
TCGTCTAAAATTAACGTGAACGCATACACGATAAATATTTTTGCAGAAGTTAACACTACTAACTTTTCGCCCCACACCACTAATCGTCACATTAACCATATAAATAGTCGCCACGTATTTCAACATGAAGGAGACTCGGTTAGTTTACTGTGGTTAAGAATCATGTTGATCTATTTCACTATTCATATTACATCTTGAACCTCATCAAAAAAACATTTTTTGAAAGAAGAGGTTTACGATAATCAATTTAAACAATGAAAATAGAGGTAGCGATCAATCATAAACGCGGCAGCAGCCTGAATATCTTTGGTGGAAATTTGTTGATTGCCTTCCTTTATCTTCATTTCAAGTATCCTTTCCGCTTCAGCCAATGCAATTGTTTTCGGTGTGATCAATTCATATCTATATAATTGCAATAGTTCAAAGTAGTACTGATATAGTGTTTCATTCACGAATTGTTTGTTTGAATAAAATATGGGATTTCGGCTTTTCGCCCTAGCGTCAGAATCGCTTACATAGATTAACCGTTGTGTGTTTTCTTTTCTGCCCAGAAAGTAGATAAAAATCCAAAAGAGTCCAAGGATAGGAAACGGTACCATGTTGCTAGTAGATTATCAGATTCATAAACGACTTTAAACGCACAAGCAAACTCGTCAACTAGTAAATTAATCAAACTTATTAAATAAAATTATACTTTAGCATAATTCAACTCCGAAAAAAGAAAAACGATGAGTGTAGTAACGCATTCGTATTGGACGTCTTCCGTTTAAATTAATAAATCGTAAATCGATAACTCAAACTATATGGACTATTTTATCGACAATCCAACACAACATGGTAAGTATACCCGCGAGGAAGTTCAGGCATTAATTGACGAACAGCGGATAGGACCCAATACCAAGATCTGGAATAGTGAATGGGGTACCTGGAAAAAATTACGCGAAACTAATTTTGACCTCAGTAAGGCTAAGTATGAACCAGCATCTGGGTTGCCAGACCAACTTTTTTTATCCATCAGACCCTTTCTTGATAGTATCGACAAAGGCGCCCTTTTTCGAAAACCATTCAGTTGGCTGTATGCGGTCATTGCCATTCTGAATCTAGTCTTTCCCGTCTATATTATGCTTGTCGCTATCAATAATAACTTATTGGATATGCCCTCGAAAGGGGTTGTTTATTTCTTGACGAATTGGTTGGTTTTTTGTTTTGTTGCGTGGATTGGATTTCAGATTTGGTGGGATCGTAAATACAAGGTAACTATCGTTTTTCAAGAGGGTGATGAATTCGCAGCAACACCGGTTTTTTCTCATTTTATTCAAACATTCGGTGAATGGGCCGGAACGTGGGTTGGCATTGTTGGTTTCTCTTCATCCCTTTTGACAACCCTTTTTCTTGGCAATGAATACTTTTATTATAATAATCTTTACCTCATTGGATTTAATCGATTTGGTGTTTTGGATATCATTTTACTGCCTTTACTCGGTTATTTCATTATTTTATTTACCCGATTTCTGGCAGAACAATCCAAAGCGTTATCTTCCATTGCAAATGACACACGAAAATTTAGTTCCAAACGATGATACAAATCGATCCTATACTTGAGTGGGTTATCTGAAAAACAGCGGATCCACCGATTTTGGAGGCAAGTCATACGAGCTATATACTTACACTGTATGATAAATGCAGTCAAATTATTCATAAGAGAATAGGGGTTAATTGATTCGAAAAATATTGACAAGTGCGAGCGTGTTTCCATTTCTATCGAATACCAGCAATAGGACGTCCTTCAGCTATGGTATTTCTTGTACTTCTTTTTATATCGATACGGTATATTAAGTGCCATTGTCAATACGATGGAGAATGGCAATAGGGATTACTGGTTCTTTTACATTATCGCTTTTTCCAAGCCATGCTAATTCACAATACGATGAAACTCAGCCGTATTTCAATATTGATTTAATCTGGATGAAAGGATACGATAAAGACCAAGTATGCCGATGAACGAGTTTTCAGTTATTTTTGATTTAGATTTCATATTTATAAAAGCCAACTTTTTATCCCAATGAAGTACCGGGTTTGGATTTGGCCGATTACTCAAACGAAACGTTACAAAACACTCTCATCGCAAATAGATAAGCTATGGATATTTTATTGATCGTTACAATTGTTCTGATAATCATCAACATCGTACTCGTAATCCTGTTTAGAAATAAGGGAAACCATGATCTTGTACCACTTTATCAAAAAATTA
>CAZZJF010000270.1:0-2249 GCA_964654325.1 uncultured Ferruginibacter sp.
ATTTCTTCTTGCTCGTATTCATCGACCATTTCGTTGATGGCATAATTGAGATTCAATTTTGTGCCGCTGGCCACAATTGATTCCATTTCTTCGAGTAGCTCATCTATGCGCAGGTCTTTGTTTTTGGCAATTGTTTCGAGCGGAATCTTCCGATCCACATTCTGGATGATGAAAATTTTATTGCTTTTCTTATTCAGCACGGATTTCATTACAAAATCATCGGGCTTGATGATATCGTTCTCCTCTACATATCGACTAATTAGTTCAACAAACGGCTTGCCATACCGGACCGCTTTTCCTTTGCTAACGCCACTGATCTTTTCGAGATCTTGAGCCGAGGTTGGAAACATCGTGGCCATATCTTCCAGTGAAGACTCGAGGAAAATGACAAAGGGAGGAAGGTTTTTTTCGCGCGCCACTTTTTTCCGAAGGTCCTTCAGTTGATTGAGTAACACCTCGTCGGCAATACCCGGGCCCCCTGTCGGCTGCGTATCGCTGTCTTCATCAGCATTGGCGCCTTCATGCAGGTTATTGAGTACGATCTTGAATGAGGAAGGTTTTTTTCGAAAGGACTTTCCATTGGTGGTTATTTTCAACACACCGTAATCAACTATGTCTTTTTCAAATAGCTCGGTCAGTAACATTTGACGGAACAAGCTGTTCCAGAAATGAGCATCCTGATGATTACCGCTGGCAAAAACATCCAAGGCATCATGCCGGAACATTTGAATCTGTTTGGTGTTTTTTCCGGTCAATACATTCACGAGGTATTCAATGTTAAACTGTTCGCCCAGCGCTTCAACCGCTTTCAGGGCAAGCACAGCCTCTTGTTTGGCTTCTATTTTTTCTTTCGGATGCAGACAATTATCACATTGTCCACAGCTTTTGCGATCGTCGTATTTTTCACCAAAATAAAATAATAATGTTTTGCGCCGGCAAACACTGCTTTCAGCATAGGCCAGGGTTTCCCCAATCAGTTGCGCGCCAACTTCGCGTTCGCTCAACGGTTTGTCTTTCATCAAGTGTTCGAGCTTAGCCACATCTTTATGTGAATAATACAGAATACACTTTCCCTCCATCCCATCTCGACCGGCCCGACCGGTTTCCTGATAATAATTTTCAATCGACTTCGGAATATTGTAGTGAATAACAAAACGAACGTCCGGCTTATCGATACCCATGCCAAAAGCGATTGTAGCGACAATAACGTGAACGTCTTCATTCAGAAACTGATCTTGTCGTTGTGCGCGCAGTTTGGCATCAAGTCCTGCGTGATAAGCAACCGCCTTGATATCGTTGGCTTGCAGCATCTCGGCCAGGTCTTCGGTTGTTTTGCGGTTCAGCGTGTAGATGATACCGCTTTTGTTTTTATGTTGATGGATAAAGCGGACAATACTTTTGTTTGTTTGCTCAACGCTGATCTTGGGTTGTATTTCGTAATAAAGATTCGCGCGGTTGAAGGAAGAGATGAACACATTCGGTTCACGAAGCCCCAGGTTCTTTACGATATCGCTTTTTACTTTCGGGGTGGCGGTGGCCGTCAGGGCAATCAAGGGTACGTCCGGACAAATCGTATCAATCATTTCGCGAATCCGTCGATATTCCGGCCGGAAATCATGTCCCCACTCAGAAATACAATGTGCCTCATCGATAGCTACAAAAGAAACCGGAATTGATCGGAAAAACTGGATATTTTCCTCTTTGGTCAGCGTTTCTGGGGCTACATATAGCATCTTAGTGCGCCCGGAGGTGAGGTCGTCTTTTACAATTTTTTGTTGCCCTTTGTTGAGTGTGCTGTTTAAGAAATGGGCCACATTGTCTTTACTGCTGTATCCACGTACCAGATCCACCTGGTTCTTCATCAGGGCAATCAGGGGCGATATGATGATGGCCACCCCTTCGCTTAATAAAGCGGGTAATTGATAGCACAAACTTTTACCGCCGCCGGTTGGCAAAATCACAAAGGTGTCTTTTCTGTCGAGAAGGGATTGTATGATGGCTTTCTGCGGTCCTTTAAACGTATCAAAGCCAAAATGCGCCTGTAGCGCGAGGTTTAGTTGGTCGGATTCGGGTCCGGAGATGGTTTTTTGAACAGATCGGGCAGCACTTTTCTTAACGGTACTCATATGATTCCAAGCATCACTTTAACTAAATAAAATATATTAAAATTTCAAAACCCATTATTTTTCAAAGGGTTACGAAGTTAACCTATTTAACGTTCAATCACAAGCGTATAAACAGTTCTTTAA
>CAZZJF010000271.1:0-2168 GCA_964654325.1 uncultured Ferruginibacter sp.
CAATAGTAATAATCATAAGTAGCCTGTGTGCCGGCAATGGTTACGATGCGTTCAACCAGTGGCCGGCTTACAGTGAAATAGTATGGGTCGAGTGTGGTCATATCGGTAATGCCACCACCTGCTCCATATAATCCAAATGCTTCATTGCAATCCCAGTTTATCCATTCCCAGTAGCCGGTGGAATCATAATCATAGATATAAAAATTGCGTGCAGAATTCAGATAGCTGTCGAGATTGGCAAATAAATTATACATAGCCAGACTGCGCATCAGATGTGGCACCTGAAAATGTGCTGAGAGTTGATCTGTAAATTCTGCATCTGTTGTGTTGTTGATGAAATCAGTAAGTCGCATTAAATCGCCCCAATCATTTTCATCTGTGTTGTTTTCCAGTGTATAGCGTTCCGTGTAGCTGGTGGTATCCGTTCCGTAATCTAAAAGATCTGCAGAAGCAGGAGCACCGCCGGGACCGCCACCAAAGGCATCACCTGCTTTGAATAGGTTTTCGTTGTTTTCATCGAAATGTGTTTTCAGCCATTCATCATCTATTTGTTCCACAACAGTATAGAATCCCCATAATGTGCCGTTCATGTATACGTTTGCATAATTACAGCGCGGCGCATTGATGTCGGCATCGCGACAAATATCATAATAGATTTTTTCGCGCATGAAGGTGGGGTCCTTGAAACTGTTGTTGAAGTTGAGCTTTTTTAATCCGTGAATTTTTTTTCCTGAGACAAATTCGTTGAAATCAATTTTAAACGGCTTCTTTTGCCCGGGGTTGTTAAATGATGAGTTGCCCTTCGCTTTTATGCCGACGGAGTCGATGAATTTATCGTTAAATTGAATATTAACTTGCAAGTATTGGTTGCTGGAATTTGATTTAACCAAGGAATCATAAAATGCAGGATAGGGAAAGGTGATGCGGAGTTCGTGAATTTTCTTGATTTCAAAAATGGAATCTCCATTAGACGCCTTAGCGGAAACAGCAAATATAATTGCAGCCAACACAAAATATAAACGCATGTGATTGAGTTTTGAATTTAACTGATCGGATTCAATCCCACATTATAAATTCTATAAGAGTTCAAATCTCTTTCGTAATAGAATTTATCCAAAACTTCATAAATGTTTTTAGCTCTGAAAAAAGATGTATGCAGTTGAACATCTCCTATTTTTACCCATTGAATGGTGTAAGTGTCTTCGTTCTTATGATGAATTTGAATGTAATCGAGCATTTTTTTCAATGCTTCTACTTTGTCTACCGCTCTAGTGGAGTGAAATAGAAAGGATTGATCGTGTTTTGGGTTGATGGTTATCAAATCTAATTTAATCACGTTGTCTTTTTGTTTAAAAGAAAAGATTAAATGATCTTGTGACATGCCCATGTAAGCAGCAATTTCTGCCTGCAATCTGGCTATTTCAACGTGATTTTCTGTCATCTCTATTATTATTTCACAATTTCGTCTACAATGCCGTAAGCCTTGCTCTCTGCTGCATCCATCCAATAGTCGCGGTCAAAATCTTTCATGATTTTATCTACCGATTGTTTGCAATTTTTAGCCAACATTTCAGCCAAAATAGATTTGGTTTTTAAAATTTGATTGGCAGTAATTTCCATATCTGTTGCCTGTCCTTGAATGCTGGAGATGCTTGGTTGATGTATCATTACACGGCCATTCGGATAAATACTTCTCTTCTTGCCAAAGCTTAAAATCATAGAGCCCATAGAAGCAGCCAATCCCATACATACGGTATTCACCGGAGATTTAATCATATTCATAGTGTCGATGATGACCATTCCGCTGGTTACCACACCGCCCGGACTATTGACATACAGGGTAATAGGTTCTCCCGGTTTTTCATTATCCAAATACAACAACCTGTTTACAACATGTTCTGCACTGTCATCATTTACCACACCCCAAAGAAAAATTTTGCGCTGAGCTAAAAACTGATTTTCAAATTTAGAAGAGAGTGTAAATGATTCTATCAACTTCTCAAAACCTGTATTGTTGTTCATGTTATTTTTATTGTATTAAGATGTAAATGTAAGAATTGAATACACAAAAAACAAATAGAATTCCAGAATAATTCCCTGCCTGTGACAGGGATCATAAAAGTTGGGTTGTATCATGCTAAGAACCAATATCCATGCGGATTCTCCAT
>CAZZJF010000272.1:0-2167 GCA_964654325.1 uncultured Ferruginibacter sp.
GTCCATCAAACGACTTGTCGTTGATCCCTTTGAAGTCACGCACACGAGGCAGAGATACCGAAACAAGGCGATCCAGGAATTCGTACATCTTTACACCACGTAAGGTGACACGCGCTCCGATGGGCATTTGCTTTCTCAACTTAAAGTTGGAGATATCTTTTTTCGACTGGGTCGAAACGGCTTTTTGTCCGGTGATGTTTGACAGTTCGTCGACAGCAATATCGATCAATTTTTTGTCAGCTACCGCTCCGTTCACACCACGATTCAAACAAATCTTGGTGAGACGAGGTGCCTGCATAACGGTTTTATAACCGAACTTTTTCATCAACGCGGGTACAACATCTTGTTTGTACTTGGCGGCCAGTCTGGCTGTGTTAGATTGTGTGCTCATTATCTGATTACCTCCCCTGATTTTTTAGAGATTCGAACTGATTTTCCGTTTTCGCGGTTGCGCTTGATTCGGGTTGCGGATTTGGATTTCGCATCCCACAGCATCACATTGCTGATGGCGATAGGCGCTTCCACTTTCTCGATACCACCCTGCGTGTTTTGGGCAGATGGCTTGGTATGCTTGGTTACGATGTTTACACCTTCCACCAAAACGCGGCCTTTTTCGAGAATGACTTCCAGCACCTTACGGGGCTTCTGAAGGTCTTTATCATCACCGGAAATTACCACTACGGAATCTCCTTTTTTGATGTTGAATTTGGGTTTAAATCGTGTGCTCATGTTGTATGGTTTTACCGGCTCGACCGGACTTATGTTTTAATTAAAGTACTTCTGGTGCCAGGGAAATGATTTTCATATAACCCTTGTCACGCAGCTCACGGGCAACGGGACCGAAAATACGGGTTCCCCGAGGCTCGTCGGCATTGTTCAACAGCACGACAGCGTTGTCGTCGAAGCGGATATAAGATCCGTCTTTCCGACGCAGTTTATTCACTGTGCGAACGATGACCGCCTTGCTGACAGTCCCTTTTTTGATACCACCGGCAGGCATGGCATCCTTTACCGTTACCACAATCTTGTCACCGATTTTTGCATAATCTTGGCCACTATTACCTAATACACGGATGCAAAGCACCTCCTTGGCGCCACTGTTATCGGCTACGTTCAATCTGCTTTCTTGCTGTATCATGTCGTTTCTTTTTTGATTGATCCTTTGGAGGATCTGTTTTATCGTTGGCGATCCGGATTTGTTCCGGTACGCAAGGTTTATTTCACTTTTTCAACCACTTCCACCAGTCTCCAGCGCTTGGTTTTGCTCATTGGACGAGTTTCCATGATTTTCACGATATCACCGATGCTGCATTCGTTTTTTTCATCATGCGCATGGTAGCTGGTTGTTTTTTTCAGGAACTTTCCGTAAATCGGGTGCTTGATCTTACGCTCCACCTTCACCGTGATGGTTTTATCCATCTTGTTGCTGGACACAACACCGGTACGTGTTTTACGGAGATTTCTTGCTGTCGTATTCTTTATTTCCATTGTTTGCATTTAGCGGGATCAGGCTCCCAGTTGTAATTTTCGTAATTGTGTTTTCAAGCGGGCAATATCCCTTCTGAGCGTGCGAATGGTCTGCGGATTTTCGACCGGCGACAATGCGTGTGCGAATTGCAGTTTCTTGATGCGCATCTCATCTTGCTTGATCCGGGCAACGAGCTCTTCCTGGCTCAGTCCGGTAATGCTTTTTAAAAAATCAACTTTTTTTGACATCGTTATTCTGTTTGTGCAACCGACAGGATTAACCCTGGTAGTCGCGGCTTACTACAAATTTGGTCAGGATCGGCAATTTTTGTGCAGCCAGTTGAAAGGCTTCGCGGGCAACCTGTACGGGAACACCATCCGCCTCGAACAAAATACGTCCGGGCTTTACAATAGCGGCCCAACCTTCGGGGTTACCTTTACCCTTACCCATCCGCACCTCGGCCGGCTTGGCGGTAATTGGCTTGTCAGGGAAAATGCGGATCCATACGTTTCCTTCCCGTTTCATATGACGCGTCATGGCCTGACGGGCACTTTCAATCTGACGATTTGTTAACCACACACTGTCCAGGGCTTTCAAACCGAAGGTTCCGAAAGCGAGGCTTGTACCGCGCTTGGCGTTCCCTTTCATCTTCCCTTTCTGCGTTTTCCGGTGTTTGGTTCTTTTTGGTTGTAACATCGT
>CAZZJF010000273.1:0-2128 GCA_964654325.1 uncultured Ferruginibacter sp.
TTAAGAATATTAAAATATATAAATTATTTATTTTTCACACCCAAGTTTTAAAAAATCGTCCTTTTTTTCAACATCAGTTTCTTTCTCTTTATCATTTTTCTTCTTACACCAGACCTTTTTAGTTCAATTCTTTCAGACAGGCCTATACTGTATTCTATTTCATTCAATTCGTTTTTGAATGATTGGTCGACGGAATTCAAAAATTTTTGATAAAACATTGAACATAACCACAGTAGACAACGTATAATTTGTGTATCTTGGCTTACATTTAGAAAAATTGTAAGACGAAAAAAATGATTACACTCATTGCCAATTCCGGCATATCACTGCACACGTTTGAGTTTTCGATTGACCTTAATCAGGACCTGATCAAACCGATGGGTTTTTATGAGCTGCTCGACAAAGACAAGGTCACTGTACAATATGCCTATTATTTGCCCGATCTCGACATCTGGGTGCCTAAGTCTTTTTTGGCGTACGAAGAGTATCTCACGCCTGACGGTGGATTGAAGGATTCCATCAATACCACCCTGGCTAAAAAATTCAAACTCAATGAAGAAACCGATTATTTCACAATCAGTGATATCGGAGATTGTTTAGAATTTTTCGCCCGGGAAGATAAACCCTTATGGTTGCCCATTCCGTATTTCAAACAGAATGCGTCGTTCAAAACTACCTTTGGACCGGTGGCCTGGGCCCGTATGATGCTCAAGCCTATTTCCAAAGAGAAAAGCATTGTCAAATATCATTTGATCCTGGCGTTTGATACAGCCACTACCGATGAATTTTCGATGTACGCGCCTTTGCATTCGGATACGGCCCCCGAAGAAAATATGTTCTCCTTCGCAAAGAATGAAGATTTTTTACTCAACTTTTTTGATGTAAAATATTCGTGTGACTGGGTGGAGCGTTACATCCGCACCATTGTGCAAAAAGGAAAAGAGCCGCAGCAATTTCCCTTTCAAAAGCATATCGGATATTACATATACTTACTGAAATACCTGGGGGCCACCAACCAGCTCCCGGATGTTCGTCTGTTTGACGACAAGCAAAAGCCAATTGATGTGGATCTGGTACTGGATATTGGAAACTCCCACACCTGCGGCGTTTTGTTTGAAAATGATCCCAATAATAAATCAGTTGGATTCAATGCCGTCAAAAAACTGCAGATCAACGATCTCTCTTCTCCGGAGAAAACCTACACTGATTCGTTTTCGATGCGTTTGGCATTCGTGGAACCAAGCTTTGGTGAAATCAGTCTTCCGCAACACAAGAATTTTCGTTGGCCCAGCTTGCTGCGATTGGGCGAAGAGGCCTCGCGTTTTATTAAAACCAGTTACCTGGATGTGGAGAAAGGGCGTGAATCCAATGCGCACATGTCGAGCCCCAAACGGTATTTATGGGATACCGACAAATCGGATATCCCCTGGGAGTTTATCAATTTCAAAGGCTCAAATTTTGCAGAGTCGATTTACTATGAAGGTATTTCGGAGCAATTCAAGGAAAACGGCGATTATGCCTATGACGGCAACTTCGCTTTTCAGCCGTATTATTCCCGGAAGTCGCTGATGACGTTTGTGTACATCGAAATCTTCTTGCACGCCATCACACAAATCAATTCGCATGCCTTTCGGATGGCTCATGGAAATGTGGAGAAACCAAGACGGCTTCGTCGGATAACCATAACTTGTCCAACATCGATCATTCAATACGAACAGGTGACCTTGCGTGAATGCGCCGTCGAAGCCTCACGGGCTCTTGGTCGTTTTTTCAACAACCAGTTCATTGGACAATTTGAAGACAACGATGCCAATCAGGATCTTGAAATCATTCCCAAACCCAAAGACCTGGCCAAAAAAATCAGTGAACTCAGTTTCAAAAAAGACTGGATCTACGATGAGGCTACCTGCGGACAATTGGTTTTCTTATATGCCGAAATATCGCAGCGTTATCTCAACAAAGCCAGCGTATTTTTTGATTTGTACGGCAGTAAACGCGAAGACGTTACCTATCCGGACGAGAAATCACTTACCATTGCATCCATTGATATCGGGGGTGGAACGACGGATCTGATGATCAGTGCGTATCAGTACGAGAAAGGGCAGAGCATGGCCGTGCTTAAGCCTCA
>CAZZJF010000274.1:0-2056 GCA_964654325.1 uncultured Ferruginibacter sp.
GCTTTCCTTCCAAAACCGGGATGGCGGCTGGGCATCTTATGAAAAAAAACGAGGACCAAAATGGCTGGAAAAACTGAACCCTGCCGGGATTTTTGGAGATATTATGGTGGACTACTCCTACACCGAATGCACCTCCGCATGTTTGCAAGCGCTTATTCACTTTCAAAAACTTTTCCCGGAATATCGCATCCATGAACTGGAACCGGCCATTGAAAAGGGCATCAGGTTTATACTGAACAAACAGCGTAGTGATGGCAGCTGGTATGGATCCTGGGCCGTGTGCTTCACCTATGGAACGTGGTTTGCCTGTGAGGCATTGAGTGCTTATGCGCTGCGCAATAAAAAGTCCGCAATGGATGTGAGACCCTCTCTTGAACGTGCCGGACAATTTCTTCTCAGCAAACAAAACCACAATGGCGGATGGGGCGAGAGCTTTGAAAGCAGCGTTAAAAAAGAGTACATAGCCACTCCGGATTCGCAGGTGGTAAATACCTCGTGGGCTTTAATGTCGCTCTTGCGCATTCAAGAAGTGAAAAGAACAGAAGGGCAAATTCTTCAGCTCGCTACAGCAAAAAATTTTCTGGAGGCAGCACAACTGCCCAATGGCGACTTTCCTCAAAGACATATCAATGGAGTGTTCAATAACAATTGCATGATTAGCTACACCAACTACAGAAACATTTTCCCGCTGTGGGCATTGGCACGCTATCGATTGTTTAATGAACAAATCCGAAAAACAATTCAACCCCAATAAAAAGACAATCATGATCAATCGCTATTCTTTGTTGCAGCTTTATGAAAAAACATTCAACCAAAACAACTTCAATACTTCACCACACAACCTGTATGAACCTATAGAATATATTATGGGCCTGAAGGGCAAGAAAATCCGCCCGCTTCTTGTGATGATAGGCTGCGAACTTTTTGAGGGGGATGTTAAAAAAGCGCTCCGGGCGGCCTTTGCGATGGAAGTGTTTCACAACTTCACGCTGGTGAGTGACGATGTTATCGATCAATCAGATCTGCGCAGAGGGCAGCCCACTGTACACAAAAAGTATGGTTTGAATGCAGCAATACTAAGTGGGGATGCGATGTTCGCTTACGCCTACAGGTTTCTGACTGATGTGGACGCCCATCTCCTCCGCGATGTGACCTCTGTCTTCAACAAAACAGCTATTGAGATTTTTGAAGGCCAGCAGATGGATATTGTCTTTGAATCCCGCGATGATGTAAGTATCGATGAGTACCTTCAGATGATTGAGTATAAAACATCGGTGCTGCTGGGGTGTTGCTTATATATTGGGGCGACCATTGGAGGTGCCGGTGAAGCCGAAAGAAGAAAAATTTATGATTTCGGATTGAACCTTGGACTTTCTTTTCAGATCAATGACGACATTCTGGATGTTTTCGGTAACCAAGAACAAGTAGGTAAAAAAACAGGAGGAGATATTTTGCTCAATAAAAAAACCCTGTTGCGTTTGTACACAGTTCAACTCGCTGATGACGCTCAAAGACAAAAACTACATGCCCTGACAAATGAACGTGACGAAAAGACTAAGGTGGAAGGTATAAAGCAACTAATGATGGAAACCGGTGCACTCGAGACAGCACGAAAAAAAGCAGACTACTACTACGACAAGTCTTTAGCAGCATTGGAAATGCTAAATGTTGACGGTCAAAGAAAAAAACCTTTGAAAGAGCTGGCTAAGGACCTGAAGGAAAGACAATACTGAGGAATAAAAAACTAAAAAATCTGTTTTGTGTATCAGTAACTGCCGCGCATTAAAACAGACCTACAAAGAAGCCTATTGCAGGTAGTAAATATGCTCTGATACCTATAATTACCATAAACATGCAAATAGCAAACAAAAGATAAAATAGCATGTGCTAATTGATGTCACATGTATCATCCGAAGTTTGTCACAGAATTGTCATAATTATACGAGGTCGTATTTCATGACATTGTCATGACAATTATGAGATAAACAGACCATATCATTGTATCAGTAGTGCATCAACCAACTTTGTACCTATGAAAAAGTTTTGGTTGTCAGCC
>CAZZJF010000275.1:0-2041 GCA_964654325.1 uncultured Ferruginibacter sp.
CACTGACCAATGCAGCCGGTTGTGACTCGGTCATTACCTTGCATTTAACCATCAACCCGTTGTCAACTGCACCGGGTTCGATTTCTGGTCCGTTAGAGGTCTGTACGCTTATTGGCGTTACATCACCAACTACCTATTCAATTGCTGCAGTCAATGGCGCCGCATCTTATAACTGGACGGTTCCAACCGGCGTGACCATTGTTAGCGGTCAGGGTACCAATGCAATCAATGTCACCTTTGCCAATAGCCTGGCTACTACCAGTCAACGAATTCGGGTGTTCACCGTGAGTGGAGCTGGGTGCTCGGGTCTGTCTGCATCCAGTTTCGTAACACTTACCAAAACAGTACCGGCGCGTGCCAATTTCAATGGTCCGTTGAATGTTTGTTCATTTGTTGGACAAAACACAACAGCCACTTACATTTGTGACTCAGTTGATCGTGCTCACACCTATACCTGGACGGTGCCTACCGGCGCCACACTGGTTAGCGGTCAAGGCACCCGTACCATTCAGGTACAGTTTGCCAGTACGTACACGTCAGGCAGTATAACGGTAACCACTGTAGGCAATTGCGGCAGCGCATCACCATTGTCTAAATCGATTTTGGCTACCCGTCCGGTTACACCGACTTCCATTAGCGGACCAACCAATGCTTGCTCCTACATTACCGGCTCGACGCAGGCTACGTATACCATTACCGCCGTCAGCGGCGCGGATTCTTACCTGTGGACAGTGCCCACCGGTGTTACCATTGTGAGTGGTCAGGGTACGACTTCGTTGACAGTTACGTTTGGAACCAATTTTGTGAGTGCTAATCTGCAGGTTCGTGCAGTATCGGTTTGCGGCTCTTCCAATAACTGCCTCTTGTTAATCAATGGTCGGAACTATGCCGCGCCAACATCCCTTACCGGACCAACCAATGCTTGTGCGTTCATCAATAATGATGCTCAGGCAACCTACATTACCCGTAAAGTAGCCAATGCACCGGCATATTTGTGGACGGTTCCGCAAGGTGTAACAATCATTTCTCATCCCGGAGGCACTGGTGTAAACGACACTATCATCAATGTTACCTTCGACAGCTCGTTTGTATTTGGAAGTCAGATTCTGGTTCAGTCATCCGGTTGCGGATTAAGTGCAGCCCGATCCCTGACGATTTCCGGATCTATTCCTTCTCGACCTGGAGCCATTACCGGACCAACGAATGCTTGTACGTTTATGGAATCGGTTGCTAATCCAACCGGTAATACAGCCACATATACCATTCGGAAAAATCCGGCGGCCAGTTATTATATCTGGACAGCACCAGCCAATGCTACGATCATTTCTCGTCCGGGCGGACCTGGCGTGAACGACACCATTGTATTGGTGAAGTTCAACAGTAGTTTTGTAAGTGGCGTACTCCGCGCTCGTGCTGCCAATGCCTGTGGTGTGAGTGACAGCGTCCAACTGACCATTGCCCGATTGAATGTAGGTATGCCCGGATTAATAGACGTGATTCAGCTGGGCGAGTGTCCGAACCGCGTCTTCCGATATTCATTGTCCTCAATGCCTTCGAATGCAACGTCGGTATTGTGGACGGTTCCAAGTGGCGCCACCATTACCAGTGGACAAGGAACGCCAACCATAACGGTTAGCTATCCGTCGTCAGTTGTAACCGGTACTGTAACCGCTCAGGCCGTTAATAATTGCTCAAGCAGTGCACCGCGTATTCTGAATATTAAGTTCCAGGCTTGTCTGATTTCATTTACCGGTAACCAACCTACGGCCAAAAGAGACGATATGCTTGCTTCAGAAACTGTTGATGTGCAGGTATTACCTAATCCGTCTAGTCATGTTTTTGTGGTCAAGCCGAACGGCTTTGCCATGACTCAACCAATCCTCGTCCGGATATTGGATCAACAGGGAAGGGTAGTATACCACTCCAAAATGGCATCCATGCAAACAATGCGTCTGGGAGAACAGCTCAAGGCTGGTTTCTACCTGTTGGAACTTCGTCAGGGAGAGCAACGCGTAATTCAAAAACTAGTAAAAGAGTAAAT
>CAZZJF010000276.1:0-2015 GCA_964654325.1 uncultured Ferruginibacter sp.
ATGAGTACTCAACAGTTTTTTCATCTGGTCGTAGTTGGGTGTAAATCAAAACTACAGGTTTCTTTTGATTTATTTTAACAACCAAATCCATTTGGTTATCAACATATTGGTACAACTTTAAGACTGGTCTTTTTCGTACGGTAGCTACCTTTGATGTAACTGAAAATATGATTCAATGGCCCGGTTCTTATTTTGTACATGGTTGTTGGTTGGTACTTTTTTCTCAAACGGTCTTTTTGCGCAGGAAACCCATGTTTCTAAGCCTACAACCGATTTATTTCGGGAGGCACAAACCTTGCTGAACAATGAGCAATTTGTCTTGGCCTATCCCAAGTTTCGGCAGTTGAAAGAACAAATAACAGAATTCCCCGGACACGAAGAGACGGTGCTGTTTGGATTTGCTGTCTGTGGATTAAAAACGATGAATCCGGCAGGGGTGGAAGATGCGAACCGCTTTTTTATGCGTTCAGTTACGCCGGCACTGATCACCGCCATGCATTTCCATCTTGGTCATTATTACTACCTGAACAATGAATATGCCTTATCGGAAAGTGAATTCGCCATGGCTTTATCGGCGGTTGATGCGCCGGCCTACAGCTGGTATAATCAGGCGCGGTTCGAACAGGGGTATTCACTCCTGACCTTGGATATGGCGCATGCGGCGCTTCCGTTATTTGAGTCCGTGGCCTCAACAAACACATCCTCGTATGCATATCCGGCAGCCTATTACGCCGGGTTCTGCCATTACCAACAACGTTCGTATGATTCGGCGCTATATTATTTTCAACAGGTAGAACAAGATGAAACCTATCAGAATGATGTGCCGTATTATATAGCCGACATCTTGCTCCAAACAGGAAAAAAACAAGAAGCCCTCATCTATGCCGACAGTGTGTTGGCGACATCGGGCGGCGGACAGTATCGGTTAGAACTCGGATTATTGTCAGCCAAGCTTCATTTTGAAAAACAGCAATATGCACGTGCCCTGCCGCATTATGACGCTTATGTGAACAACATAACCATGCAGCCCAAAGATGTTCTGTATGAGTGGAGTTTTTGTCACTATAAAGTTGGGGATGCGCAAAAGGCCATGCAAGGGTTTAAATCGCTATCCAACGAAAAAGATGCGGTCGGGCAAAACAGTATGTACTTGTTGGGCGAGTTGTATCTTAAAGCAGGGGATAAACAAAATGCCCGATCAGCTTTTCTGTATTGCGCCCAAAACAACAGTAATCCGGATCAACAACGGGTATCTGCATTAAATTACGCCAAGCTTTCTGCCGAACTTGGTTTCCCGGATGTGGCATTATCTGAAATCAGAGCCTATATCAAAACCTACGCTGATTACAAAGAAACCCATCCGGAGGTTACACCGGATGCACACCTGAATGAGGCGAAAGAATTGTTGATTTCGTTGTTAACAAACACCACGAATTTCGATGAAGGATTGGCTGTTTATAGCACGTTATCCAAAACATCCGTATCGGCCCAAAAGGTTTATTCTCGGTTGTTGTACGGTAAAGCCGTGCAAATGATGGATGAACAGAAATGGTCTGAGGCAGACAGCCTGTTGACCCGAATTGTTGATTTGGGAGTAGCCAACGATATTATTCCGTACGCCCGTTTTTGGATGGGCGAACTGGCCTATCGCCAGAAGAATTACGACAGAGCCACTGACCTACTCACGCTATTTATTACCGGCAATCACGCGCCCTGGGGCGAAGCTAATATGATTCATGCCCGGTATACCAGTGCCTATGCCTGGATGCAGAAAGGCGTGTATGGCAATGCGCTCGCTCAGCTCGATGCTATTAATGATCCTAAAGCCGTGAGTGCCGGGTTATATCAGGATTTAGTTATTCGAAAGGCCGACTGTCAATACATGTTGCGTCAATACAAGTCGGCTGATTCATTATACAAACAGGCGATCGACAATCAATTTTTTCAGGCTGATTATGCCTTGTTTCAACGCGCCATGTTAGCAGGCATCACCAACAAAGAAGTTAAAATCCGTT
>CAZZJF010000277.1:0-1994 GCA_964654325.1 uncultured Ferruginibacter sp.
TAAAGGGATTGATCCTGCCCGTATCACCACCAAGGGATACGGCGATACGAAACCCATAGACACCAACAAAACGGAGGCCGGTCGTGCAGAGAATCGGCGCATTGAGGTTACGTTTTTGGATCAATAATAGAATCATTCCGACATAAAAAAATCCACCAACCATGGTTGGTGGATTTTTTTATGTCTATTCTTTACTAGCTTATGGAATGTTAGAACTGATCAGTTCTGTTGTGGTATTGTTATCAATTACATTTTGTGTGCCCACAATCGGAATGCTGATGTCTACTTTAAGTTGTGTGTTTCGTTTGATTAAGCCGTATTTTGGTGCATAGATGGCATATACGTCCTGAGTAATGGGTTGCACTGTGATGGGCAGTGGTAAACTACTGGAGACTGTTGGGTTAGTTATGTCAGTTTTTACCTTGATGGTGTTGCCGTAAGTCTTTGTACCTAAGACTACACTATTTCCTTTTTCAACAATGGTGTATTTAAGTGTCGCATTAAATGTGAGGGTAACCCCTTGCTGCACTTGTGTGATCGAAATAGGCTGACTCCACGTTGAACCGACATTTAGGTTGTCAACCAGATACTTGAATTCTATGGGAGGCAGTCCGGCAGCCAGTTCCGAAAATTGATAATACTCGTTTCCAGTATTATTGTAAAATTCATTGCTGGAACCGCTGGTGTCTGTATAAGAATACACATGGAAAGATCGTCCAGCGATGAGGGTGTCCCGGTCGGTGGACGAGAGCGTGTAAAGGGTTTCCGTAAGATCTTGATTGTCAACAGTTTTGTAGTTCCAGGTAGTGCCAGGGGCCGTATTCAGGAACTTGGTGTCGCCCGGTGCGGGAACCGGATCATCTTTTTTACAGGAGGTGCCCAAGATGGCTAGAACCAGGGCGCCAGCGATTAATTTTTTCATTTTTCGGCAATTTTAGGGTGTAATAATAGGAAAATTTGCCGAATTATTCACAAAGTTTCCTATCTTCGCGATCCCAATTTTATGGCTAAACAAGCATTGATAAAACAAGACGGCGTGATTATAGAGGCACTGAGCAATGCCATGTTTAAGGTAAAATTGGAAAACGGTCATGAGATTTTAGCGACCATCTCCGGAAAAATGCGCATGCACTACATACGAATTTTGCCGGGTGATAAAGTAGGGGTGGAAATGAGCCCGTATGATCTCAGCCGCGGACGAATCATATTCAGATACAAATAAAACGACCAATATGAAGGTAAGAGCTTCCATCAAAAAACGCAGTGCCGACTGTAAAATCGTGCGCAGAAAAGGGCGTCTCTATGTGATCAACAAAAAGAATCCCCGATTCAAGCAAAAACAAGGATAATACGCATTCATTCAAAACGAAATAATTCAACACACTATGGCCCGTATAGCCGGTATTGACCTTCCAAAAAACAAGCGCGGAGAAATCGGATTAACCTATATCTACGGTATCGGCTTGTCTACTGCTCGCTACATCCTTGCCAAATCCGGCATTGATGTCAATAAGAAAGTGAATCAATGGACAGACGATGAGCAAACGGCTATCCGTAACGTCATCAACAATGAATTTAAAACGGAAGGGGCATTGCGCAGTGAAACGCAGATGAACATCAAGCGTTTGCTTGATATCGCCTGCTACCGCGGTTTACGTCACCGGAAAGGATTGCCGGTTCGTGGACAAAGAACCCGTACCAACAGCCGCACTCGGAAAGGAAAGCGTAAAACGGTTGCTGGTAAGAAGAAAGTAACCAAGTAAATGAACGGGAAATAATCCCTTTTCATAAAACGACTTCCATTTTGAGTTTTTTTCGGATCGCATGAAGTCGGCAGGAGAAAAAGACTCAGTCCGGATTAACCTCCGAATCAACCCAAAAACAAACGATCACCTATCATGGCAAAAGCACAGCAAAAAGGTCAGGGCGGTAAAGCCTCCTCCAAAAAGCGCGTAGTGAAAGTAGACAGCTACGGAGATGCGCACATCTCGGCC
>CAZZJF010000278.1:0-1992 GCA_964654325.1 uncultured Ferruginibacter sp.
AGTTTCTGGCTCGGCTACTCTGACTTACATCTTGTTGAAACTGTTCATCTGTGATTCCTCCTGGCTGCTGACTGAGCAGATCAGACAGCGTAACGGAACCGCCGATGTTGAGGTTTTTATTGGGTGTATAATCCAGGGCAATATGTCCACTCTGCGTTTTGAACTCCCCATGTTCGCGGAATGAATGGCCGGAGCGATGATGGAAGAATCCAAAATAGCTCCAAGCGCCTTTTTGTCCACCTATGCTGTTGTAGCTATCCCAAAGACCAAAGCTGCCGCCAGTTTGCCTGCCTTCATAACCTACTCCGCGCTGAAATTGTTTCCCGCTTTTCATGATGTAATTCACCATGCCACCGAACTGCGGTCCGAATTGAAGACCTGCCGCTCCGCGGAGAATATCAACGCGTTCAACAGCTTCAATGGGCGGAGTATAGTAGGCCTCGGGGTAGCCAAAGGCATCGGGTGTCATATCTACTCCGTTTTGTCGCATGTTAAACTCCCAGCTTCGGTTGGGGCTCAAGCCTCGCGAAGAAATGTTAGTCTGAATGCCACTCGCATCACTTTCTAGCGTGAAGATGCCTGCGGCTTTGGCGAAAATTTGTCGTGCGGCATTCGAGCTTAGGTCGGACAATCCCTCAGAAGGTCGGATAACATCGGATTTTTTGCCATGCATTATGACTCCTTCTTGCACGCCTTCAAGCCAGCTATGTTCGGCCAATTTTCGTTTAGCTGAAATCTGAATGGTGTCCAATGTACCAACCGTATCCAGCTGTGGAATGATGGTTTGTTGTCCGATGGCCACTTGGCAAAACCAGAGTAGAACGAGAAAGGGAAGTTTTTTCATCGTGGTGGAAATGAGGACGCAATCTGCATTCAACAACGCCTGTTTATCAATACCATGATTCGGGTAAAGCCCTTGATGATGGTGAAAATACCTTGAATGGGGTACATGAAAAAAGGCACTCGAAAGTGCCTTTTTGATGTATACAGTTCAAAGGGGATTTATACAACACCCTGATCCAACATAGCATCGGCCACTTTAACGAAGCCTGCTACATTCGCTCCTTTCACGTAGTTGATGTAACCATCCTCTGTGCCGTATGAAACGCATGCATGGTGAATGCTCTTCATGATGCCGTGAAGGCGTTGATCAACCTCTTCACGTGTCCAGGACAGACGAAGAGAGTTTTGAGACATTTCAAGACCAGATGTTGCAACACCGCCCGCATTGGAAGCCTTGCCAGGGGCGAAAAGCACTTTACCATGTAAGAATGCTTCAACAGCCTCGGGTGTCGATGGCATGTTTGCGCCTTCAGCAACCGCAATAACTCCGTTGGCTATGAGGACTTTTGCATCTTCACCATTCAGCTCATTTTGTGTTGCGCATGGAAGTGCAATGTCGCATTTGACGCCCCATGGGGTTTTGCCTGCCACATATTCACATCCAAATTGATCAGCGTACTCTTTAATACGGCCACGCTTCACGTTTTTCAGCTCCATTAAGAAGGCAAGTTTTTCAGCATCGATGCCGTTCGCATCGTAGATATATCCGTTGCTATCGGAAGCGGTGACCACTTTAGCTCCAAGCTGGGTTGCTTTTTCGATAGCATATTGCGCAACGTTACCGGAACCAGAAACGACCACGGTTTTGCCCTTGAAATCGGTTCCTTTGGTACCGAGCATTTCTGCCGCGAAATAAACGCATCCGTAGCCCGTAGCCTCTGGTCGAATCAATGATCCACCCCAATTGCGGCCTTTTCCGGTAAATACGCCAGTAAACTCATTGCGCAGACGCTTGTATTGTCCGAACATAAATCCGATTTCGCGACCGCCAACACCGATATCACCAGCGGGTACGTCGGTATCCGCGCCGATGTGACGTGAAAGTTCATTCATAAAGCTCTGGCAAAAGGCCATGACTTCACGATCGCTTTTTCCTTTGGGATCGAAATCAGAACCGCCTTTTCCTCCACCCATGGGAAGCGTAGTCAG
>CAZZJF010000279.1:0-1953 GCA_964654325.1 uncultured Ferruginibacter sp.
CAGAAAGAAAGATGCCGCCGGCGGCAAGGCCGAGCAGCTTCAGCGCGTTGCGGCGCGAGCGGGAGGCAGACATAAACGGTTTGTTTTACGCTTTTAAAGATAGAATTTTATACCTATTTTTATTTTCAAGAACATGCGGTTGTGGGAACTTTTGCGGTTTGAGGGCCGCTCATCCAAATTACGAATCATCATGTACACACCGGTGAAGCCAGGTTTTTTTCCGTTATTTATTTTGTTTTTACCGCTTTCCATTTTTTCACAACAGAAAACGTTGCTTCCTGCCGGAGGTGGCAATTATGCCGGCATAGCTCCGCTTCGCGATGAAATCACAGCGGCCCAGCGAAAGCAGATCATCCTGATGCTTCAGGAAAACGAGAAGCTGCTTTTGAAAAAAGGGCGTTTGCCCAAAGCACAAAATACCCTCGCTACCCTATTTGAGTGGCCATTGAGGCAGGCATCAGGATATCATGACCGCGGGTTTTATTCTATCGGAAACTATATCGACCATAATCCCGCCTTTCCAAACCAGATTTCGGACTATAATTGTGGTACGAGAAGTTATGACCTGAGTTCCGGCTATAACCACAAGGGAACCGATATCGGCCTCTGGCCTTTTGGCTGGACAAAAATGGAACGGAATGTGGTGGAAATCGTTTCAGGGGCCCCGGGCATCATCATTGGAAAAAGCGACGGTAATTTCGATAAGAACTGTAGTTTTTGCACAACACCCTGCGACTGGAATGCGGTATATATAAGGCATTCCGACGGTTCCGTCGCGTGGTACGGACACATGAAATCGGGATCGCTTACCACAAAACAGGTGGGGCAACCGGTAGTTACGGGTGAGTATCTGGGTATCGTGGGCAGTTCAGGCAATTCAACAGGGCCCCACCTGCATCTGGAAATTTATGCCGACAACAACTACACGCAATTGGTTGACCCATGGGCCGGTCCCTGCAACCTCCTCAACGGGAACACCAGTTGGTGGGCAAACCAACAGAACTACTATGAGCCTACACTCTGCAGGGTAATGACCAACAGCGACGCACCTGTTCTCTCATCATGTCCGGGCGGGGAAAATGAAAAGGAGAAAATAAACTACCGAAGCGGCCAGGCGCTTTACTTATCCTCTTATTACCGTGACCAGCAAGCCGGACAACGTGCAGTCCATACCATTTACCGCCCCGATAATTCAATCTTCTTTTCATGGCTTCAGGACTTTACCGCCAATTACACATCTTCCTACTGGTATTATATTTTCGGCCTTCCCGATCCGGCTCCTTCGGGACTCTGGAAATATGAAGTGGATTATCTGGGCGCCAAAACCAATTCATTTTTCGTGGTCAACAGCGGCACATTGTCACTGTGCCCCGGTTTCATCAAATCCCTACACGCCAATGTATCAGCCACTTCGTACAAATGGCAGGTGAATACGGGAAACGGCTTTACCAATATTTCAGACGATCCGATTTACTCCGGAACTGACTCCGCCGTACTGAAGCTCAATAACGTCCCTTCCAGTTTTTACGGAAACCAGTACAGGTGTATCCTGAATGGCAATATCCCCGGCGAAACACTGACGTTGAAATTTGCCAGCAGATGGGAGGGAACGAAGAACAACCGTTGGGAAGAGCCTGAAAACTGGAGCTGTGGCCGTGTTCCGGATGAAAATACCGATGTGGTCATTCCCGCCGCTACACCCTTCGGACCTGTTGTCGGCTCCAACGTCGCCTGCCGTTCCGCCCAGGTGAACAATGGCGCTGCAATAAAAGTCCTGTCCGGATTCAATCTTTCCGTATTTAAATGAAAAGGAAGTAGCCCGAATTCCATTTGGGATTTGAAATGGACTTGCCGGAAAATTCAGATAAAGGATTATAAATTTATGTCCCCACAAATACAACGCTTCACCGCCCTCGATGTGTTCCGCGGCATGACCATATGTCTGATGATCAT
>CAZZJF010000280.1:0-1940 GCA_964654325.1 uncultured Ferruginibacter sp.
GTGGCTGCCACCGTGGCTGCCGACGAGAAATTGCGCCCGTCGGTTGATTTTTCAACCACATAACGGGAAACGTTCAACTGGTTGGCTACCGTCCATTCCACCTTGATATCGTTTTGCTGCTGCCAGGCGCGCACACTGCGCAGGGTAACCGGCAACGGTCCCCCGGAAGTACTATAATAAACAATCTGGTTGTTCTCCTGTGCGATTCGTTCATCTTCGGATAGAGCGAAGGTGTATAGGATCAATTCGTGAATAGTTCCGTTGTATCCGTGAGCATGAACCATAGGAACCGCTCCTACGGCAAACTCGCTGCCAGATGCAGGAATATTCAGGGTGGTACCCGGAAGTTGTTCGGTCATCGCTTGACTTACACCGTTCAAACGCTGCGTTGTAGAAGAAAGGGTATTGGAAGCAACAACCTGGTTCGACACATACAATCTATTGGCATCCACCCGTGTTTCCCCGTATATGAAATGGTTCCGGGCTTCCATTCCCAATCTTCCTTGTGTAGCACTTGCATATTGCACCCAAAGGCCTAGTCTTGATCCGGAAACTGCATTGTTGCCCCAACCGCAGATTTCACCACCGGGTACGCTTAAGGAGCTAAATTGAAATACGGAAGAAACGCTGACCGGTTGGGCTGTCGGCACAAAATTGCTGTTAGTAAGATAAGTCGTTGTACCGTTGAACTGAATCCAGGGTTTTCCTGCAGCGTTTGAAAGGATCGAACCCGATTCTACAATCAATGGCTGATTGGCAACAGCGGCTGTAATATTCCGGGCGTTGCCACTTTGATCGTACCAGATTGCCACCGTACCCGAACTGCTGCCGATCCAGGTGGTTAGGGAGCTACTAGTTGCCGCCCCACCTCCGGCATCACTGACCGGGGAGCTTGGCGATAATACACCCGTTCCGTCAAAATACACATCACGCAGCTCACCGTCGCTGCTCTTTCTGATGCGCATGGCCGGACCGGTGTAGGTACTGCTCAATTTTCGCACACTAAAGGCAACAGATGATGGTGTTGCAGCGGTAAGACCGAGATTATCCAGCACATTCTGAGCCTCCGCCTGAATACAAAAATTCAGGGACAAGGCAACGAACAGCCACCTGAACATCAGGTAGGTTGCCCGGATGGCCGATTTTTCTTTACCGGGCTGCATTCTTAATGCACCCGTAAACGCCTTTTCGCTTGACGATGGGCAGGTTTCCATTTGATTCTTTTTCATGATTCAAAATTTTAAGGTTAGGGACATAGCGTTCTTCACGAAAGAGGTGTATTGGAAGTGTGCAAGTCAGGCAGGCACGGACCGGATTTCAGGAATTTGGAATTGATGACTCGAACAGAAAAACAGCATTAGCCAATAGCGGCTTACATCAAGGAGTCAAGTGATTCAGGGGAATGTTGGATGGGGAACGAACTAAATCGTGAACAAATTTAAGCGGAATAACTTTGACAACCAAAAAAAAATCGGGTTGTTATTAAGTCCCTGAAAATCAACAGACGAATCGTCGGATTTATTCTCTCAAGGCCATTTCCCTGGCTCTTCATCACTGGGCTTTGCGTGAAAAAAATTGTCTGAACTGTGATGGGTATGATTACATGAGCTCTATGATGAAGGCCTTATTTTAAATCGGACAGCCGTCCGTCTCTACAGAAACAATAGAAGAACTAATGAGTCGGCATTTCATTTAAAACTTAACATTTACCACTCAACACCATCCTAAAGGCCTCTGCGTGAAACTTTTTTTGCACGCAGAGTACGCAAAGTACCCGATGAGAGCGCGGAGAGATTTCGGGTCAACAAAAACCGCATAACTTCTTTGTATAATTTTCTTCGGTCGGCACTTCATTCAAAACTTAACATTTACCACTCAACACCACCCGCATCCCTTTGTAAAATAAAATCAGCAGACATTATCCTTTAACCTGCAGCAGG
>CAZZJF010000281.1:0-1911 GCA_964654325.1 uncultured Ferruginibacter sp.
CCTGGCATGTAGGCGATACAGCGATGATCTTGACTGGGTATCCCTGGTGCGGAAATGCCCAACAGATGTTCACCCGGTATTTGCGCGCTGATCTCCTGCACCAGATTTGCCACTGTTTCTTTCCATTGGTCACCGGGGATGTATAAGGTTTTGTTATAAAGAATCTGGCCTGTCTGGCTGACCAACAAACCTTTGACCATGGTCCCTCCCAGATCAATACCGATGGACAATTTAGCATTAGCCATGTTGCCCCTCCGAGATGGACCAGCCACCATCGATGGCAATGGTCTGGCCTGTGATGAAAGATGAACCATCGGATAGCAGCATAACCACTGCATCATCCAGATCGGAGGGCTGGCCGATGCGACCACCCTCCAGCGGTTGTTTGGTTTTGATGAATTGCATGATCTCTGCATTTTCGGCAGCGCGTTTAGACATAGGGGTCTCTACAAGACCCGGTGCTATTACATTCACGCGTATGTTATGGGGGGCATAATAGGCCGCAATGGATTTGGAGAATCCGATGATGGCTGATTTGGCCGCTGCATAGGCGTGGGTGTGAAAATAGGTGGAGGAAGGGGAGAAACTGAGTACAGAAGACAAATTAAGGATCACTCCTTTTTGTTGATGTTGAAGAAAATATTGTACTGCTGCGCGATTGGAGAGCATCATGGAGCGAAGGTTCCAGTCCATCGTTTTATTCCATCCTTCAGTGGTCAATTCGTGCAGCGGACCGTCACCAAACTTTCTGCCGCTTCCGCCGGCAACATGGTAGAGGCCATGAAATCCATTAAAAAATTGATGTGCGGTCTGTATGGCGTTGATGGCAGTTTCTTCAATACAGGCGTCTGCTACAATGACCATTGCGGTATCACTAAAAAGGTTACGGGCTTCGTTGTAGGAGTCATCATCTAGACCAACAAGCACAAGCTTTGCGCCCTCACGGATACAGGCTTTTGCGGCAGATAGGCCCAGACCTGTTGTTCCGCCGATAATGACAAAAACTTTATTATGCAGACGCATGTTGTTCACAATGACTAAAGTACAATTAAAAAAAATTGAACAAGTGTTTTTTTCTTAAGCAGTTTGTCTGAATTTCTTTAATTTGAACTTGATATGAAAGACAACCAATATATCATAAAAGCCAATTTTTCGATTTTTATCCTGTTCATTCTTTTATATTCCTGTCAGTTTGCTGAGAGTCACCAAAAAATGGATACAGCAAAGGCAATTAGGTTCGACGGGCAGGGTTGGGAGGAAGATATCCGTGGGCACATCAGTAATTTTCTTTCAGATAGTGTGGGTAGAAGCAGTGGGATAGGAAGTACTTCCCTGCAGAATTCAACTATGCTAAGCAGTATCTATAAAGAGAGGGGGTATCAAAGCATTTGGATTAGAGACACGGTTTGGCGTGAATCGGCTGACAGTTTTAGGAATATGATTGTCGGTGCAAAGTATTATGGCCTGTTTCCTGTTCAGTACCATGCAAAATCATTGACTGATTTGGCAAGTGAGCTGGGATTGCCCGATAAAAAAACTGATCCTAAATCATGGGCGACCGGTGATATTTTGTTGACCGATGCCCTGATCACCTTTGCCCGGCATTTGCAGGTAGGAAGAATACCCTTTGATAGTATAGCATTGAATCCGGATTCCCTCTTATTACCCGGAACGATCTCAAAGATGATTGAACAGATTACTGCTGGGGCAAATCCAAAGCCTTTGTTGGAAGAACTTGAACCCATGCATCCAGGATATCATGCCATGAAGCAGGCATTACGTCTGTTTTTAGACAACATGGATAATCGGACGTATACGCGTGTTGACTATCCCTGGAAAGATTCTATTGTTTTTGTAAAACAGTTACAGACCAGACTTTTTGAAGAAGGGATAATTGGAAGCGGGTTTTCA
>CAZZJF010000282.1:0-1901 GCA_964654325.1 uncultured Ferruginibacter sp.
TTTATTGGAAAAGTTTTGAACTGCTTATTAAATCTAAAGCCTCCTGACATTTTTTTTCTAAATCAGATAGTTTATCTGTCGTGTATATGTTTTTATTAATCAAGGCTATTGCTATCCCATTCGCATTGTTTTCTATCAAATTTGAAAAATCTGGGTTCCATAAAGATGTTAAAAACCCAATAAGTTCATCTATCTTATTAAAACTAGCTAAGGGTACTGATACCTCATTTTTAATTCCACAAATATATGTCTTATCGAAAAAATTAGACAACCCACTACCCCAAGATCTGTTTAATAATATGTTTGCATAATTATTATTGGACGAAATAAAAGTATTTGAAGTCGAACTAAATGTATTAACATAACATGATACAAAGCATAAATTTCTACTTATTTGATTTTTTGTATTAGCAACAATAATGGCACCCAAATCCTTAACATTAATACTAGTATTATTTATCTTACCAAAGGTATATGTATTATACGTTGAATTTAATCCTGATGCACAATTTTGTGTCGGGTCTATTTTACTAACCTTATTAGGATCGTTATTAGGTGTATTGTTTGTCGAAGATGTGTTATTTTTAAATTTACTAGTTATCTCAGAAAACATCCTCTTAGTTATTGTCTGAATGTATGTTTCATATTCTTTAGGATATGAGAACATACTCTGCCTTATACCTTTGAATGAAGTGTCAAATTTACCTGGAACAATACTATGATCAACAGATGTTATCATATATGTGCCATTAAACATAGGTACATGCTTTAAATTAAAATACATACTAGGTTGAATCATGGCATTACCTAAGGAGTTAACTGAACATTCATACGACCTTGACTTATAAAATTCAAACAATGACACGTTCTGAGTTGCAAAAAACTTTCCGTTTGCTTGCTCAATCATGTTTGTTTCTTGCACTATACTTTCAGATGTAGCTTTACCTAAGTTTTGACTAACGTTAAAATTATAGAATATATTTTGATTCCTTATACCAATATCTACATTAAAACCTACGACTCTATTAGATAAACCCCAATCTATTTTGTTTGTTAAAGGATCTAATATTGGATTATTATTTGACCTAGTTAATCCAAACGTATCTGATTTAAACTTATAAAAATCACTATCACCTGTACCTTTAATATCGGGGTGCTGACTAGGTACCGCATTATATATACAAACAAGTTTTGGCGATGATTCCCTAGTATCAACGTTAAGAAACGTACCAAATAATGTGTTACCAAATTCTAAAGTACCTTCAAATTTTGGTGTAGAATTTTTAGTTACTGTTTGTACATTATAATAATTTACGTACCCTGGATGCATCATAACATTAAAATTATGATCCCTAATTAAAGTTTCTAAATAAACATATACTGACGCCTTAGGATTTACGTTAGTAAACAAGTTTTTAACCTTCATAGGATCTATAAAAGCTTCATCAGATATATTTCTGTTACCACGATCTAATAATAACACATCCTCTAAAAAAGTTGTTTGCGTATAATCATACCCGGCTATCCAGGTATCGTTTATACCTTTAAATAATTCCCATAACTCTAACTTGGTTTGCTCACCTTCTAATTCACTAGGTTTATTATTATCCGACAAACCAGATATATTTGGTAGTCTACTTCTAGCTTTGCCCATTACTTGATCGAGTAATAAATTATTGAACTCAGTTTGTTCATTTATAAACGCAGTAATGTCTGATCTAAACCTAATACTGTTATATGTTGGATCTAAAGCTTTTTGCGTAGCATATATTTTTATTAGGGGGGCTAGAGTTTCAATTGATTCCACAGAGAATTCAACATTCATGTCGATGAAAAAATCAAAGATATAACTATTACCAGTTCCATCATTATTATACTTAATTCCATTTATACTAGAAAAG
>CAZZJF010000283.1:0-1897 GCA_964654325.1 uncultured Ferruginibacter sp.
CCAGATCTATTTGCGCCCATTCCCGATCAGCTACTCCGGCTGTGAGGATCCATGTACTTTTTGCGTCGAGTTCATTCATGACAAGAACTGGCGCTCCGGGTGCAATGACCTCCCCGGCATGGTGTAATTTTTTTACGATGAAGCCATTGGCACTGGCATAGATGTTGGCATATTTTCGGTTGAACAATACCTTTTGCAGGTTTTCCCGCGCAATATCCAGTCCCGTTTTACTGTTTTCCAACTGCTCTAAAGTCGCCACACTGTCTTTGTACAGATTGGTGATTCTTCGATGATCTCTTTCTGCTTTTTCTACTGCCAGTTTTACCTGCTGGACTTCTGCATCGATTTCCGTTGTTTTCAGGGTGGCTAATAGTTGTCCTTTTTTGATTGCTTGTCCTTCTTCTACCAAAACATTTTCGATCATACCCCCAATCTTGAAAGAAAGGAAGGATTGGTTTTTTGTACTGATCAGTCCGGTTGCCTCCACGGTATGGTTAGTATTGGTCGTTTCGATGGATGCGATCCTGACCGGGATAGCGTTGCTGGATGTTCTGGCTTTAGTTTCTTTTCCTTTCTCTGCACAGGAGGTCCATAGAATCAATGCGGATAAGAGATAGAAAGAAGTTCGTGTTGACAGTCTATGTGCTGTATAAAACTTTTGCATGGCGGAAATTTTATTGAATGTTGTATGATGCGGATTGCCGTTCGTATTCAGCGATATTAGCCAGAAAACGGTATTTATGGATGTTCAGTAGAATCTGCGATGATGTGAGTTGGTTGCGTGCATCGAGAAATTCTATGAATGAATGCACGCCTTCCCGATAGCCCCGGTCGATCAATCGGAAATATTGATTGGCAGCTTCTACTTGATTAATGGTTGAAGTATAGGTGTAATAGGCATTTCTGGCATTGTTTCTGGCATTGAGTGAAGCCAGTTGGAGTTGAAGCGAGGTCTGGTCAAGTCGCAATTGCAATCCCTGTATATCCAGCTTTGTTTGATTGATTTTGTAATGGTTGCGATTTCCCGCGAAGATGGGGATCTGTAGTTGTAATCCGCCGAGATAGAACAAGGCATTTCGATTGAATGTGAAATTAAATCCTTGTGCTGCCAAATCCATGAATCCGTTGATCCTGGGAATGCTGTAAGAGCGATTCATTTTGAGTGCTTTTTCAGCGATGGTTAAGCCGATATTCATCGATTTAAGTTCCTCTCGTTGTGGTGTGGTGGCTGTGGCTGTTCCCAGTTCCAGCAGATTTTTTTCAGTTATCTCTAATTCTTCCGTGATGATTGTGTCGGTGAGTGGCCTGTTCAATAAAAAATTGAAATAAGCTACAGCATTGGTTGTGGTATTTCTGGCCCCCAGCAGCTGGTTTTCGACACTGATCAATTCACTTTCAGCCCTTACGACATAGGCCGGCAGGCCTTTCCCGTTTTTCAGCAAGGATTGGTTCAATTTGAGATTTTGCTGAACCAGTTTCACATTCTCCTCCAGAATTCGTTCAGCTGCTTTACTCATCAGGTAGTTGAAATAGGCCTGTTTGATTTCTTTTACCAGTTCACGTTTGTACTGGCGGATATCGACTTCTTTAAGTTGTGCTTCCTGAATTTTGATTTGCTTTTGTATGGAAATATCCGGGTTGATCAGGGGCATAGTGGTTTTAATCCGGACATCATAGAAGTTGTCCGGTAAAAACTGTTCCTTGACATTACTAACGGTCGGAAAGCTATTGGAAGAGGTCAGTTGGTTGAGTGTACGATACACGGGATTAAGCAGGTCGCCGATCGGTATGTTGATGGTACGGCCTCCTTGTGCCAGGGTATATTGGGTCTCAAACCAGGTGTGGGGGAGGAACAGGCTTCGCGCTTCTTTGATGGCAATCAGACTTTTTTCGAGGG
>CAZZJF010000284.1:0-1880 GCA_964654325.1 uncultured Ferruginibacter sp.
TGACGGCACCTGGCGGTTGGCGGCCAATCACCGCGACCAATGGCCTTCTATCCCTAAAGCGTATGTTACCACTTCAGCTTCGATCGATTTTCCCATCATGAAAGGCAAAATCCCGGAAGGTGATGTCTTTGGCGTGGGCATTTCCGGATTATCTGATGCCAGCGCCAACAGCACATTAAAACTGAATTACGGATCGGTGTCGCTTTCTTACCACAAATCGTTGGATGAAAACAGCTACAACACCATCGGTGCCGGTTTTCAGGGCACCTATTCCAGCATGGCGTTGGATATCACCAAGCTGACCTTTGAAGATGAACTCCAGCAGAACGGCTTTGCACAGGGTACATCCGGCGAATACTTGGGCGCTAACCCATTAACCGGCAATAACCGCAATTACTTTGATGTGAATGCCGGTGTTTTATATTCCGGATCCAGCAACGGGGAAAATAACTACTACCTGGGTGTCTCCATGTATCATATCAACAAACCCAAAGTCAGTTTCAAAGACAAAAACTGGTACCTGTCTACACGTACGACCATCCATGGTGGCGGTTCATTTCCGATATCCGAATCCATGGGCGTGAATATTTCCGTCATCCACCAGATGCAGAATAAATCCAGTGAAACCGTCTTGGGTGGCGCGCTGTCGCTGAATGCCAACGGCGATTTACAGAATCCAACCAACGTCTATCTGGGCAGCTGGATTCGTATCAATGATGCGGCGATTCCGTATGTTGGATTAGAGATTGGCGGCTTGCGTATTGGAGCGAGTTATGATGTAAATATCAGCAACCTGAAAACGGCCACTAGCAGCCGAGGCGGTTCTGAGTTCTCCCTGATTTACATCAAGCGTCCGCAGGAGACCCGTGGCATACCGTGTCCAAAGTTCTAGTGTGCTCATCATCCACTTAATTGTATTTTCGGTTCATGCTCGAAGAGATATTTATATCCTGGAAGGCCTTTTTCAAGGCGCATCGCTTCATCAAAGAACAAAAGTTATGGGGCTGGATCATCGTGACCGGCATTATTTATACAATCCTTTTTCTGTTTAGTGCCTTTTTATTTTGGAAGTCCTGCGAAATGGCCACGACCTGGATAATGGAAAAAATAGGTCTTATTGACTGGATAGCACAATTTGAATCATCCTGGCTTCATTTTTTGATTGTATTGATTCAAGTCTTTATCCAAATTTTTGTGCTGCTTTATTACTTCTCTTTTTTCAAGTACATCTTTTTAATAATCGGCTCCCCTTTTTTAGCCTACCTGAGCGAAAAAACACATGACATTTTAAACAATACCAAGACGCCGTTTTCAGTAATTCAATGGCTTCGGGATGCGTGGCGAGGTATTTTGATTAACCTTCGAAATCTATTCTGGCAATCGGTTTATATGCTTATTTTCCTCTTATTGACATTCATACCGATCATTGGCTGGATATCCCCTCTCTTGCTTTTTTTTGTTGATTCTTATTACATGGGGTTTTCCATGCTCGATTATAGCCACGAACGCCGCGGCATTTCGGTCTCCAAAAGTATTTATCTCATCGGCCGTCATCGGGGACTAGCCATTGGCAATGGTATTTTCTTTTACTTGTTGCATCTGATTCCGATTTTTGGATGGATCATTGCGCCAACATACTCGGTTGTTGCTGCCACCATGGCCCTCCAGGATGCTGAGAAAAAACAATTGATAAAATACTAAGCCCTTTGCTGTATCTGATTCCTTGCAATATCGCTCCGGATGCAGACCATGTTATTCCGCCGTATGTGTTGGATTGCATCGAATCCTGCCAAATTCTATTTGTCGAGGAAGCTCGTACAACCCGACGTTTTTTGAAACGATTGAAAAAAGAATTGGCTATCTACGCTTTTGAGTGTTTC
>CAZZJF010000285.1:0-1852 GCA_964654325.1 uncultured Ferruginibacter sp.
ACGCGCATCCATCAGTTGCTTTTCATCCAGCACATCGGCACTAATCGGCAAGGCTTTGCCTCCGCTTTTGTTTATATCATCGGAAATAGCGAGGGCCTTTTCCATATTCCTTCCCAACACGATCACCGCTCCTCCCGCTTCGGCAATGCCTTTTACAAAGGACTTACCTAGTACGCCGGTGCCCCCGGTTACAATAATAACTTTACCTTTTAATGAAAAAAGCTCACTCATTCAGTTTTGGTTTTTTTAGATAATAGCTATTGTTTCTTGTCATCAAAATAACGAACCAATGGAAGTACCTGTAAATTGAGTTCTTTCATTTTTTCAATCAAAGCCTGGTAGTATTCGTACTCTATATTTACCATGCCCTTATTGGAATCCTTATTCGAATCATCCGCTTTACTGTCGTTAGGGTCATTATCCTGATACCTGAACCAATGCCAGCCCACACAGTTTTTTGCTTTCAGCAGGGTCAAACAAAAATTTTGGTAATGAATTCCTCTGTCTGTTTGTGTTTTAACGATCCAACCTGCACCACTTTTATTGCTCATTCCCGTTTCCTCTGCTTTGGTATAAAATTCAGTGATAAAAAAAGGCTTATCAGACCAGGATGCCCAGTTATCTATATATGACTGCTTGGGTTCCCAGTCTCCGTAATAATTGATAGAAATGATATCCGCATATTTGGCTGCCTCCTTCATTACATAAGCATTGTTTTTGGCATTGGAATGCAATCGGCTACCCAAATAAAGATGATGGGGGTCGGCTTTTTTAATGGCATTGGCCACTGTGCTGTAATAAACTCCAGCTATGGCGCCTATTATTTGTTGCTGTTGTTCTTTCGATAAATCGTCCATATTCCACTTCTGTTTTTCGCAATAAGAAACAAAAAATTGATAGGCTTTATCATCTTCTATTTTATCCTTAAGAATATCTTTAGCTTCATTGGAAGTGAAGGCAATTTCATTATCAGAAAAATGACCGAGCAAATTTTTATCCTCGGCTGTAGCCGTTAATGTTTTACATTTTTCGTTACAGTAAATGGGGAAGTTCTCATCTAAAATAAATGAAAGCGGGGATTGGCCTTTTCTGGAGGGATCTTGCTTTTTTACTTCGGAGGTATAGCCCGACAAAAGGCTGAGTTGTGTAGTGTATGCCATAGGTCGGGAAGATGACTGATTGTAAGGGGCTATCAAGGCAACCTCACTCCAAGATCCAATGGAATTGAATCCTATAGCCTGCAACTCGGGTATCGTTTTATTTATCCAGTCTTTATCATCTTTATATTTTGCCGGCAACGGAGAGGACTTGGCTGTTCGAACACTATTAACGGCCATAACATAAAACGGGTGACCATCCGGATCAATAACCCACCAGCGATCATTTATTTTTTCCGTTCTGAAATAACCCGTTTTATTTTTTTTGAAAGCGGTAAAACCACCATACCCATCAACGGGTATATTCTTGACAGGAGTAAAATCTTTTAATGCAGAAATGGTAGTAGCCTCAAATGGTTTCCAATCAGAATATTGTACTTTATTGTTGTCATCTTTGCTCCATTTTTTCGCCATGACTGTGGTAACACCTTCAGTATCCTGAGCGATTGTTCTATTGAAAAAAGAAAAAGACAATAATGATGAAAAAAAAAGGATGCTTGATAAAGACTTCCACATAAAGTTGATGTTTAAATTTATTATTGTACTTCCACCATAAACTCCTGTACGATTTCCTGCTGATAATTCAACCGGGAGTATGTAGCTACAAAAGTAGCCTTATAGATGCCGGGTTTTGTATAATGGTGTTTAAAATTTGTTAAAGACGATTGCGTTATATTTTTTATCACTATGGGCTC
>CAZZJF010000286.1:0-1849 GCA_964654325.1 uncultured Ferruginibacter sp.
GCCGGAAGCAATTTTGGTTCCCAAATGGAGCATGTGTCTCGAAACAGGAAGTTGAATTGTGAGTCGTTTTGATTGGACTAATTGCCCGGCTGAGGTGAAAATAGCAAAGGAATAATCGCCGGGGTCGAGTTGAACACATTCGATGCCAATAGTACCGGACTGTTCCGATACCGAATACAACAATACCGACGGTTCCTGCTCGACTGCCTGAATACGTTGCACATCACTGTAACGTACTTCACCTGCTTGTTCCACGATGGCGATCCGATAATAAACAAATGAACTTCCCGCTTCCGTATCATTCCAGTTGTAAACAGCTGAACCTCCGGGAGTCGATGCAGCAGGTGAAGCACCAATGGTTTCAAAACCTACTCCATCCCGACTTCGTTGCACCTCAAACCGTAACAAATCGCGCTCTCCTGTTGTACGCCATTGAATAACGGCCTCTTGTTTGTTACGCCGCTGGGCAACCACACGAATAGAAGCGACCGGCAATGTTTGTATGGGCCTAAATACAATCACAAAGCGATTGGAAGCAGCTGATCCGTTACCCGATTGAACATTAAAATCGTATGTAAGTACAGATTGGGGCAGTATTGGATTCAATACCTGTGTAAAACGATCGAGTAAATAAGGCATGCAGGTACTCGTAGACGTTGGCTCGTAAGAGACTGAAAGCCGGTAATTGGTATTACGCAGATTACTGGAAAGGAAAAGTATCGTATCGCCAATAACTGGCTCATTACGGGCCTCGATAGCCAACCATTGTGAACCGCACTGCAAGCCGAAGTTTTCGCCACTGTTGCTGATTTTGGCTGCGTCATCAGATGTGTAATCATTGGACAGGCTCGGATGCATAACGACCGTATTTCCGTCTGCCAGCACAGGCGTACCGGATTGCATTGAATAAAGATGAGTCTTTAAGAATTGTTTATTGCCCGACAAAGAAGTACGCCGCGTTGAACGAAGGGTCATTCGGGCGCTGTCCACTTTGGCATCCTCAACAAAACTAACGGTTCCGCCTAATTGCGCACCGCGCATGAGGAAAGACTGACCGGACATGATTCGAGAATTCTCAACATTGACAGGGTAATTAAGAGTGCCACCCGGCGTAGGAACCCAATCCAACAACCCACTTATAGTCTGATATCCACCAAGACCTTGTGAGCCGGCCAATGTAGGATCCCAGATATAAAAAGCGTTTTCAACATAAGGCGGCCCGTCAAAAATAACGCCGTCCGGATTGGCAAAATCAATAGCCGATGCATAGGGATTGCCCACCGCAGCAAATTTTCCGGCTTGGATATTCGTTTCAGGAGGCAGATTGCCTGACGCATCAAACAGTTTTCCACGTGTACGCAAGACCGTTGGCAAAGGCGCACTGTTTGCACCACTGAAATTGATTACCGAACGGTCGCCACGAACAAAAACCATATATCCCCGGCTGTCATAGATAGTTGTGGTTCGGGTATTACCCACGCCGGTCCAGATGCCCATACTATTCAACGACTTCATAGATGGGCCGGTGGATGTGAAAACGTCGAAACCGATAGTTGTTGCATTGGCCAAATTGCTTGTTATTTGAGTACCATAACCGGGCACAGGATTGGCATTGGGTGAGGAAGCCCCTTCTTGCCAGGCACTGTTGATGGTTTGTCCGCCATGGGTTGGGATAGCCAATAATTGCCATGATTTTCCATGATTGATACCGGTTGGGATGAATCGCTCCACCACAAACCGGCCGGTTCCATAGGTAAAGCCGGCGGTAGGTCCGATTTTAGAAACAGCGGCTGTTTGTTGTAGTGTGGAACGAAGCGTTATATCAAAATCACTAAGTGACAACAAACCG
>CAZZJF010000287.1:0-1845 GCA_964654325.1 uncultured Ferruginibacter sp.
TCACTAAACGAATGTATAAATAATATACCATCAATAATTTTAAAAATATACTGCGTGTATACAATGCTATCAAATTCATAAATTTCCCTTCGCGGTCGATGTGGTTTCCTGGTCAACATTTCAACTTTTCACCAATTTCTTTGAAATAAAATCCATTGTAACTAATATTTTTTGACAGCGCCTTCGCAAGCGTCTTGTCGCTTATTTTAAGGGTTCTAATGCAATCATATTTACATGCGTGCACTCGAACCAATTTGCCTTCTGCGTCATACTGTCCAACACCGTTTCTATACAGTAAAGGGCACTCGCCGTTATTTACCTCCGACTCAAACGCCTCTCTTAATTCTTCATCACAATCGTCGTATAATTTATAATAAAATCCTCTTGATAAGGTTGACTTTTTTACAGGAATGTCTAATCCAGATGACTCATATCCATTGCAATGCGCGGCTGTTTTTCGGTCGATATACACATTCAATATTTTCGTCTTGTCACCATTCAGTTGGGCAATGTATCCCACAACTTGAGGTCGTACTTTTTTTGTGGGCAAAATGTCATGAATTACATTCGGATCAAGCTCTCTATCAACCAACAACCATCGGTATCCATGATAGACAGTATTCTCCCTTACCGCCTTGTTCATCGACGGTCTTTTGATATCTAGATTTTCCTTCATGACTTCAGATACACTGTCATATACTTTTACCAATTCAAGTGTATCGGGGTGAATTTTTTGTAACCTTGGACCCAACGTAACAAGAGTCGTATTGAATCCGGTTGTAGTTTTTACTTGAGATGCACTCATTTTTTCCATCATTTCTTTCATTCGTTTTTCGTTGGCATCCACTTTAGCCGATAATTGCTTTACAGAGTTAATTAATTCGTGCAACAATGGATTTTCATTTTTATCTTCCTTCATTTGAATAAGCAATTTTAATTTTTCGATTTCAAGTTCCAAACTGCTGTTATTGACTTCATTGAAATTCTTCATGTTGCTCGTTATAATCTGGTGTAGTGTCTGATAAGACAAATTTCTGCCAATTAAAAACAATTCATGTTCCTTTTCATGATTCTTCAAATCGGTGACTCTGTTCGGTCGAATACTTTCATGGTTGTGTATAAAATTTTCAAAATCTTTACTCCTGTGCACACAAAAACAATCCAGCAGCACGCACTCTTCATATTTGCTTTTATGTTCATTATATCTGCCTGAAATTCCGCGACGACTCTCCCCGATTTTTATAATATATTTTCCAACATGTTCAAGCGTTTTTACTTTAATAATATAAACAATGGAACACGCTGTATCGTATTCTTTCAGTAATATTTTTTCCCTCTCAAGCACCCTTTCTTTTTCTAATTTTGTTTCATACTCCTTCTTCTTGGTGTCTTCGAGGGATGCCATTTCGCCCTTTGTTTGTTCTAATTCTTCTTGTTTTTTATCGATTTCTTTTTGCATATTGTAAATACCTGTAACTCGAATTTCCTTTATCACATCACAAACCCAATTTTGAAATTTTTGGGCAATCGGCTTCCTCGATCGAAACAGCACTTTATATAATCCTTTTTCGGTTAAAAATGTCACATCTTGAGTGCCGCCAAGGGTGTGCATAGTATGCACTACCTTTTCAGATTCATCAAAATCTCTTAAAACAGAACGAATAGATGCAATGTCTAATACAACTCCAACGTCGCTTGCTCGAAAAAGTGGGTCGTTTACTGTTCCTTTTATAACGATGTCTGTGTGCAGATCGTTTGAGTTGAATGCTTTTACTATATCCATATTGATAGGGTGTTTATATACGATTAACAACCTTTTGTCTTTATATTAATTTTTCAATTTAT
>CAZZJF010000288.1:0-1824 GCA_964654325.1 uncultured Ferruginibacter sp.
GAGCGGTCCAATGGCGCCTGCCACCCAAGCTACTTTACCAGATTGTTTGACGGCTTCTTTGGCACAAGTAGCGGCCGCTATATTTAATTCTTTTGCCAGGGATTGCATGCCATAATCCGCCATGGCAATGGATGTGCTGCTAAAAGTATTGGTTTCAATGATGTCAGCTCCGGCATCCAGGTATTGTTTGTGTATGCCCACAATGATATCTGGCTTGGTAAGATTTAATAGATCATTATTGCCTTTGAGGTCACTGGGCCAGTCTTTGAATCGTTCTCCCCGGTAGTCTGCCTCCGTTAGTTTATGACGCTGGATCATGGTACCCATAGCACCATCAATGATCAAAATCCGCTTTTGCAGGGCTTCTTGAATGTTTTTCATAATGGATCGGTTGAACAACTAGCACTTCACGATGGAAGTTGTTCAAAGGGCCATTAATAATAAACGAGGGGTAATTGGGTGTATCCTGCGTTTATTAGTTCCGTTGGGAGGCCGAACAATAAACAAATCCGCCGTAAGTGGGCACAAAGATAACAAAAAGGGCTTAAAACTGCAAGGACTAAGGGTTAGCGACTATTTACGTACCGATCCACCGGAAGTCGATTTTGCAGACTACGAGCCAGCGTCATTTCATCCGCATATTCTAGTTCACCTCCAAAGGCAACGCCTCTGGCAATGGTGGTAACCCGGATAGGGTGGTCCTGTAATTTTTTCTGTATGTAATAAATAGTAGTATCGCCTTGTAGAGTAGGGTTCAAGGCAAAAATCAGTTCCTCTGTTTTTTCAGTTTTGATTCTTTCAAGCAGCGCATCAATAGTGAGTTGATCCGGCCCTACGCCATCCAATGGTGATATAATTCCTCCAAGGATGTGATAAACGCCATTGTATTGTTGCGTGCTCTCAATGGCAATCACATCCCGAATACTTTCAACCACACAAATTAGTTGCTGCTTTCGTCCGGGATTTAAACAAATGGAGCATTGTGGGCCGTCTGCAATATTGCCACAACGTGTACAAAAACGAATCTCATTTCGAAGTCGAGTGATGGCTTCACTGAGTTGTGCAACATCTGCTGGTTCTTGTTTCAAAAGGTGCAGCACTAAGCGAAGCGCCGTTTTCTTTCCGATTCCGGGAAGTTTGGCAAAAGCACTGACCGCTTTTTCCAGCAATTGAGAGGAAAGTTGCATGCTACAAAGATAAGCGCTGAACTAACGGCTACCCGTTTCCAGTTCGTATTCGTTTAGCCAATTTGGTTTAACCGTCACCCTTTTTTCGAGGGGGATTACTTGTTCAGGCTGTCTTCGATTTCCAAAAAATGATCCGGTATCCCAACGTCCGTTTTCATTCTTGTCTAATAAAATTCGGATTTGATATTCACCAGGGTAAAACAAGGCTTCCTCATAGATAGGCCCTGTTAAACGAACCGCTTTTACCACGCGTTCGCTCTGCACAAATTGCAGAACAGGTTGTTGACCAATGTCAAGACCTCGTAAGCGAATTTTTAATTTTCCGTAGTCTGCTTTTCGTTTGGTAGTGAATGAGAGTGTGTCAGTTTTGGTCCATTGTTTTCCCAATGAATCTTCTGCGGCTCCTTTTTTGAGAATCAAATGATAGGATTGTCCTTCTTCCCAAGGTGTGGAGAGTGTTAACTGGCGCCCTGTTGTATCCAAGCTTAACTGGAAGCTATCTACTGGCGTGTAGGTAGAATCACGATAAAGACGAATCCCGGAAGTGTCGAATTGCTTAATGCGATTTTCAAACTGAAACTGGAAGGGTAGTAAAATATCCTGTTGATTATTCTGAATGCTGGTTTGATACTTTAAT
>CAZZJF010000289.1:0-1813 GCA_964654325.1 uncultured Ferruginibacter sp.
CGAGCCACACGGGTATATTTTAAAACCCTTCAAAGAAGTGGATTTGCATACAACCATCGAAATGGCGATTCACAAGCACAGTCGTGAACGCGAAATCAAGGTTGAAAACGAGCTGCTCAAGTCGCTCACTAACTATAAAACCAACGCAGAGTACCTTTTCATCAAACACAATTCACGCCTGGTGAAGGTCAATGCCGCCGATATCTATTATGTTGAAGCTTTGAAGGATTACATGCAGATTGTAACCGCCGACATGCGATACATCATTCACGCAACGATGAAGGATATGGAAAAGAAACTTCCGAAAACGGTGTTTCAGCGGATCCATCGATCGTACATCGTGAACATGGCGAAGATTTACGCGATTTCGGGATCTGATATCATATTGAATGACATCAACAAGGAAATACCGGTCGGCGGCAATTACCGAGATGAGTTCAGTGAGCGAATCAACGTTCTGTAATTTTCAACACCTACATTTGATGCTGTAAATACACGCATCATGAATTTGTTCTTTCGTCGTTTTTTAGGGTACACACTCAACGGCTTGGTGATTACACTGCCTGTATTTGGAACGGGTTATATCATTTATCAACTCTTCATGTGGCTGGATAGTATTGTTCCGGGCATCATTTACTCTGAATCAGAAATAGCCAGGCACCAGCACGGATTTTCGGGATTAGGTATTCTCATGCTTTTGATCCTCTTGTTCCTCATGGGGTGGTTGGGAACGATATTTCTAAACGACCAACTCAAAGGACTGTTTGAGAAAGCCCTAAACAAAATCCCGGGCGTCAACAACCTTTACAACACCATTGCCGACTTAATGAACGCCTTTGTGGGCAACAAGCGAAAGTTCAATAAGCCAGTGTTGGTGAAGACGGCAGAGGCTTCGAATGTCGAAGTGATTGGATTTATAACGGACGACGACCTCTCGGAGCTTGGCAAGTTGGACACAAAAGGTAAAATTGCTGTTTATGTTCCCATGAGCTACAGTTTTTCTGGACACCTCATCGTTGTGCCCATATCGTGTGTAACCGTTGTCGATCGAAATGCGGTGGATGTCATGAAGTATATCGTAAGCGGCGGTATTGTTGAGATTGAATCAACCGATGAGCAAAAGAACGACTAGCTTTTGGTTGCTCAACGTTGTCGTGCTCATTTGGGGCTTGACCGGAATTCTGGGAAAGGAAATTTCGCTGTCCGCAGCGCCGCTGGTATTTTGGAGAATAGCTATTGCGGCATCGTTCCTCTCCATCTGGATGATTGTTGGAAAAGTATCATGGCGTGTTGAGCGCAGAACATGGATCCGCTATGCTTTGGCAGGTGGTTTTACTGCCGCGCACTGGTTGTGTTTTTTCGGATCAATCAAGGCATCGAACGTGTCTGTCGCATTGGCCGTATTGAGCACATCCGCATTTTTTGTATCCATCGTTTCTCCCGTGCTTCGAAGAGAGCCTTTCCGTTGGTATGAAATGGGTTTGGGTATTGTCGTTTTTGCCGGCGTAGCCATGATTTTTAATGCGTCGTTTCATTACGTCATGGGTATAACCCTCTCGCTCCTTGCTGCTTTTTTTGCATCGGTTTTTTCGACTATGAATTCCAAGCTGGTAGAGCGAGACAACCCGGTGCGGATTGCCTTTTGGGAAATGACGACCGCACTCGTCATAGTTGGAATCTACTGCTTGTTCCTCCAGCAGGACGAACCGTTTTTACCCAGCCATCGCGATTTCCTTTTACTCTTGGTTTTAGGCATCCTTTGCACAGGGCTTGCTTTTGTTGTTGGTATTTACGTCATGAAACAACTATCCCC
>CAZZJF010000290.1:0-1791 GCA_964654325.1 uncultured Ferruginibacter sp.
CTGTTTGGCTAATGACCGTATTCGGCAACAATGTGCACAACACCCAAATAATGAACAAGGGTATGCTTTTTTTCATGCTGTATACGTTTGAATAACAAGATAAACAATGCAGGTCAAAAAAGTATAGTAATTCTATTTGCAGAGCACGTTACCATTATTCCAAACTTGTGGAAAGCAAAAAACAGGATAGCTTTATTATGTATAGTATCAATTCAGACAGTTCAGAAAAACAAAGGGAATTTCCTGTTTGGAGCGGATGTGACGCTTGATTAATACCGGATTACGGTGTATTCGGTTTCTCGCAGCATCAATATACTCATGTGCTAAAGCGAAACGATGGATTCGTTCCACCTCAAAAAGAAGGTGATGCAGCGACTCTTTCTCAAGCTCATTCGATAAAGAATAACCATGTGTATTCAGCAGAAATATATCACGATTCTCTTTGTTCATTACCTTGTTTTTAGTTGTAACCCGACATACCACTCCGATTGGGGCAGCCGCATTTTCCACCTTTGGAGCCCCGGCAACTTGACAGGGCAAAACACAGGATTGTTACACTCAACAACAAAAACCACTTTACCTTTGAAATCATGAGTACAAAGTAACGCTTTTTACAGATTCTTTGCACGCTTTGTTGATGGATTTATCTACACGAAATAAAACGATTCTGATTGCTCCCCTCGATTGGGGGCTGGGTCATGTAACGCGCTGTATTCCAATCATCCATCAACTCATCAATCAGGAAAACCGGGTTCTCGTGGCTACCAACCCAAGGGGTGCCGTTTTGATAAAGGAGTCGTTTCCGGCCGTTACGATTCTTCCTCTCAACGGGTATGGTATAACGTATGCCCGAAACCGGACGGTATTTTTGCTCCATTTGCTCCGGCAGTTTTTTCGCTCGAGGCGATGTATGACCGAAGAACATCAATTGCTGAAGAGCTGGGTTTCGCTTTATAAACCTGATTTGATCATCAGCGACAACCGGCCTGGTTTTTTTCATACCGCCGTGCCCTCGGTGTATATCACACATCAACTCTATATCCGAACGGGATTTTCCCTGCTTGACCGACTGGCACAGACCATACACTATCGGTACATACAGTCGTTTAATGCCTGCTGGGTGCCGGACCTCCCTCATCAAAATGGATGGGCCGGTCGCTTATCGCATCCGAAAAAAATGCCTTCGGTGCCGGTAACCTACATTGGACCGCTCTCTCGCTTCAAACCATTGCCATCAACCAAGAAGTATAGAATAGCCTTTGTGCTTTCTGGTCCGGAACCGCAACGAAGCATCCTGGAGGAAACAATCCTTCAACAATTGCCATTGTTTCGCGATCCGGTTTTGCTGGTTCGTGGATTACCGGATAATACAAAGCCGTTGCCGGATGCTCCGCCCAACCTGACAGTCTACAATCACCTACAGGCTTCCGACTTGAATCAGGCGATGGCCGACGCGGAGATCCTGGTACTACGGTCGGGTTATTCCAGTATTATGGATCTTGCAGCCATGCATCGAACGGCCGTACTGATTCCAACACCGGGTCAAACAGAACAAGAGTACCTCGCCGAATATCTCAACCGCAAAAAGGGCTTTCCAATGCTTGAACAAAAGGCATTTTCGATACAGGCCGTCCTGGCGTTACATCAGCAGGAACCATCAAATTAAATGGGCCAGACACAGATAGCGCCAGTCCGCATTATTGGATGCATACGCAGGAGAGGGGTTCACCGATCGTTTCAGCACAGTAGCCCGTAGGTATCCGCAATCAACCAGCTTTTTTTTTGGATGCC
>CAZZJF010000291.1:0-1769 GCA_964654325.1 uncultured Ferruginibacter sp.
CTACAGATTTTGATTCTGTCTGTCTAGGTTCGAATCCTAGTAACCCAACAAAAGCACACGGACCCGGCCTTGCCGGGTTTTTTATTTCCAATCGGCGAACCAAGCTGGCTTCGGTGAGACGAGGGGGAATAAAAATATTACTTTGCATTATAAAATAAGCCATAGCATCATGAAAAACTCACTACTCTTATTCTCGGTCTTTATGTTGGCGAGTTGTCAACCAATTCTGATGAAAATGTATGGAATAAAAGATCCAGACATCGAGAATGAAAAAAGCATTATAAAAAAAGCGCTCAAATACAACCTTGACACATCAAACATTGTAACAGTAAATAGTACGGCATTTCTGCATGTTTTAAGCGAACAAAGCATCCCGAACGCAGCTATTTATGACAGAACCGGAAAATACATTGAATATAGACAGACAGACACATCATGCAATGCCGGATTATTTCAGTTTATCCCCGCATTAAATTTGAATGACACGTACAATCAACCAGACAGTGCCGACTTGAAAACAGAGTTAAATAAGTACAGGGATTTAAAAGGAAACATGCTAAAGTACCCTGAAGCAGCTGACTTCTATCTATTAATTTACTGGACAGTATGGACAGGAAAACTGAATAAGGACCACGTAAAAATTTGGGAAGATCTCGCTCGCAACAACAAGAACTGTACGATTAAAGTAATTAAAGTGAACCTAGACGTTCAAGAATATTGGGACAAACAAGAGCGAGACAAAATCATAAAAGCAATGAGTAAGAAAAAATAAAATGTCCTATACCAGTAAATATGCTCAAGTAGACGTTTCGTGTTTAGCAGGAGAGAAAAATTTATATAGCCGTTATTTCTTTGCGGTAAGTCGAATAAAAAAACTGCTGCCTTTGCCTGTTATACAAACAAATACCCACGCGATTAGGCCCGTGTGATTCTGGGATACCCATATTTTACAATTGAAGTTAATCCTTTTAAAATAACTCCATTAAAAAGCCCCGGCTATGCCGAGGCTTCTACATCATTCTACTAGCGTTTATCCCTTTGCATTATGGATTAAGAGTTAGATTTTACCAACCATGTTAGCGGGTATCACCCATGCATCAAACTCGTCCGGTGTGAGATAACCCAATGAAACAGCCATCTCTTTGAGTGTCGTTCCCTCTTTGTGTGCTTTTTGAGCAATCTCTGCGGCTTTATAATATCCAATTTTAGTATTGAGTGCGGTTACCAGCATCAATGAATTATCGACATGCTTTTGAATATTAGCTTCGATTGGCTCGATGCCTACAGCGCATTTATCATTAAACGAAACACAACCCTCGCCGATCAACCGGGCACTGTGCAGGAAATTGTAAATCATCACGGGTTTAAATACATTCAATTCAAAATGTCCATTACTGCCACCAATACTGATAGCCACATCATTCCCCAAGACCTGGGCCGCAATCATGGTGAGTGCTTCACATTGAGTTGGATTAACCTTACCGGGCATGATCGATGAACCCGGCTCATTATCCGGAATAAACAATTCACCGATACCACTACGCGGACCGGAAGACAACATCCGGATATCATTGGCAATTTTCATTAAACTAACGGCTACCGTCTTCAAGGCGCCGTGTGCTTCCACAATAGCGTCATGTGCCGCTAAGGATTCAAATTTATTTTCGGCCGTAACAAACGGAAGTCCGGTTAACGCTGCGATGTGTTTAGCTACATTTTCCGAATACCCTTCCGGCGTATTGATGCCCGTACCTACTGCAGTTCCGCCC
>CAZZJF010000292.1:0-1742 GCA_964654325.1 uncultured Ferruginibacter sp.
AGGCCTCATGAAAAGCGATGGTACGGTGCTGGTTAGCTGTAAACACCCGGCCTCTCTCTCTTTTGAAAGTATTTTCAATAAAAATCAACTTAAATTGGAGTTAGATGAATCGTATCAGAATTTTATTGTCGGAGACGACGGGTATGAATACATCAAACCAGACTACCTGACTGAGTTAATTAAAAAAGCTGAGGAAGCGACAACAGCGCCATTTATTGGGGTTGATTCTACCAGAAAAGCACAATAAGTCTATGAACGACCGCCACGATCACCAAACCGCTCAATAAAAACCGGCCATGGAATTGATAGGAAGGGTTATTGAAAAAAACAGGGTGACTGCTTGTATCGGACAAGGGGGGATGGCTACTGTATACCTGGCCGAACACCAAACCCTGGGCAATAAAGTGGCTATCAAAGTGCTGAACAAGGCACTGGTTCATCAGGATAACATCCGCAAACGGTTTTTGGCGGAGGCGCGCAATATGGCCCGCATGAACCATCCGCATGTGATCAAGGTCACCGATCTGATCGAAGAAGGGGAGCTGGTGGCTTTTGTCATGGAATACATCGAGGGGGAAACCCTGAAAGAATACATGGAGCGAAAGGGTGCCATGAGCGATGACACGTTGCGGGTGGTGCTGCCGCAGATGCTGGAGGCGGTAAGTTATGTGCATAGTCAACAACTGGTTCACCGCGATATCAAGCCCTCGAATTTCATGATCGATAGACAGGGTCGGGTAAAACTGATGGATTTCGGGATCGCCAAAACCCTGGATGATACATCAGCCGAGTACACACAAACCGGTACGGGTACCCAAATGGGCACGCCGATGTATATGAGTCCGGAACAAGTAAAAAACACCAAAGAGGTTACGTTCCAATCAGACATCTACACCCTGGGTGTGGTATTATGGCAGATGGTGTCCGGTCGAAAGCCCTATGATCAGGCCAGCTTATCTATCCCGGAGATCCAAGTGTCTATCCTGCGAGATACCTTGACGCAAACCAATACCCATTGGGATGCCCTTATTGCAACCGCCACCCAAAAAAATCCGGCCGATCGGTATGCGCAGGTCAGCGATCTGATGGCAGCTGTTCAGGGGGTTCTGTCTAATCGCAATCCCGCTCCGGCTGATAATGATAAAACCGTTTTCGAGCAGCCCAAAGATTCCGCTCCGATGTGCAACGAACAAGCACCTGAACAAAAGGCCGAATCTTCAACAGATCAATCTGGGATCGACTCCGGGAAACGGTTTTTTCATGCTTTTCTGATTTTTGCCCTTACGCTGCTGATACTCGGAGTTGTGGTCTGGTTGGTATTTGTTGGCAGTTCCAATAACGCTCCTGAGGTCACAGTACCTGCTCAGTCTGATACAATTGTTGAAACAAATCGACCAGATACCTTGCAACTCCTGGGCTACCAAGACGGGGTGTTTTCCATTGATGCCCAAACCCTGCTCGACCGAATCAAAGCTCTCAAGGATAATAAAACCTATAATGAGTTGGGTGGCAGTAATACTATAATTCAAGGTAGGGAGCGAGAAGCCTGGACGTTGATAACGAAAGGCCTCGTTTTATTTGATAAGTCCTCGTTTGCAACCTTTTTAAGAAATAATAAAACATTTATAGATACCGTGGCTGTTAATCAATGGGCCGCCTTAAACAACAAACAGCAAGAAACTAAAAAAATACTGGCAAAGATTTTTTTAAAACCCGACAAAACAGGAAGCGCAGTAGGAAAT
>CAZZJF010000293.1:0-1725 GCA_964654325.1 uncultured Ferruginibacter sp.
ATTCAATAAAATCAATAAAATTTAACCCTCTTAAAATTTATTTAGGACGCTATTGTTGAAAAATAATATAACAATCAGATAACATGTCAGTAGTAATTAGCTAATTTTAGGTTTCCAAATTAATAATACATTTAGGCCGAATGAATTTTATCGTATCTAGTACCACCTTATTAAGACATTTACAAAGCATATCGGGTGTATTAAGCACAAGTGTTACCATACCGATTTTAGACAATTTTCTTTTTGAGATTGATGAGAAGCAACTAACCGTTTCTGCTTCGGATCTTGAAACCACCATGCGAACAACCTTGGAGGTTGAAGCCAATGAAGCCGGAAAAATCGCAATTCCGGCAAAACTCATTTTGGACGTTTTGAAGAATCTACCGGATCAACCATGTGCTTTTTCGGTTGATATGTCAAATTTTGGTATCGAAATAGCATACGATAACGGGAAGTCAAGAATGGTTGGATTTAATGGGGACGATTTTCCCCGAATACCTGCCATCGAAAATAGCAGTTCGATTAAAGTCTCAGGAGACATTCTGTTGAGAGCGATCAACAAGACATTATTTGCAACCGGAAATGATGATTTAAGACCGGTTATGAGTGGTGTTTTTTGTGAATTCAGTCCTGAAAATATAACATTTGTGGCAACAGATGCTCATAAGTTGGTACGTTACCGAAGAACCGATTCTCAAGCAGAAAGTAGCTCGTCTTTTATTTTACCCAAGAAACCACTCAACCTTCTCAAAGTAAATTTGGGCGGGAACGAAGAAGTTCTGTTGGAATACAATGAGTCTAATGTGGTGTTTACATTCAATGATATCGTTTTGGTTTGTCGATTGATAGATGGTAAATATCCAAATTATGAGGCGGTTATTCCGAATGAAAATCCAAACGTATTGACCATTGACCGTCAACAATTTTTGAGTTCTATCAAACGAGTTTCGATTTTTGCCAATAAAACAACATATCAGGTTAAATTGAAGTTGGCAGGATCAGAGTTGTCCTTGTCTGCGGAAGACATTGATTTTTCAAATGAAGCAAATGAACGTCTAACGTGTAATTATGATGGAGATGATATGGAGATTGGCTTCAATTCACGTTTTTTACTTGAAATGTTGAATAATATTGAATCTAATGAGGTGAGACTCGAGATGAGTGAACCGTCCAGAGCAGGATTATTGATGCCCGCTGTAAAAGACAATCAGGACGAAGATATCTTGATGCTTGTTATGCCGGTAATGTTGAATCGATAACTTGTTTTTTCGGGTTTTTAATAAAATATCCGAAATTATTCTCGATTGATTACTGATTTGTCATTAGTAATTGAATTTTTTATTGTTTCCGTAAGCAAAATCGGATAACCTTCTTAATTTTATTCTTGTTTGGCTTTTGATTTTTCAATGGATTATTTGTCAAATATTTGTTTCACAGATTTATCCTGGAAATGACTGATAAAAGATGTTTTTGGCATTTCGACCGTGAATATTGGTTTGAAAAATTACATAGCTCTACCCATGGATTATCAAGTATTGAAGCAGAGAACGCTCTAAAAAAAGGATTGCATATCCCAAAAAACAATTCAAGAAAACAAAAAGAAATACGCTTATTTTTAAGTCAGTAGAAAAATCCCCTAATGTTGATGTTGATAGGTGCTGTAATTCTATCTGCTTTTTTAGGAGATACCTCAGACGTTTTCATCATACTTTTTATGGTACTGTC
>CAZZJF010000294.1:0-1724 GCA_964654325.1 uncultured Ferruginibacter sp.
AAACCAGCAGCAGGAGGACATCCACGATAATCAATACCGAAAAAAACTGCTCAAAGAAAACATTATTTATGTTTTTGAACGAATCTTCTGAGTTTCCCAACGTATTCATGGAATCCTGAAGCCAAGTGAGCAGTGAGTACACTGCAAGTATCACAACTACCGGAACCAAGCAGGCAGCAATGATTTTCTTAACAAGGATATACCTGTTTGTTCCTGCGGGAAACCTTTTGATTGCCGGAATACCTGAAAATCTTTTCAGGCTTTGCCTGTAGAAGAGTAAGATGAGAAAAAAAAGCAGGATGGATGTTGTAATATCGTAAGTGAACTGCAGATCGTATTTGATTTTGAACCATTCCGATGAGATTTCGAGTTTTGCAAGATCCTTGAACAGCCTCCGCATGATGATCAACAGGATGATTTCATACTGCTTGTTCACATAGGTTGTAAGTGACCTTGGCAGGTAATAGATCAACAGGTAGACTTCATACACCAGTATGAATGAGAACGGCGTATAAATTGCTGCAATCGGATTCTTGAACAGTTCCGGGGTATTTCCGGGGCCGGCTATCCTGAAATTGAACAGCAAGATGAGAAACAGGTGGATGAGAAAACTCAGGATGGCTATGATCAGGAAAATCTGTTCGCTTCTCTTTTGAGTCGCCGGAGAGAGCAACTTCTGATAAACAGTCTCAAAACGGTTATTGGTCACGCAGTCTTGATTACAATAAAAACGAACCTAAATATACCTTTTTCCTCACAAAATACTGTATCCGCAGCCGTTGTATTTCCAGACGCAGGCCTCCCGAACTTGCCGCGCCGTCACTTTTTCACGCAAAGCCGGTAAGTTTTTTTTAGCCGCAAAGGAATAGAGAGCTATGCCCTCTCTTCCCACCATAGTAATCATTCAATCATACTCATCATAGTTCAGACAAATAGGTTCGTGTGCCTGGAACCGAGGGAGGATGTCAGGGCTAAAGCCCAAAACAATATTGGGCTTCCCGTTCCCCGCCCTAAAGGGCGGAGTTAATGGTTCGCGTGCCACGAACCAAGGCAAGTGCATCAAGGCTTTAGTAATAGCCGGCACACGAGAGGACTCGTGCCCCAGGTGGAGCACCCCGTAACGGCGGTTTTCCCGGCAAATTGCCAACCAATCGTTAAAAGAGGGAAGTCACCCGGGGAGCCGTCAAAACACATTTGGAGAATTCACCCAAACTTTTACTTTTGCAAAAAACCAAACCCGATAAACGATGTTCTGGACACTTGAACTGGCCTCCCACCTGGAAGACGCTCCCTGGCCCGCGACAAAGGATGAACTTATTGATTACTCCATCCGCAGCGGCGCCCCGATTGAAGTGATTGAGAACCTGCAGGAACTGGAGGATGAAGGCGGTGAAGTGTATGAGAGCCTTGAAGACATCTGGCCCGATTATCCCAGCCAGGAAGATTTCTTCTTCAACGAGGACGAGTACTGAGTAGCCTTTCCTGACTTACGTTACCAACACAACCGGCTTCGGCCGGTTTTTTTTGTACGAAAACGACTTCACTTTCAGCCCAAAAATTTTCCCGTATAATGCCGATGTGATAGCTGTTTGTGCCAATGAAATTGGTGCATTACAGATATCCAGTCGGTATTGGCACATTACAGATACCCAATCTCTCTAACTTCACGCAATTAGTTGAAGGTCAAATGCTGACAGGTTATATTTTTATCGTCCCGGCGGCGG
>CAZZJF010000295.1:0-1710 GCA_964654325.1 uncultured Ferruginibacter sp.
ATCAGGAAATACGAATGGGATTAACCCTGTTCAATATTGATATTTTTCATCGGTTTGTGGCTATTCCCGCAGCTGATGTTCGTCCGATTTCCCTATTAGATTATATCCCTCAAGGATGTACGTCGCTCTATGATGCCGTTGGGTCAACCATCGAGATGCTCGAAAAAAAAGTGAATCAAGCAGAAGATACAACCGCCGTAGTAATCATTATTACCGACGGTTATGAAAACAGTTCAACCAGATATAGTCTGGCGCAGATAAATGAAAAAATTGCCCGCCTGGAAAAAACCGGTCGATGGACCTTCAGCTTCATTGGCGCCACATTTGATGCCGCCTCGGTAGCAGAAACAATGAACATTCACCGAAAAAACAGTTTTGTATTTTCAAAGGCATCTATGGCCGAAGAGGTCTGGGACAAACTTAGTCAATCAATGAGCCGGTATATTGATAAGAAAAAACAAGGCGGTGATCTCGGCAATCTCTATGAGGACGATTAATGCGTTTCATTACTTTGTAGTATTTTTCTGTTTGTTTTGAATATGAAAGTCCACCTGATCAAGTCGCCCGAAATGTCTTCCGTTGTGTTCACAATGGTCGTCGAGCTACTACGGGCTGTTCCGGGACAAATCTCTTTTTTTGTAAAAGAAGAGGACGTTGATACTAGCCATAAAAGCTCTATGCTTGAAATAGAAACACAAGATTCTATTTCGTTGCCAACCGCGGGCATACATACTCACAGGGTTTTGCATAGACGAGAGACCGCGTCCTGGAATAGCCTTTTTAGCGTTTGTGAATCCTTTCGGAAATCAAACCGATTGAGTGCTGATTGTTTTGTGATTTTATTGACAGACATTCCAAACGATAACAACTGGTTTGCGGCACTGGATGAAACCAATCCATACAACGGCTTTGTACATACCGCCGACTGGGAGCTCTTTATCAAATGCCCGCCCGCTGTACCAATTGCTTATGAAGTGCTGGCCCTACTTTTTCAAAAACATCAGTTTTCCCGATTCGCTGACTTGCACAACTATGTGCACCAACGACCGATCGGGTGTATAAATGATTTTTGTATGAATAAGCAAGAGGTGATTTTGAAATTGCGAACGGCCGATATCTGTGAATCGTGTATGGAATTATTGAAAGGAAAATTATCGCCCCCTGTGATTCAACACGCACTCGGCTTAATGGAATCCCTGCGGAATAAAATGTTGTTTACTCAAAACAGCCGACAGCAATCGCCACTAAGCCGGTTGACGATCACTCGGCAGTATCGCTTGTTTTTACCCGATTTTGATCAGGTGGAAATTAAATTGCGGCCCCTCGAAAAAGCGCTTTACCTCTTGTTCTTAAAAGAACCGGAAGGAATCTATTTGAGTAATCTTACTGACCACAAGGCATTCTTGTTGGATTTGTATGTTGTTGTCTCCAACTCCGGAACACATGAAGAAATGAAAAGCCGCATTACAGACCTGGTCAATGTATTAAGCGAGTCGGCCAGTCAGAAAATATCCCGCATCAAACGCGTATTTGAAGACTGTATCGGTAAAGATCTTGCGAAGCACTACATCATACGGGGAGAAACGGGCGGGGTAAAAAAAATCGATCTGGATAGGTCGCTGGTAAACTGGTCGTAAAGACATACGAAACAAGTACCTTTTTTATCGAAGATTAATCCAATGAAATCGCTCCTGAATAAGTGCTGTATCG
>CAZZJF010000296.1:0-1710 GCA_964654325.1 uncultured Ferruginibacter sp.
CAAACAGAACTATGCGTTAACAATACAGGCTTGGTTGTTACTGCTAAGGCATCATAAAAGGTTTGCTCCCCCACGTGAGAAAGATCCACAATTACACCTGCCTCATTAAGCCTTCTTACCACTTGTTTACCAAACTCAGTCAGCCCCTTATTGGTTAAAGGCTTTCCGGCACCAGATTCATCCATAGCACTGGTAGCCCAATCATGACTATTATTCCAGGTCAATGTGAGATAAGACATTCCTTTTGCAATCAATGAATCCAGCTTGGATAAATCTGATTCAATCATATGTCCTCCCTCCACGCCTATCATTGCCACCAATTTATTTCGATGAACTTTTTTTCGCGCTTCTCTATAGCCAGTAGCAAAATCAAATTTATCAGGATGACGTAAGATGATGCGATTCAATGAATCAATTTCCTCGAGTGCGTCATGATAAAACCCTTCTTTTCTGCGAGGCGTTTCCCCTGTAAAAACGGAGAAAAACTGGATGTCTACTCCGCCACGTTTCCAGCGAACATAGTCACTATGCCCTTTTGCTAATAAAACACTGATATCCCTTCCCCCCAATACCTGTCCGCTTAGACAATCGTTATGGGTGTCTACAACAATAGCTTTGCGATGAACCGAGTTAACGGATTGACCAAAACCAACCAAAGAAAAAAATAGTAGAAAAAACGAGAGCCCTACAAATACCCTATGACTTTTTTGTAAAAAAAACATTAGCCCATAGTTTTCTTGGCATCCTCTAAGAATTTTGCAAGTCCGATATCAGTAAGAGGATGCTTTAACAATCCCAAGATAGAATCCAGGGGACATGTACAAACATCTGCACCAGCTTCTGCACATTTAACGATATGTAATGGAGTACGAATAGAAGCCGCAAGAATTTGTGTTTTGAAACCCTGCACACCGTAGATCTGTGCAATTTGAGCGATCAACTCAACACCATCCCAGCTACTATCATCCAGACGACCAATAAAGGGAGAAAGATAGGTGGCGCCGGCCTTGGCAGCCAATATGGCTTGCCCAGCTGAAAAAACAAGTGTACAGTTTGTTCTGATTCCATTGTCAGTAAACCACTTGATTGCTTTAATCCCATCCTTGATCATCGGAACCTTGACCACAATATTAGGATGAATAGCAGCTAATTTTTTTCCTTCCTCTACAATACCTGCAAAGTCGGTACTTATTACTTCAGCACTAATATCTCCATTTACCATTTCACAAATAGTGCGGTAATGATCCATGATTGCCTTCTCGCCCTTAATGCCCTCTTTGGCCATCAATGAGGGATTAGTGGTTACGCCATCTAGAATACCAAGTTCATGCGCTTCTTTGATTTGGGCGAGGTTGGCTGTGTCAATGAAGAATTTCATATAGGAAGTTAAAAGTTTAAATAAAAAATGGCAGGCTTATTACATCGCACCGCTCAACCACTTACTCTTGCTGCCTTCCGGCCCTGGGAGGGTTCAGCAGGAGCTGGTCGTGTAAGACCTGCCGATGCAAATTTAATGAATATTACATCATTGCTGAAAAGCGGAGCGAACCCAGGTATATCCTACCAGTTCGTCGGCTCTGGCTCCGACGGGTCGCATATAAACCAGTATTAGATACTCATTCTCGGTTCCCCAATAATCGCCCTCAGTCAAATTAGTTGCGGGGATTCTTTTTGTATCAAGATTTTCTGCCGTGACATACTGGTAGTTAT
>CAZZJF010000297.1:0-1704 GCA_964654325.1 uncultured Ferruginibacter sp.
ACCGGAGCGATCATGACACCCATTTTTCAGACTTCTACCTATGTGCAATCGGCACCCGGCCAGCATAAGGGTTACGAATATGCCCGTTCGCAAAATCCGACACGTGCTGCTTTGGAAACGGCCTTGGCAGTCATAGAAAACGGCCGATATGGTTTAGCCTTTGGCAGTGGGGTGGCGGCTACCGATGCTGTCATGAAATTATTATCCCCGGGTGATGAAGTCATTGCGGCCAGCGACATGTATGGTGGAACCTATCGCTTGTTTTCAAAAGTCTTCGAGGGTTTTGGTATCCGGTTTAAGTATGTGGATACCACCAATGCACAACATGTGGCAGATGTCATTACGCCAAAAACAAAACTCATCTGGCTGGAAACACCTACCAATCCTTTGATGAATATCACCGACATTGAAGCGGTGGCCGGTCTTTCCAAAAAAGCCGGCATTATCCTTTGTGTTGACAATACGTTTGCCTCACCCTATCTGCAAAATCCTTTGGATTGGGGTGCAGATATCGTCATGCATTCTTCCACAAAATACCTGGGTGGCCATAGTGATGTTATTCAGGGTGCTCTGATCATGAATGATGAGGCATTGAGAGATCGTTTATATTTCATACAAAAAAGTTGCGGAGCTGTGCCCGGACCTTTTGATTGCTTTTTAGTGTTGCGTGGTATCAAGACTTTGCCCGTGCGTATGAGAGCGCACTGTGAAAACGGGAAGGCGGTAGCCCATTATTTGCGAAGCCATCCCAAAGTAGAAAGGGTTTACTGGTGTGGCTTTGAAGATCATCCCAACCATGCCATCGCCAAAAAACAAATGTCCGGTTTTGGGGGCATGCTTAGTTTTACGCTTAAAGACAGCTCCGTAGAGGCAGCCATGAAAGTCCTCTCCGGAACACAGGTATTTTCTCTGGCCGAAAGTCTGGGTGGAGTAGAGTCGCTGATCAATCATCCGGCCACTATGACCCATGCCAGCATACCCAGAGAAGAAAGACTAAAAATAGGTTTGTCTGACGGACTCATTCGTTTGAGTGTGGGAATAGAAGATGCCGAAGACCTGATTGCCGATCTGGAACAAGCCATCGGATGAAAAAAAGCGAATTAAAAAAATGGCTCAATGAAAAGGCGGATTATTATAATCGGCCTTTTTTTATTGCACAAGATCCTATTCTTATTCCCCATCAATACTCAAAAAAACAGGATATTGAAATCGCTGGATTTTTTGCGGCCATCTTTGCCTGGGGTCGCAGAACAACGATTATTAATAAGGCGAAGGAGCTGATGCAATATATGGACCATGCGCCGCATCAGTTTGTGCAGCAACATCAGACAAAAGACCTAAAGCGATTTCTTGATTTCAAACACCGGACATTCAATACCACCGATTTATTATACTGCATTAGTTTTTTACGGCATCATTACCGTAAACACAACAGTTTGTCGCAGGCGTTCACCCGAAACATGAACAAGGGCGATAATAATGTCGAGAAGGCGCTCACGGGTTTTCACGATTATTTTTTTTCATTGGAAGATGCCCCTGACCGAACCCGTAAGCATATAGCCACGCCACAAAAGGCATCGACTTGTAAGCGACTAAACATGTATTTGCGTTGGATGGTTCGAAAAGATCGTCAGGGAGTGGACTTTGGCATTTGGGATGCGATTAGTCCGCATCAGCTGGTTATTCCATTGGATGTGCATGTTT
>CAZZJF010000298.1:0-1688 GCA_964654325.1 uncultured Ferruginibacter sp.
ATGATAGTTAGCAGTCTCATTTGTGACAGGCACTCTGTATGTGGATGTAACAAACAAGTTGGAATCGTCAAACAGATTGAGCTTCAGACCCAAACCAGCAGGAATGAAGGCCCCAAAATGTTGTTGAAACTTATGACCACCCACACCTAAAACTAAGTAAGGCTGCACCTTATATTCATCAGTAGTCATCATCATATTCAGAGTAGCGCTAAACTCAATTAACAATCCACGGTTAGCAATATTTCTACCGGGCATTGGATAGCGAAGTCCAGAGAAACCAAGGGAAGCAGCCATGTTGAGCTTAGGTCCCATTGATTTGAAATAATTAACAGCAATACCGGCATTCATTTCACCAATTTCTGCAAAAGACTTGTCATTCACAACCGTATTCAAAGAAGTGGTACGAATACGCTGAGCTGTTGTAAAGTCATTGAGAAAAAAGCTAAATCCAATGGAGCGGGTAGCCTGTCCGTTATCCTGCGCACTTAAGGATCCGATCGATAAAAGGCAGATCAACGAAAAAAACAAAATCTTCTTCATAAAAGATAGTTTGGTTTGCACCCGGCAAATTTAACGGGTATCTGTCAGATACTAAAATTAAAATATTTTTGAAAATCACCGATATCTTTTTGAATTTCAATACCTGTTATGAATCTACAGGGTCATTTATGCCTGCTTGTGTTGCTGGTAGCGCCAAATCTTGCCAATATCCATGCGCAATCAACAGATCAGGGTGCCCTTATAGTGCAAAACAAGACTGCCTATAAAAGAGATGTAAAGGCAAACCCCTCTAAGCGGATGGTTGAATTGAACTCCTTGATCCCATCGCTGGTGGTAGACTTGAAGTATGCAACACCGACCAATTTCACAGGTAAAAGGATGTATCCATCCAGGACCAAGGTTTGTTATCTACGTCAACAAGCGGCTTTAGCCCTTGTTGCTGTAAGCGATTCCCTCTCAAAACGAGGATTTCAATTAAAAGTTTTTGATGCCTACCGACCCTATTCCGTAACAGTCCGTTTCTGGAATTTGATTAAGGACGAACGCTATGTAGCAAACCCAAGCAAGGGCAGCGGACATAATCGTGGAATAGCCATTGATCTGACTTTAATTGAGAAGAGTACAGGAGCAGAGGTTGACATGGGCACAGGTTTTGACGACTTCACCTTGGCAGCGCATCATGATTACCCAATGTTGAAAACATCAGCATTGGAGAATAGAAAAATACTAAGGGGAGTCATGGAGTACTTTGGGTTTAAATCCTTGGAAACCGAGTGGTGGCATTACAGCTTACCCAATCCGCAACATTACGGCGTACTCAACCTATCTTTTAAAGAATTAGCTGCTACCGGAGTTAAATTTTAGTACGACTAATCTTTTGCTCTAACATAAGAAAATCAGAAAGTACAATTGCCGTGACCGCTTCTACCACAACAGGAACACGAAGCGCAATACAAAGATCGTGACGTCACTTAACAGCAAAAACTTCTTGTTCGCCCGTTGTGGTATTTACACTCTTTTGCTGCTGCGGGGTAGACGAAGTGGGTTTAATAGCTACCCGGAACTTAAGTTCGTTTCCATTGGTAAGCCCACCTACCACCCCACCTGCATGATTGGTTGCAGTGGTCCCATCAGTTGCCACAATACTATCATTGTGTTCGCTTCCATACATACGCGCTGCAGCAAAA
>CAZZJF010000299.1:0-1687 GCA_964654325.1 uncultured Ferruginibacter sp.
CATGTTCGTTTTTTATGAGGACTTCACCCGGTATACAGACCGTATACTGATCTTGCAGGATGGCCGATGGAAAGTCGCATTCAGAAATGGTAATAATCAAATCTTTTTGAGTTTCATTTAGAAATTGGCCATTTCGGTAAGATCGGACTGCCACATTAATCAGGTATCGACCGGATTCTGGAGAGAGGCCCGAAATTTCTCCGTTTTTTGGGTCAATCGAACTTTTTAAACCCAGTGGGTGATCAAATGGAAACTCCGCTTTGTGGTTGACGAGTCTATGCTGAATGCGTCGGTTTGGATGAGCGCCCGGATAATAGTTCAGGTTTTCACTACTGTTGGCAAAAGCATAGACCAGCGAGTCGCCATCAGGATCCGTGGCACCTATACGTAGTTTAAATTTGTTATCTCGGCAAATCAAGGCAATCTCATTATCGAAAACAGGGCTGTTATCTAAAACGGGTCCATGATTTTGCAAAACGCCAGGGATGATTGTATGATAAGCGAACCCGGAATATGTTTCCAGATTTCTGATTCCGTTTACACGGCAGCATGAGGAGTGAAAAATGAGGTATCCATGTTTGTTTTTGGGAAGCTTTACCGTGGTTTGGTATTCATAAGCCATGAAATAAATACCAGGGTCATTGACCAGACAGCGCGGTTTCTCCTGAATGCCGGCAATGGAGAGGTTAGTCAGGGTGCATGTAAATTGCAGTGATTTGCTGGCGAAGTCGGCTTCTTTCACGGCGTCCATTTCAATGAGGTTGATGTCCTGTTCACGCCCAAGTGTCATGCAATTCCTGCAACCCTCATCGCGGATCAGCCGAACGGCAATTAGATAAGTAATCTCTTTTTCTGTAATCTCTTTGACCGAATAATTGATCTCCCCACCGATAATGTGGTCGGCTCGGGCTTGTTTTGAAAAAATAAAAAAAGAGGTGATGCTGAGTAGTGTAAACAGTAATTTCATAAGGCACTAAGCTAGCGGCCCAAATCAAAAAGAAATGACAATAAAAAAACAAATGAATGTTAATTACGCTAAACAGTTACTGGATGACAATCTCTGTTCGTCGATTGCGTGAGCGCCCTTCATCGTTGTCGTTGCTGCTGAGCGGTTTTGTATCGCCCCAGCCTTTGCTTGTCATGCGGCGTGTATCGATGCCTTGTCTAGACAAGTAATCATAAACGGCTTTTGCCCGTTGGGTGCTGAGTTGCAAATTGTCGGCTGGTTTTCCGACATTATCGGTATGACCGTTGATCTGTATACGAACAGCCGGATTTTCAATCAGAAGAGAAGCCAGCACATCCAACTCAGCAAATGAGCGAACATCGAGTTCGGCTAGGGATGTTTTAAAGTAGATTGTATTGAGATTGAAGGAGGCGCCTTTTTCGAGCGGAAGCAATGGTATCTGCACATGATAGACCGTGTCTTTAAGGGCGGTTGGAAATGTTACGGATTCGGAATAGGGTAAGTAACCTTTTCGCTTTACAAAAAAACCATACGTAGAGCCTTCCGGTATGGTGATCAGGAATTCCCCGTTTTCATCAGTCTGAACAACCATCGAGTCTGATTTTATGTGCAAATTCATTAGTTTAACCTGGCTGGGTAGTCCATTACCGTTTCGTTGATCGGAAACCCGTCCTTCTATCCAGGTGGTTCGTGCGGCTTGAATTTCTTCGCGTAACGTAA
>CAZZJF010000300.1:0-1678 GCA_964654325.1 uncultured Ferruginibacter sp.
TGACCACAACGCAAACAGCACCGGCATCACTAGCTGACCATGGGATCGATCTTGTCTTTCCCGACCTCCAACACTTTGCGTCAGCCGTTTGAAAAACGAACGTTAATGTTTTGATGTTTCCGTGAGCAACGAAGCAGGTTGCATGAAACTCCCCTAATTTTGAGGGATGCGTACTACTTTTATTATTTTTTTGCTGACAGCAACCCTTGCGTGCACTGCACAAACACCAGACCGGATTGTTTTACGTCTAAAAGAGGACACACTGCAAAATCTTTGTCATCAAATGTACGGTTTGGATACCCAGGATGAACGATTTACGGCAGACAGTTTATTTACCCGGGTTTTAGTACGGGCCTTGCGTACTCCTTTCTCCTTTTCCTATCCATTTGACTCCTTGATGCCCGTCTCACGGCTGTATGCGCCGGATAGCAGTTTTCGTATTTTCACCTGGCAGGTCCCCCTTGGCGATGAAACCAGCATGCATAAAGGCGCGATTCAAATGAACATGAAGGACGGTTCCTTAGTTTTGTTTCCGCTAATTGATAGAACCGATTCTATCCTTAATCCGGAGGAATGCATCACCGGACCCGAAAAATGGATTGGTGCCACGTATTACCGCATTCTTCTGCGAAATCATCGGAACAAAAAGATCTACACATTATTTGGAATCAGTCAGCCCAATAGCCAGACGTCCCGAAAAACAATGGACATCCTTCAGTTCAACAACCAACGACCGGTATTTGGGGATCCGCTGTTTCAATTTCCAGCCAACGATACTACGGTGAAATACAATCCCAAGATGACCCGCTTTATGATGTCTTATAAAAAACACGCCGCTGCCCGGTTCAATTTTGACGAGTCGCTGGAATTGGTCATCAAAGAGCATTTAATTTCAGAAACCAACGAACCGGATAAAAGCTGGACGTTGGTAGGCGACGGTGATTACGAAGGTTTTGAATGGAAATCAGGCCACTGGAAATACGTCAAAAAAGTTTTTGATCAAACATCAGACCAGGCGCCCACTCCCAAGCCCATCAAGAAAACGGGACAACTACCAGGCCAATAATTACCATCGGCGTATCAATGACGCACACTCAATGCATCCCGCTCATGTTCCGGGATGTGATTGTATTTGAATAGAATAGCAAAAAACACAATCAAAATAACCGAATAGGCTGCAAAAATAAACCAGATCGTAGGCCAATCGGCAATATTGTCAATAGTATTATAATCGACTACATAACCAGACAAGGTAGAACCGATGATTGTTCCAAAACCATTGGTCATCATCATAAACAAGCCTTGTGCGCTAGCCCTAATTTTTGGATTAGTTTCATTTTCAACAAACAACGAACCGGAAATATTGAAAAAGTCAAATGCCATCCCATAAACCAACATCGACATCAGTAATAAGGAAACATCACCGATTTTATGAGGATCTTCCACCATGCCAAAGAGCCCAAAACGTAGCGCCCAGGCCAGCATACTCAATAGCATCACTTTTTTGATACCAAATTGTTTCAGAAAGAATGGAATGGTGAGAATAAACAACGTTTCCGAAATCTGAGAAATAGAAATGATGATTCCTTTGTGTTTTACTACAAAAGAGCCGGCATTGACAGGGTTCTCACCCAATGAGTCAATGAATGAAGATGCATACATATTGGACACCTGTAAC
>CAZZJF010000301.1:0-1678 GCA_964654325.1 uncultured Ferruginibacter sp.
GAATCAAAAAATAATTTGTACTTCTGGAAAATCCCGGTAACGTTAACCAATCAATCAAATCAGCCCCTTCGGTATTTTAGCTTAGCCTGTTCATGGACAAGTTTTTTTTGCACTGAGTGATCCTGATTTGCAGATCGTTCAACAAATGTGTGATAAAAACGAACCCAAAATTGTTACTCTCGCTGCCGGAAAATCAACCACAGTTGTATTATCCATTGTAATTGAAAAGCCGGCCGATGCCCGAAATAAATCAATAAAAATCGGTTTCAATTTACTGGATGCCGGAAATGCAACCAATCCGTATGATCTCAAACTAGATGATGTGTATAGTCACAAAAATTTGATCTGGTCAAATATGATTAATCCATGATGGTCGCCTGAACGCCACCCATCTCTTTGTGCCCTATGCCGTTCGGTTGTAAACAGTACGAAACGGTCTTATGACAATGGTTACGGTATCATATAGGCAGTTGGGCGGTTGGTCTATGCCTTAGAGTTTGATGCAAAGCGCGGATGTTACGGACTGGTTCTTGTTGCTGTTATCAGCAAAAATGTTGTCTTTAGAATTGTACACTTTAGTTTCTAATCGCCATTTTACCTTTTCAGTAATATCGACATCCAGGTTGGTTGATAAGCCTAACGTTTGAAATCCATTCGTCGTCGATGTGGCGATAATCACTTGATCACGGTCATAGAAATATTCTCCTCGGAAGGTCAGGGTGGTTTTGTCTGATAATTTTTGTTTGACAATGAGTACCGGAGAATACCAAAGGTTGTTTTTCCCATTGATGGCTTTTTCGCTGCCAATATCAAACCCGACCAAAATACCAAGCCAGTCGGTGGGATCGTATTGGGCATATACATTATGGAAATGACGGTTGGCTCTATGGCTGTCGGGTTTATCCGTGCCAATAAAATTGCTGTAATTGAGCAGTAGTTTATCTGATGCTTTATAATTGATCTGAAAGCCCCAGGATGGTTTTTGAATACCATCCGGTTTTTTTACACGTTGCCATCCGTTCAGATACATTGCGGCTATCAGAAGTTTTCCATTTTTGGATGTATTGGATAACTTAACCCCGGTTTCAAAATAGGGGGAATTCTCAGCGTACAATCCGCGTGTTAGTGTCCAGCAATCAGCACCAATCGCACTCTCAAAGCCCAGGTGCGAGGGCAGGATACCGGCGTCTAGCCAGGTATTATGTTTCTTCGAGAGCTTCACACCAATATTGCCTTCATATATAAATTGTGCCCAGGTTGGTTCAGCGCTTAAGTTGTATTGAGCATAATTACCCGCCATCAGACCCAGATTGGCTCGCACGCCATCTTCCTGATATGCGGCTTTAGCCAGCAGCAGATTGGCATTGAGTTCATTATGTCGTTTGTGATTATACAAAAACGAGGCCTTGTCATGATTGGCAGGCTTAGAGAAGTCGTAACTGTAGTACATCTCGCCGTATGCACTGAAGGTAAAAGGCTGGTTGTTGGATTGGGCATACGTTCCGGTTATGACCCAGGAGAGGAAGAAAGGAAGGAGGGACTTCATATTGATTGGGGGTTAATGAACAGTCAGGTTATCCAAATTTGAATAACCCAAACACCAAATATATAAAACGTCATTGATTTATTTGATATTTGGCTTAATACCCGGATTCAAATTTTCCAGTCAATCGGCCGT
>CAZZJF010000302.1:0-1654 GCA_964654325.1 uncultured Ferruginibacter sp.
TTCGCTCCGAACAAAAAAGGTGTTCGGTATGCCGACTTATCTCTTGGTTATATTGGGGTTTTTGGCTGGATTCGTAATCGCCTGGATCTGGCGTACGGTGCATGTCCTTCACCTTCGTAAAGAAAAGAAACGTACGGAAGGTTTACTTGAGGGCGAACGATTGGTCAAAGAAAACCTTCGTCGGGAAAATGCCATGGCCTTTCAACAGAAAGAGACCGTGGAAGCTGATCTGAGTAAAAAACTTGATGACGCGCGAGCGGTGATTCTGGGTATGGACCAAGATATGTTGTTGCTTCAAAAAAGTAATGAAGAAACAGAAGCACTCTTCCAAGCGGGCATGCCGGCATTGCACAACGTCAAGTTGCAGCTGATTGAGGCTAACAATACCATTGCCCGCCTGAAAGCTCAATTACGGCAAAAAGAGAAAGCGATAACACCGCAGCCTAAATTGTTTGAAGAGTCTGATTGACCATCTACATAAACTGCCTATGAAAACATTCGGAAAATGGCTGTTGATTTTTTTATGTGTTTTGCTGGTTGTTTATTTTGCCGGACCCAGTCCGGAAAAGCCAGTCTACAGCAACGCCTTGCCCGTTGTGCCGTCTATTGATTCTCTAGAATCCTATATCGATTCCTCGGAACGAAAACACACCTTGAAACGCGATAATCAGGCCAGGATTGTCTGGGTTGATTCGACCAGATCGGCAACGGAATATGCCATTGTTTATTTACATGGTTTTTCGGCTTCGCAGGGGGAGGGGGACCCGGTGCATCGACAAATTGCCAATACATTCGGCTGCAATTTATATCTCTCCCGATTGGCAGAACACGGTGTTGATACAGTGGATCAGCTGATTGGATTAACACCTGATAACTACTGGGAGTCAGCGAAAGAGGCCCTTATGATCGGGACCAAGCTCGGGAAGAAAGTGATACTCATGGGAACCAGTACCGGAGGCACATTGGCCTTGCAGTTGGCCGCAGTCTATCCAGAACGGGTACACGCACTGATCCTGTACTCACCTAATATTGAAATCAACGATCCGAATGCCTGGTTGCTCAATAATCCCTGGGGACTGCAGATTGCACGACTGGTGAAAGGAGGTCGTTTTCATGATCCTGATGATACAACAGCCAACTATCTGAAATACTGGAATAAACCCTATCGCCTGGAAGCGCTTGTGGCGTTACAGCATATGCTTGAATCATCGATGAACAAGGAAACGTTTGCGGCTATCCGGCAGCCCGTTTTCATGGCTTATTATTACAAGGATGAGCAGCATCAGGATCCCGTGGTGAAGGTCAGTGCCATGAAAAAGATGTTTGCGCAATTGGCCACACCACCGGCTCTTAAGAAAGCGGTGGCCATTCCAACGGCCGGTGATCATGTGATGGGTTCGAGATACAAATCCAAAGACACCTTGTCCGTTACGATGCAAACAAACCAATTCATGCGCGAGGTGTTACTCCTTCGTCCGCGACCTTAACCGGATTTTGTTTAGAAATCAGTCCGTAAACCATTTAAAAGCTTTTCAAAACCGATACCTTGAATGTAGAACTGCATAAATTCACTCTTTATTCGTTAATGAAAAGAAATGAGGGGCACTAAAATTTTAACACATTAACTATCAATACAAAACGAATTAAAAAACAT
>CAZZJF010000303.1:0-1653 GCA_964654325.1 uncultured Ferruginibacter sp.
GGGAAGAATCAAAGTGGCTTTACTGCTTTGCCAGGAGGCACCCGGGATGCCAGTGAATTTAGTAGTATCAGAACTGTTGGTGCTTGGTGGAGTTCTTCTGAAACAAAATCAGATTTTGCAAATGGCTATTTTTTGGAATCTGGTTATGATGATTTTTCAATAGTTGAAATGCATAAGTCATCCGGTTATTCTGTTCGTTGTATAAAAGATCAAAAAAAATGACGTTGAATTGTATTACTGATTTAGTCGGAGGTTGAATTTGCTAGACTCCTCCCTGCCTATTTCAGTATAAATTTCAAAAATGATTTTTTCCTTCTATCCTTATTGAGAGCGCTAAAGTTGCCTCAGCTTGAAAAAGCCATCAAACAAGCCAAGCGTTCGATGGATAAGGCGGCGAAAGACCTCGACTTCATGGAAGCGGCCCGCTGGCGGGATATCATGTTTTCATTGAAAGAAAAACTGGTGTCGGTTAAGTAACAAGCGGATTTTTAATGTGAAATTTAAAACCGGGGCTCCAACGGTAAGAAAAAGGCTGGTTCGAACCATGTACGAACCACATACGAACCATGTACGAACCATGTACGAACCATGTACGAACCATGCACGAACCATGTACGAACCAGGTTCGAACCAATTATAACGAATTGAATCTGCATCTATAAAATCAAAAAGGTTTCTATACAACAAGACGTCATATACAATCTATACCCTGTGTGGGTCAACAAAATCCATTCCTTCAAAAAACGATTTTCCGACAGTATTTATCATTAAAACTGCTCGTACCAACTAAACTGGTCGTCTACAATTTTTGTCTTCTCCTGTTTTAAAAAATGCAAAAAGGAAAGAGACACCGGACTGAGTTTTTTCCCTTTATTCCATATCAAACTCCATGTGGTTTTGATGGGCAATCCTTTTACCGGTATGATTTGAAGTTCCTGCATATGCAATTCATTCCGAATACCGATCAGTGGCATGATCGAGTATCCTAACCCGGCCAATAAGGCCTGTTTGACTGCTTCATTGGAAGTCAATTCCATTTTTTTGACCACGGGTAAACGATGTTGCTCTATAAATTGTTCCATCTTTTGGCGTGTTCCAGATCCAGACTCTCTGAAAATCAGCGGTAACTCGTTAAACAGATCTTTTGTCTTGATCCCTATTTTAATTGATGAAGTGAGCTTCCCAACCAAAAAAAGTTTGTTTTGAAGTAAATCGAGTTTCTCGATTGGCAGCTTGTCCGGTAATATTGAAACTAATGCAAAATCAACCTCGTTTTTTTCCAAGCTTTCAACCACCTTATTTTTATTGGTTACATCCATGACCAGCTCCACGCCTGGATGACGTCCCATAAAAGCTGAAAGAAAATAAGGCATCACATACTTTCCGGTAGAAACCACGGATATTTTTAGCCGTCCGGTCAACAGCCCCTTATGGGAGAGCGCTTTGTTATTGATATCATACACTTCATGAATAATCGCATTGGCTGATCTGGCCACCTCGTTACCAAATTCAGTGACATAGAGTTTTCGGCCAATCAGTTCTGTCAAGGGAACATCAAACTGATCCTGAAATTTTTTGAGCTGAATTGAAACGGCGGGTTGAGTCAAGTGAAGTGCCTCAGCCGCCTTGGTAATACTTCCTGTTTCTACAATC
>CAZZJF010000304.1:0-1652 GCA_964654325.1 uncultured Ferruginibacter sp.
CGGCGGCGGGTTGCTGCTCGCGGTCCTGGGTATACGTATGATGGGCACCGCGCGTGTTTCGGTACTGGAGGCGCTGACCACAACACCCGACCGGCGGGCTGCCCCGGTGGGCCGGACTCACTGGAAAAAAAGCTCGACGCCTTGTTTAATGCACCGGACAAAACGACCGGGCGAGACCAAAGTGATATTACCGGACTGATCGGTCAGTATGCGCATGGAAACGAACCCAGTCACCATATTATCTATCTCTATAATTATACCCGAAACCCCTGGAAGACGCAGTACTATGCAGCCAAGGTGATGAATGAATTCTATAAAAATGATCCGGATGGTTTGATTGGGAATGAGGACTGTGGTCAAATGAGCGCCTGGTATGTGATGAGTGCGATGGGTATCTATCCAGTTACGCCCGGTAATGGGAAATATATGATTGGTAGTCCGCAAGCCAACACCGTTGTGTTGATGCTGGAAAATGGCAAGGTTTTTCAAATACACACACGAAAATCGGATTCATCGCATGTGTACGTTTCAAAAGCTGATTTGGGCTTTTATGGGGAAAAGGGAATGAAGCCAATCAAGTCGCCGGTGATTCGGCATGAAGATTTCATGCGAGGTGGCTACATTGTATACCAGCTATCGGATGATAAAAATCAATGCGTATTCAGCGACGTGCCAACTGAAATACCGTTGAGCAAGGTTCAACTGGCCTCGCTGAAAAAAACGAAGACAATGGATATGGATGCCACCAAGAGGCAAACGGCGGACACAAATGGATCCTCGGCATTTGTAGTCAATCCCATTATAAACGGAGGGGCCATGGCTTTCCAGGGAACGAAAACCATTGAAATGGTTTGTGCGCAGCCGGATGTTCGTATTTATTATAGTATGAACGGAGAAGAGCCCACCGAAAAAATGAATCTATACAACCAACCGTTTGCTATTGATACAACAACCATCATCAAAGCAATAGCCATCGATCGGCAAAACAATCGAAGCAAGGTGGTCACCGCGCTGTTTAAAAAATCTACCAATAACTGGAAAGTCACGCTGAATACACCGTTCGAACCGCAGTATGAGGGTGGTGGTGCACAGGGACTCGTGGATGGCATCCGAGGAACAACCAACTGGCGGATGGGTAACTGGCAAGGATACCAGCTCACGAATTTTGACGCTACCCTTGATTTGAATGAAGTGAAAGAATTACAATCTGTGCGTATCGGGTTTCTCCAGGATGTACGTGCCTGGATTGTGTTGCCCGGTAAACTGACCATTCTTACCTCTGTCAACGGAAAAGACTACACAGTGGCCTATATGGGCGAGAAGTTCCTGCCGATAGAGGACCTCAATCCGCAAGTAAAATCGATACAGGCCTCTTTTGAGAAACAACGGGTTCGGTTCATCCGAATAGTAGCCAATCAGTATGGCAAGTTGCCGGCCTGGCATGAAGGGGCCGGAGGCGACACGCATATTTTTGTGGACGAAGTGGAGATTGATTAGGATGTTTAATGCTTCTAGCAAAAGATTTGAAAGGGTTCGTAAGTTCAAATTGTTTGCTATGTTTTATGCATAGATATTCAGTCGGCAAACTTTTTTTATTGGATGGTCCTTCACTAAAAATGGTGGGAATCAATAATGGATCTGTTCTGCTGGGT
>CAZZJF010000305.1:0-1635 GCA_964654325.1 uncultured Ferruginibacter sp.
ATACTGGTAATCCATCGCTTTACACAGGGGATGTTGACCAACGCAAAATCAATTCGCAAGATTCCGGAAGTGCAGATCGTAGCACATATGGATGGTTGGGGCAATCCGGTCAGGAAAATTGATTCTTATCAATACTTTATTTTAAGGGAGCCTATTCAGTTTACCGGATTCAAGATCTTTTACAAGAATGATATCAAACAATCACCTAATAGATTACTTACACCTGAGGAGCTAGTCAAACTTAAGCCCATGCCCATCTATATCCAGTACCAGTGATCATTTTACAGACATTCGGTAGAGGACATAGCCCAAGATCGCTAATAACAGAATGAGGATAGTTGCTGCCAGGGTCAGTAATTGAGGATGATGTGAAAATGCTTGTAGTTTCTTTTTTCTGGTTCTGGTTTTTTTGCTAAGCTCTAACTGGAGCTGGTTGATGATGGTAGGCAAACGATCACGATTTTCCATTGCAAAAAGTCCTTCAACGGCATCCTGTTCAAAACTGCCGTCAACAAGTATTCTTTCCACCTGGTGGCGTTCCTCGTCGCTGAGCCTGCCCTCTACATAGTCTATCATCAAGCGTGAGTCAATGCGATCTTTTGATTGGTCTATTATTTCTTTCCAACGCTCATTCATGCTGCATTTTTTTTAGCATTAGAATCTTGAGATTTCTTTTCCCATTTTGTATATGGCTTTTCACCTGTAGGATACTGAATCCGGTCTGGTCAGCAACCTGTTGATAACTCAATTTTTTCAGATAGAAAAGCCGAAGGCAGGTCTGCTGTTCACTGTGCAGTAATTGTAATGCCTCTTCCAGATTTTCTAGCTTTTGTTCTCTTGCCAGTTTTTCCTCAAGGGGATTTTCACCAAGTTCAGGAACGGCAATATCTTCATCCAGCGGCAATTCCATTCCATGATGGCGCAACTGCATCAGGCAATGGTTTTTGGCGATCATATACAGCCAACTTTTGAAATAGGTGACCTTATATTTCGGGATCTCTGACAGGGCTTTGAGGAAAACAGCCTGCACCGCATCCCGGGCATCTTCTTCTTTTTTCAGGTATTTCATACCCACACCAAATAACATCAATGTGTACCTGCTTAACAAGATGCCTAGCCATTGTTTATCTCCATCCGAATAAAACCGGTTTAGTAATTCCTGATCAGTTATATGGTCCGAAGCCGATGCCATCTGAATGAATGAAGGGTGATAAGGACAAATCAGATGTTTCCACAATCAATCATCATATCGATAAGATGCAACAGGTGGACGATTCCATAACTGGTCAACAGTACTATTTTTTATCCAGGAACAACATTTTCAGAGCGATCAGCAACATAAAGATCGCGAAGACCCTCTTCAGGGTTTCCTGCGGTAGCGCAATAGCCCATTTGCTTCCCAGATAGCTGCCCAGGACAAACCCTATGGCCAGCAGTCCGACAATTCGAGGATCCACAAATCCTTTACGATAATAATTGATTACCCCCAGTATCGCTACCGGCAGTACCAATAAGCCTAAAGAAGTACCCTGGGCCTGGTGTTGGGTAAAAGCCAGAAAATAGACCAATGCAGGAACGATAATGAGTCCTCCGCCAATACCGATCATTCCACCTAGCATGCCGGCAGCAAATCCT
>CAZZJF010000306.1:0-1625 GCA_964654325.1 uncultured Ferruginibacter sp.
TGTTGATAAACGCCATTTGCACTATTTCCATGACCAGCAATAAAATGAGCACCGCCTGCGTGTATAACATTCGATTCACCCACCGCAAACGAAGAGGAACCACCACGCATCTCATTCAAATAACCAAAAACATGACTGTACGAAACGCCCGAATAAATCCGGTTCCGTAATCCAACGGCAATGGAATTCCAACCAGTATCGGTATTAGATTCACCAAACACAACGGCACCCTGATAGGCCGCATTGTTTTGACTGCCGGCCACAAAACTATGAGCACCGGTTGCTTTGTTTTGATTACCAAAAACTACGGAAGCTGTTCCGGAAGCGGTATCGGCAAGCCCGCTGCTCCATGCAAAATCACCATAAGCCACTGCATCTTTTCCTTCGGCGTGACTGAACTGACCGCTTGCCGTAAGACCGACACCTGTCAATGAAATAATCCCTTGACCATTCCCCTCTGCGTCCGCTAGTCGGTCGTTGGAATGATAAGGCCATGAGACTGCATTCAGAGATGCCGACGATTCTCCAACGCGAAGCGCACTCCAGGATTTGGCTGGAAGATATATATACAAGCAGTTGCTGTCGGTATTGTACACCATCATGCCGCCAACCGGCTGAATGATTGTACGCATTTGATCAGTTGTTAGCCGGGGCAACAAAAACGCCTTATCCGTGCTTTCGAGTTCCAAAACAGCGCCCGGTTGTGCGGGATGGGGCTCTCCACCGATTTTGACCTGGGCATACCCCTCAAACGAAGTAAAAAAAACAAACAGTCCCGTCAACCATAAATAAATCGAACGGCATATGCCTATTTGATTCAAACAAGTATTATTCATCATAGAATGATCAATTAATAATCAATGCATATTTCGCCAAAAAGTACCGTTAAAGTACTCAAACTTTTTGGTATCGGTATTGAATCGGATCATGCCCGGCAAGGCGAGATCTCTCGGCCAAACATCCCTTTGTAGCGGTACCATTGGAAAATCATCCATCATCAACCCGCTGCTATAGCGAACCGGTTGGTTACTCCGTAACCCGAAGTAGGAAATGGAGTCATCGGCCCGAACAGCCCGGTTTAGTACAAAACGAAATACCGAACCCTGCACAATAGATGCCGACACAATTTGCAGATCCGTTCGATTGAACCGGAAAAGCGACGGTAACCCCAACGGTAATGCGCTTAACGAATACGGATATGACGGAAGGCCGAACAAAACAGCCGAATCGGGATAGATGGTAAAAAAGTATGGGTAATCCCGCTTCCGAACTGTTTTGAAATTATACAGCACGAATCGGCCGGCCGTATCCTCAACCTTGAAACTGATGCTGTCGGCTACTGGCATCAATCCCGACGGTGACACATATCCCGAGATCTCACCACTGGAGAGATTATGATAGAGCCACTCGGGTGATTGCAACATGGTCATGGAAACACCGGACCGACGAGGCACCCGGGGAACTGTAAATGCCCGGACCGGATCGAAATAATAATTCATACCCCGTTCAACCGAATCAGCGGGGAAGCGCGATAACCAGGCTGTGTCGTCTTCTAAAAAGCGAAACATGACTTTGGCCGCCCGCAAACTAATCGCATGCCGGCTACTGGTTTCATCTAAATAAAA
>CAZZJF010000307.1:0-1612 GCA_964654325.1 uncultured Ferruginibacter sp.
TCTTTTTTTTGATTTTAACAATAACAATACTCTACTTCATTACTAAGAATTTTGATAATAAACCAAACTACATTGCTTTTTCTTCTAATTATTTGGGGTTAATAATTTTTTGTTCAGTATATTTTATTAGGCTCCTTGATAAAGAGGAGTTTAATCCGCTGTTAAATCCATTTTTTTGGATTATTACTGGAATTTTTATCTGCTCTTCATTTAGTTTCTTTGTTACAGTATCTCTTGGGAATTATTTTGATTTCAACTCTGGGATCAGGTCTAATGTTTTTACACGTAATATTCCTGTTGTGGCAAATATTATCATGCATTTAAGTTTTATAAGGGGGATAAGATGTTCAACTCTGAAATAAAAAATATAGTCTTTTTTATTGCTTTAGTATCTTCTATGGCTCTAATTATGGCGTCATTATTTGTTTTTTTTCTGTTTCGGTACAGATTGAAACGGGAAAATTATAAACTAAATATTGATAATCTTAAATCAATTCACGAAATCGAATTACTAAATACAAAATTACAGGTGCAAGAAAGCACCCTGGGCCATTTGTCAAGAGAGATACATGATAATATTGGTCAAAAATTATCATTGGTAAAGTTGCATATGAATGCCGAGCTGGGAACCCAACAACAGGTTTCCCCGGATACCATTCGAAATGTGATTCAGGTCCTTTCCGAAACGATGGATGACCTGCGTGCCATCAGCCGAAGCTTGAATTCCGATTTGATTGTAAGCAACGGCCTGATCAAGGCCCTGGAAAATGAAATTTTGCAGTTGAATCGATCCGGACTTTACACTATCAAATTACGGGTGATTGCCGAGGAGAAATACCTGACCCCCGAACAGGAGTTGGTGCTCTTTCGGATCGCTCAGGAATCGCTCAATAATACCATCAAGCATGCCGAGGCTTCAACAATTATACTGGAATTCGATTTCGGTGAGCCGGGTGTTTTGCATGCCCGTTTCCACGATGACGGACGAGGCTTTGACCCAAACAAGGTCGAAGAGGGGAACGGAACCATCAATATTCGTCAACGAGCCCGTATGCTGGGCGGCACGGCAATTATTCAGTCTGCGCCCGGCAACGGAACCACTGTTCACATCAACATACCACTATATGAAAAAGAACCCGATCCAAATCATGCTGGTCGATGACCATGTCTTACTTCGCGATGCCCTGGCAAACCTGATTCAGTCGTTCGAAGGCATGCGCATTGTTCGTACCGCCGGCAATGGCAAAGAAATGATACAGGCCTTCGAGGACGGCGTTCGGCCTGACTTGATTTTGCTGGACCTGAACATGCCGGTGATGGATGGCTTTGAAACCTCCAGCTGGCTGAATAAGCACTATCCCGATATCAGTAAAATCGTACTCACCATGTACGACTCCGAGATCGCCTTGATACGGTTATTGAAATCCGGCGTTCGTGGTTTTTTGAAAAAGGATGTACATCCAAATGAGCTACGGCATGCTTTGAATGCGGTGGCCGACGGCAGCTATTATTATTCGCACGATACAACCGGAAAACTGGCCGGCTTATTTCAGCGCAATGCGGACGGTAATCATTTCATAGAGAAAGCCATGCTCTCCGAAAAAGAACTTTA
>CAZZJF010000308.1:0-1608 GCA_964654325.1 uncultured Ferruginibacter sp.
GGATTGAAACCACTACAAAAATGCTACGGCCAGGAGTATCTTGATAATTATAACAAAGCTGTTGAGTTAGGTATTGGTAAAAAGGTCAAAGCTATGGACGTTTGGGTTAAAATCCTAGAGTCTCAAATAGAAACAGGGGTGCCTTATTTGTGCTCTAAAGACAACGCGAATAATAAGACTAACCATCAAAATATTGGTGTAATTAATCAATCTAATTTGTGTAATGAAATATATCAATACACTGATGAGAATACTACGGCAATCTGTACATTGTCGTCACTCGTATTGAAAAATTTCGTTGAAGATGGTAAGTTTAATTTTGATAAGCTTGAAACTGAAGTTGCTAAAATTGTTAAGTCGTTAAATGTTGTAATTGATTGCAATAAGTATTCTACGGTTAAAGGTTTAGTTGGTGGTACAGAACAGAGAGCAATTGGTATTGGAGTTCAAGGGTTAGCTGATGTTTTTTATTTGATGGATTACGTATTCACCTCAGATGAAGCTAAAAAGTTAAACAAAGAAATTTTTGAGACTATATACTACTCAGCAATAAAAGAAAGCTGTAGATTATGTGAAAATAATGAATACACGCCATATCAATATTTTGATGGCTCTCCTATGCAGAAAGGTATCTTTCAGTTTCACATGTGGGGTATCGAGGATAAAGATTTAACTAGATATGATTGGAAAGCCCTTGGTGAGAAAGTCAGTAAATACGGTGTTTGTAATAGTTTGTTTACTGCTCAAATGCCAACAGCCTCTTCAGCTAAAGTTACTGGCTCATATGAAATGACAGAACCGGCACATTCCGCACTCTTTAATAGAAGAGTTGTTGGAGGAGAAATCATGATTGTTAACAAGTATTTGATTAATGACTTTGAAGAATTGGGTATATGGTGTGAAGATTTGAAGAATGAAATTATAATGAATGACGGATCTATCATGAATATTGACTTTAGTAAATATTTTAATGATTATGAATCAGGCAAAACGTCTAGTAATTCTTTAAATAGAATCGAACATCTTAAAATGAAGTATAGGACTGTTTGGGAGATACCTCAAAAAGAATTAATAAATATGGCAGCAGATCGTGGGCCATTTATTGACCAATCTCAATCCATGAATATTTACATGGCAAATCCTACGCTATCTAAGATAACTACGTCACACTTTTACGCTTGGACTAAAGGTTTGAAAACATTGTGTTATTACGTTAGAACAAAGGCTATATCAACAGGTGCGAAACATTTGGGTATAGATATTTCTACCTACAAGCCTCCAACTCCTCAGACAACGTTACCAAACGTTATTAAAAGTACAAAGCCGGAAGAATCTCCATTCGATTGTTTTGGATGTAGTTCTTAAATTTTAAATAAAAATCACAGTGGCAACGCTGTGATTTTTATTTTTTATGTATTTATGTTATATAATTATATATTATGGCTAATGGTAAAACTTATGGTATTGCATTTCCGTTTATTAGATCTAGTGAGGGTGATTATCTTAAGCTAACACAGACAGCTAATGACGAGATAAGAACAGACCTAATACATTTATTATTGACGAGAAAAGGTTCTAGGTATTTTTTACCTGATTTTGGTACCAGAC
>CAZZJF010000309.1:0-1608 GCA_964654325.1 uncultured Ferruginibacter sp.
GTTGTTGCTTTTTGGATATACCGATGCGGGCATCAAAGAAAGCGCCGGCTATGCCTGAAGCGACTATAACAGCTGCAATAACATAGTTTGACCATTTTATCCCGGGATGCAGATGCTGATGGATATTATTCCAAACCTTATCGGATGGGTATAATTTGTGGCTGTCTGCATTTTCTTGCAGAAAAGACGCTAATTCATCTCTGTAATCATTTCGCTCCATGGTAACTGATCGATGCGGATCTTTTGTTTTCCGGGTTAATTTTTTCAAAGGGTTTTCAAGGTAAGGCAGCTACCCAAACCGGTTTTTCTTCCGGTTGTTTGGGTAAGATGTTTTTCCGGACCAGGATTTCCTCCAGCATATTTTTAGCACGGGTGTATTGGGACCGGCTGGTACTTTCCTCAATGTCCAGAATGTGGGCGATCTCTTTATGTGAGTACCCCTCAATGGCATAGAGGTTCAATACCGTTCTGTACCCCAAGGGAAGCATCCTGATGCATTCCACCACCTGTTTGGCTTGCAGGATAGAAGGGATATTTTCTTCCCTGACTTCCAAACTGGCTGCATGGATGATATCCACACTTTCCGAAAATTTCTTGTTTTTCTTTAAGATATTGATACAGGTATGCACCACGATCCTTCTTATCCAGCCTTCCAGTGCGCCCCGATTTTCAAATTGACGAATCTGGGTGAAAACCCGAATGAAACCCTCCTGTAACATATCCTCTGCATCCTCTCGGTTCTTTGCAAACCGATAGCAGACTGATAACATCTTGGGGCTATACCTATGGTATAACTCCTGCTGTGCAGTGGCATCATTTTGCAAACAACCCTTTATCAGTACCTCTTCGGTCATGAAATCTGGATGGATTTCATCTAATGTAAGACATTTTTTAACACAAAAATGCTGCCGGAAGCGGGAAATTTTAATGGATGGTAATTGCCTGTTTTTCTTGACTTTATAAATTACAGCCTGTCCGGATGAGGTTGATCAATATTTCTGATCAATCCTAAATAATTGTGTTTAAAAGCATGCCTGGACCAACTTATAGGTTCGGCATATTGTTCAATGATCGATGAGCACATTTCCGGTCATTTCCTGAGGAACGGGCAATCCCATACAATGCAATATGGTAGGTGCCAGATCGCCTAGTTTTCCGGGTCTGATCTCTTTTTTCCAATCATTGTCGAGAATGAAAAGCGGAACGGGATTGGTGGTATGTGCGGTATTGGGTGATCCGTCGGCATTGATCATAAAATCGGCGTTGCCATGATCTGCAGTAAGGAAGATGGTGTAATCTTTTTTTAGCCCTGGAGTGACGAGTTGCTCAACACAGTGATCAACGGTTTCAACGGCTTTTTTCACAGCATCAAAATCGCCCGTATGTCCTACCATATCTGCATTGGCGAAGTTGATACAGATGAAACCTGCCTCTGCTTTTTGAATCTCAGGCAGGAGTGCTTCAGTCAGTTCATTGGCGCTCATCTCAGGTTTGAGGTCGTAGGTAGCTACTTTGGGTGATGGCACCAGGATCCTTTGTTCGCCTTCAAAGGGGACTTCCCGACCTCCGTTGAAGAAGAAGGTAACATGGGGATATTTTTCGGTTTCA
>CAZZJF010000310.1:0-1606 GCA_964654325.1 uncultured Ferruginibacter sp.
ACTCCGGTCGCGATGTATTTGACTTCGTCAACGGTAAACAAAGCCTGGCGGTCAATATACCCTGGGGTAATGCAACCGGTACCATTCGATGGAACCATCGCTTTCACAAAAAATTATTTTCCAATACAACAGCCGTTTTCAACGACTACCGGTTCACATTCAATGCGCTCCAGGATAACTTCAAGATTCAGTTGGCATCGGGTATACGTGACTGGACACTGAAACAGGACGTTGACTACTATCCCCATGCAGACCACAAAATCAAATTCGGCGGTTTTTACACATTTCACCGATTTACGCCATCCATTGTAAGTGGTCGTCAGGATACAGTTGTTTTTAGTCCTCGCAATGCCAATATCAAATTTGCCCGAGAGGGACATGTATACATGCAAGATGACTGGGATATCACGCGACGAATCCAGCTTCACCTCGGATTCCGTTATAGCCGTTTTCAACAGGTTGGGCCCTCTACAAGCTACACCAAAGATCGAGACGGTAATGTGTTGGATAGCATACGGTATGCAAAAGGAAGCCCAATGAAAACCTACGGTGGGTTTGAACCGAGATGGACATTTCGGTATTTGCTCAATGAAACCAGCTCGATCAAAGGCTCTGTCACCCATAATCGCCAATACATCCACTTGGTAAGCAATGCCGGCACCACATTGCCTACCGATATATGGGTGCCCAGCACCACCCGCGTAAAGCCCCAGCTCGGTTGGCAATACGCTTTGGGATATTACCGAAGCATCAACAATAAACTTTTCGAAACAAGCATCGAGATCTATTATAAACGCATGCGAAATCAGATTGAATATGCCGAAGGGTATACCCCCAATTCACTGGATGATACAGAAAATTCATTTGTATTTGGTAATGGCTGGAGTTATGGATCTGAACTCTTTATTCAAAAATTGAAAGGACGATGGACCGGTTGGATCGGCTATACGCTGAGCTGGACCTGGCGACGGTTTCCCGACCTGAATGCAGGAAATACCTTTCCGGCTAAATATGATCGACGGCATGATTTGAGCATTGTGGCTTTATACACCCCCAATAATCGTTGGAAATTTTCTGGTGTTTTTGTGTATGCTACCGGTAACGCAGCTACGCTGCCGCAACGCTTTTATTTCGTTAGCGGCCAGTTAACACAAGAGTATAGTCGTATCAACCAATACCGGCTGCCGGCTTATCACCGCATCGATCTGTCAGCCACATACAGTTCGCCCAAGAACCAATTGCGAAAATGGAAATCCGAGTGGGTATTTGGATTGTACAACGCGTATAGTCGCCAGAATCCGTATTTTATTTATTTCGATTATGCTGGAAGCCCTTTATCGGGCGATCTTCTAATACAGGCCAAGCAGGTGTCCATTTTCCCGATTATACCTTCGATTACCTGGAATTTCAAATGGTAATGTTAGTTTGAGATGCGCTTTTTGGAAAACCGGATGACGCCACTTTTTTGCAGGTCGGACGTGATTCTGGTTTGGTGTCTTTTTCTGCCATCTATGATGACCATGAACGCGGTATTGGGTGGTTCAAGCCCTAAATTTTCGGCAAACATCAGTAATTCACTTTCGGTATCCGGATTGATCGTTAATTC
>CAZZJF010000311.1:0-1602 GCA_964654325.1 uncultured Ferruginibacter sp.
TAGCAGCGAATCGCCGCATTTTACAAAAAATATCAGCCTCTGATGGTTTTGTACAAATAGAAAAAGAACGACTGCTGAGTATGGGGTTTGATAATCGATATTGCACCGGAATGATTCCTTTTCAATCCGGCAACACCTGTTTCGTTTGCTATGAATACGCCTTCTTTTATGTAGAAAAAAACAAAGTGGTTATTTTTGAATCCGAGCGCATCAGGCCGTCAACTTAAGTTCTCCCTGACGATAAAGGGGTTGTTTTATGGATTTTTCTTCTGCTGTTTTTTCAAGCTCCTGTTGATACTGATCAATGCGATGAGCTATATCATTTAAAGAAGACAGGCGCTGTACGGTATAAGGAATCGTATCCAGTCCCGAAACAAACTTCAATATGTAGTTGTAGATGCCTATCAAATGGCCGGCAAGCAATGTAGCGCCAAAAGCCCCGGTAGAAACCAGCAACGAACCTCCAATCACGAGTAAAACCATGATCTCCATAACGCCAAAATTGATTGCCTCACGATCCGATATTTTTATTTGCCAGTGACGAAGTTTTTGATAATGAAGGTTTATGCTTCGTTCATTACCGATGGCAATGACGCTTACCTGTTTTTCCAGCTCATCATTTTTCATTCTGTTAAGCCCTTGTAGTTTTTTTCCATAAAAATGGCTGATAATCACTACCGGAATTAATATGCTCAAACAAATCAACACTACTTTATGATCATACAGCATCAACAGAATCAGAGAGCCCACAATGTTGTAAAAAGCTTCGATGACATAGGGTAAATCGGATTCGAGAAAATCTACCAGCTCTCTGGAAAGTGTACTATGTGCGCTGAGCTTGGATACATCTGTTTGTGCCCGGCGTTTAGATAAAAAACGAATCACCATCGACGAATAAATGGCGGTGTAGGTTCGAGTATCATACATATGCCGAATAGTGCCAATGACCAACCAAACCAAATGAACAAGTGACAGCGTAATCAATCCTCTGTAACTTCCGGCAATCAGGTCATTAACGGCAAGTCCCAGAAAAAAAGGACGCAACAAAGAACCCAGCATCTCCAAAGAAAAAAGTCCATAGGTAAAAGCCAGTTTCCATTTATAGCGACGTATCAGGTTTCTGACGGTATCAAGTTTGTACATACGTTAACGTTTGGGCGTAAGACACATGACATGTTCACGCGTTTGATTAAAAACGAATTTTAACAGGTTAGTAACGTATGGGTTAGTGCGGGGTGGTACGGTCTGTGGCGTTTGCTTCGCGCGAGGTTACCGAATTACCGGCGATGCCGGTGATATATCCTCTGCAGTGCTTCGTTCCGCAACTGCAGTGAAATGGTTCCATTTTATTATCGAGAAAGCCGGCGTAATCCAACGTCAGCTCTTCATCTTTTTTTACAGGTCTCGTCGTTATGACATCCAGTCCACGATAGACGGTATTGGCTTCACAGCTGTGATTCTGGGGAGCCCAACCCGCCGGATCATCATCCCACAACAAAAATACTTCATTACTGAGTGGATACGCATATTTTTTAAAATTATCGAGCTCCGGAATCGACCAATTTCTATGTATATGTCCTTGTGTAGCAATTCGTTGTGAAC
>CAZZJF010000312.1:0-1595 GCA_964654325.1 uncultured Ferruginibacter sp.
AACTATGTATCCTGCTGAAATTGTGCTTCCGATGAAAGAGGAGCTTACTGAAAATGGGTTTTCTGAATTACTGACGCCGGCCGCTGTGGATGAACTGATGGCCCAAAAAGGGACCAGCTTAGTCATGATCAATTCAGTTTGTGGCTGCAGTGCCGGAACAGCTCGTCCGGGTGTTTTAATGGCTGTTGCCAATACACCAGTCAAACCGGACCATATCACCACCACGTTTGCCGGTTTTGATGTGGATGCGGTTCGACGCATTCGGGAATACATGATGCCTTATCCGCCTTCGTCGCCGGCCATTGCCTTATTCAAAGACGGTCAATTGGTACACATGATTGAACGTCATTTGATTGAAGGCCGTAGCGCCCAGGTCATTGCAGAAAACCTGATTGCCGCATTTCAGACGCATTGCCATAATGCCAACTAATTATCATGTATCCCAATCTTTATTATGTTTTTCGTGACTGGTTCGGGGTAGAATGGCATGCCTTGCAATACCTAAATACATTCGGTCTGCTGGTTGCTTTTTCTTTTCTGGGAGCTGCATGGACGCTTCGCATCGAACTCCGTCGAATGGAGAAAAACGGGGTGCTTCAGCCAACAGAGGAAACAGTTATTGTTGGAGCCCCGGCCTCGCTTTTTGAACTTCTCACCAATGGGTTGCTGGGTTTTTTATTTGGCTTTAAGATTATTGGGTTGCTTTGGGGTAATCCCGACGGTTTATCGGCGGCTGATTATATTTTTTCAGCTAATGGTCATTGGCTTGGAGGGCTTCTACTCGGCGCTGGCATGGCCTACCTCAAATGGAGTGAAAAAAATAAACACGTATTGAAAACACCGGAGAAACGTGTGGTCCGAATCTGGCCGCACGATCGAATTGGTGATATTGTCATGTATGCGCTTGTATTTGGTATTCTGGGCGCCAAATTATTCGACAATTTTGAACATTGGGATCAATTTATTGCGGATCCAATCGGTCAATTATTTTCTGCTAGCGGACTTACCTTTTACGGTGGACTGATTGTGGCATCCGTTGCTGTCATTCTTTATGCCCGGAAACACCGGATCACCATCCGATACCTCATCGATGCGGCTGCACCCGGCTTGATGCTTGCTTATGCTATTGGCCGGTTAGGTTGTCAGTTATCCGGCGATGGCGATTGGGGCATATATAACAGTGCCTACGTTTCCGACCCTTACGGAAAGGTGGTATTGGCCGATACGCAACATACTTTCCGTGCACAACTAGAAAAAAACAAAACGTATTTTTTGTCCGGTAGCGCTGCCGATACGTCAGGGTCAGCGGTTGGTGTAACCGATCGAACCTATACCCAGCTTGACCGGGTGCCTCATTTATCTGTGAAAGCACCATCCTTTTTACCGGTTGAACTTTTTGCATACACGTATCCCGGTAATGTCAATAAAGACGGCATCCTGATTCCAGGTAACACAGACGAACACAACCGTGTTTTACCCGCACCGGTATTTCCAACACCGCTGTATGAGACCATTATCTGTATGTTGCTGTTTTTTGTGTTGTGGTGGATTCGTCGAATCACCAAATACCCCGCGCAACTTTTTGGATGCTACCT
>CAZZJF010000313.1:0-1584 GCA_964654325.1 uncultured Ferruginibacter sp.
CCAGATACATGTCAAACGGAATCTTATCCCCAACTTTGTACTGATCAAAATTGATATTTCGCGAATAATACACCGCGCTAATCACATCCTGAATACATTCCGTTATAGGAAACGCACCTTTTGTACTTACGGCTGTTTTGGCGTCGTGGTTGAATGAAACATTATTGTAGATGGTATGCCCTCCCTCATCAACATTCCGAATGAATTTGACCGGCAATAAAGTAGCCGTATCAATATAACTCTCATATCGGTCTCTGACTTTGAAAAAATTATCGAAAAAGGGATAGGTTTTTCCGGTGCCTATGACATGATAGACCGGCCGCCCATTGAATCGCTCAACATTCGTGGTAAATGAGGCCTCTCCGGCACCCGCATAGATGCCCAGTGTATTGTAAAAAACAATCATTTTCACTACCTCGCCATTTTTAAAGGCCGTGTTTTTGAGGCCGCAGAGGGGAGGCGCCGTTTCCGGTGCCCGGGTTGTGGAAGGCGATATGCCTGTCAGCAGCAAGGATAAGAATAACCATTTCATAGCTTTCTAGATTTTGTGATCAATCGGGTATTGGCCATCATTCCGACAATGGAGGGAAGCGCCAGGTTTAATAACCATATTAGTAGCAATGTTGCCTGAATACCAAGTTGATTGGTACTCACGCTCCCCAAAATGAAGGCGCCAACACCCGCTCGTACCGGAAGATCGATCAAGCCTATAGCCGGCGAAACACTCATTAATAAAAAGAACACGGCCACCAAGCCCATCACTAAAAAGAAAGGGCCTTCCACACCAAACATCGTCAAACAAATGACATACTGTAAGATAAAAACAGCATATCGAATAATCGACCAGCCTAGCACAATTAACATTTTTTTGGAGGAGCAGGACCTGAGAAATAAGCCGACTTGCTGCCTTTTTTGAAAAAAAGCAACCGATTTCAATTGGCGTTCTACCCAGCCTACATTCCAATAGACAGCCAATGCAATCATCAATGCAATACCGGCAATCAACAATAATGAATAGTATCCAACGACGGGAGACCATGCAGACAACCGATGGATGAGTTCACTGCGCAACGTGATCAATCCAATGATTCCCATTACAACGGTAATCATCCACTGAGCAATGCTGCCGGCAAAAGAGGCCGAAGCGGCTGCTACCCGATTTTCAGGTTTCATCCACAGAATGCGTCCCGCGAATTCACCGGAGCGATTTGGCAACACCATGCTCACGGAACAACCCGACATTACCGAACAAAACAAATACAAAAATGAATGCTGTTCCAACGAATCTGTCAGCAATTTCCATTTATAGGTTTCAATCGACCAATTGATGAACGTGAGTGCAATCACCAAATAAAATAACGGGTCATAAAACGCTGCCGATATTTGCAGGATGCCTCGGTCGAGGTCCGGCTGCCGTGTCAATTGATTATAGGCCACATAGAGGAACACCGCGGCGAACACGATCGCGATCGTGTATTTGAGAACGAAAGTTCTATATTTGATCATCTTCACGTTGAATTCGTAAAAATACGGGTCCCTTGCAAAAAGCAGCCAAAATAATCCTGGGCATCGATCCCGGTCCGG
>CAZZJF010000314.1:0-1580 GCA_964654325.1 uncultured Ferruginibacter sp.
GCTTTGTCGTATTTTCTCTGCACTCTGTTCCAGTTTTTTGATCATCTTATTATATTCAGAAACCAGTTCACCCATCTCATCGGTCTTATCCCAGCGTATGGTCTCATTCGAGTCGCTTAGATTAATCGATCTCATTTTCGCTGTTATAACGCGGAGCGATTGTACAATTTGACCACTGATCAGAAAGGATAAAATGCCGGAAATTATAAAAACAAGGGAAAGCAATACAAACATGAAAACGAGCACGCCGGATATTTTTTGTCGAAGACTGCTTTCTTCACTGTAAAAAGGAATATTCAAGAAACCGATCACATTTCGATAAGCATCGAGAACAGGCAGGTAATAACTCATAAAGTATAGATCACCGATTTGCTCTTGATGGGCGAATTGCTTTTGAAAAAGACGATGTACATGATGATAGGCCGCCGGATTCATTTTCCGGGAAAGCAACGCAGTGGAAAATGGCAGATAATTAGTTGATAACTGAAGATCACCCTGCAGATCATAAAAATAAATGTCAATTTTATTTGTTTTGGAGATTGTTTGTAATATCGCCCTCGCCTTCTCATACTGGTTTTGCGAGGTGTCATTAACCCTATTAATAAACAGCTCCGATTCCAGCTCAGCCTTTACTGCCTGCGTAAGTTGTGAAGCACTCTCCCGTTGTGATTTTTTTGAATCGGCATGGAGATAGAGTATGGTTGAAACGCCTAATATCAAAAAAGAAAATAAAGTGACTACTATAATGGACCCTTTTATGGTTGACCGAATGGACCACTGACTAAAAAAAGAATACGGATTCTTAAACCGAAATCGAATTAAAACACCAATGAACCATAATAACATTGAACAAATGAAAAAACCGAAAAACAAGTAAGAGAATAAGATTAATATATCGATGACAACCGTTTCGGGCTTCACAATGGCAATAGATGCCCGTTGACCAAGATAGACCCAGAACAAATTGACATTTTCAGCAGGCACAGTGAATTGCTGTCGTTTTTTTAACGAGGTTGAGTCGGCATATAGCGGAAATGGATAATCTCCCGTATGATGATCCAACCGCCAATCCTGATAAATCGCATAATCGTAATTCAGTCCTGCACGCGACTCTTCCCACCTTGACAATTGTGGAACCGATTGCATAGAAACCGTTGATGGAATGGTTGTTTTCGTACTTATAATCTGAAAAACACTACCTAGCGGCCGTTGGTCTGTATTTCTCAATACCCATTTCTGAATGGAGGCCATAAACGGCAGGTTCTGTTCAATGCGAAACAGTCCTTCATTGGGATTCTGTAACGGGAAGGATGAGGCCAATTGTTCGATTACGTCAAAATCCATACTGTCACTGGCGTTCAATGGACTATTCAACGAATCATAAAAATAATAATGTACAATAAAATTGTCATTATAAGAATCAGGGAATTGATCCATTAGAGTGTCCAGCAGCCTTTTTCTTATTCCATAATTTTTGCAATCATCAAAACGGGCAGCCAGGAAATTAATTGAAACAGATTGTTTGATCTGCTGTATCTGTAATTGAAGATTGGGGTCATGTCGTTTTTTCAATATTGCTG
>CAZZJF010000315.1:0-1551 GCA_964654325.1 uncultured Ferruginibacter sp.
GGTTATCTGAAAAAAGACTTTGCCAAGAAAGAAATGAAAGGCGGCGGCGCGGATGGCTCGTTCAATACAGAGACCTATTTGTTGAATCCGGACATGATCAAGAACAGAAACAAACCAACCAAAACCGATCTCCGAGACATCAATAACAAACCACGTAGCACCGTTAAGATTGAAGATGGTATCCTGAACATGTCGTACCGTCTGCCAACAGAAGCTGAGTGGGAGTACGCTGCCTATGGGTTGCTGGGTCAAAATCCAAATCCAAGCAAGAATCCAAGAAAGCGTGGCGAAGAACTTCAGTCGCAACAACAAATCTATACCTGGGGTAAAAACATCAACGGCATGCGCGATAGCCGCCGTGGTAGCTTTCAGGGCGACTTCATGGCCAACTTCAAGCGTGGTAATGGTGACCATGCCGGTGTGGCCGGCGGTTTGAATGACAACGCCCCTATCACTGCGCCTATAAATGCTTTTTATCCAAACGCCTTCGGCCTGTACAACATGGCCGGTAACGTGAGTGAGTGGGTTGAGGACGTCTATCGTCCACTGACGTCTACCGATGCCCAAGACATCAACTACTTCCGGGGTAACAATTTTACCCGAGTGCAAAAAAACAGCAGTGGTCAAGTAGAACGTGACAGCATGGGCCACGTGAAGCGTTCCGAAATTTCAGACGAAGAAGTAAAAAACAGAATCAACTATCAGAAAAACAAAGTCGTTGACTACCTCGATGGCGACTCCCTCAGCACCGCCTCGTACGGCTATGGCAAAACAACACTGATTAATGACCAGTCCCGTGTTATCAAAGGTGGTAGCTGGAATGACATGCCCTACTGGTTATCACCCGGAACCAGAAGATATTTACAAGAAGATATGGCCAGCAACACCATCGGCTTCCGGTGTGCACAAACCTACTTAGGCCCGCAACAAGGCCCCGGATTTAAAGAAGGTAAATACTTCGGCAAACGAAGAGCCAAACGGAAATAAATTAAAAAGCCTCCATCTGGAGGCTTTTTAATTGCCGATACCTCAACTGGATTATGATTTAACAATATTTAGGTTCGGAGCACGTGTTAATTTGAAACAAATGATTTAGTTTTAGCTACGTAACTGAGTCGGTATGCGCAACAATATACTCGCCCTCCTGGTGGTCCTTTTTGTTTTCCCGTTGATGCACGCGAAAAATACCGCCCGTGCCCAATCGAACTGCAAAATAGATGTCTCAAATATAAACGACTTTCAGGCGTTTGGCACGTTGGTTTATTATTCGGCCGATTTCAAAAATCTCTCTGATAAAACCATAGAGCGATTTGAGTATACCGCCATTTTTAAAGATGAGCAGGGCGTTGAAATCAAACGAAAAGAGGAAATCTACAATGAGTCAGGCGGATCAAAACCAATTGCACAAGGATTTTCAAAAACGTTGCGTAAAACCGTGAATATTAAAGGTGCGCATTCTGTGGAAATTAAAATCAATAAACTTGTTTTTTATGACGGCAGTTCGTGTCCGTAACCATCTGTCGTCATGATTATCCCTCATTAAAAACGCCC
>CAZZJF010000316.1:0-1551 GCA_964654325.1 uncultured Ferruginibacter sp.
GAAAGTAGCTGCCCTGTTACTTCGTAAAAATATTCGTTCGTATGTTCCATCATGTCGTCTGACCAATAACACGGGTGCGGAAGAAAAGAACAACACACCTGTGTTTCCCGGCTTTGTGTTTGTCCATGTAGATGAACCCACTCTTTTTCAGTTGCGCAAACTCTCTGATGTAATCAATGTAGTTTACTGGCTTGGTAAGCCTGTATCCATTGGCGATGCGGACGTCAACGCCATTCAATCTTTCCTGGAACATTACCCAGCCATTGAGCTTGAAAAAATACCTGTTTCTTCCAATAAAATGGTTCGTATTGTCAATCAGATGCCTGAAACCCGTCATAATGCGGACAGGCCTCTGCAACATAAAATAATTCGCATCACGATTCCGGCTCTTGGATTCGTACTAAAAGCAACGACTACTGTTTTCGTATCGTCGGCTGTCGAGATCCAGGAGGAGCCATCAATGGACAGATACATCGAACTGGTTTCCTGATTGATTTTTTCTATTCCTTATCGCATTCGGACTTCTACTCCGCGTGAATGTGTAACTTAGTGTGCTGTTTGATTAAAATAGTCTGCGCCATTCAACCGCATTGTGGGTACATTAAAACTGCTTGCCATATTAACCATCGTCCTGTTTGCAGGACTCATGCTTTGGTCGAAAGGAAACCGAAACCAGTGGTATGTTCTGTTTGTTGTGTTGGGGTTTCCTTTTATGAATCTTAAACCCTTTCCAGAGTTCACGGTTTTTGATATCGTTACCATTTTGTTTGTTGTCTTTTTTTTTCGAAAGCGATCTGTCTCCTTACCTTCCATCTCCCTATATGCGCTGTTTTTGTTGGGCTATACGGTCGCCGTCATAACCGGCCTTGTTCTTTCTAAAGAGCCGTTCGATCAGTATAACACTTATGAGTTTCTGACTATTTTCCCGATTTTCATTTTTGCGCGTATTTTAATTGATGAATGCCTGGAAGCGCCCGATTTCAAAAAACAAGTCACCAATGGACTATTGTTCACGCTGGGATTTTCCATTTTGTTTTTAGCGATCCAGATGATTGTGGGCATTCAATTTTCCCTTTTCAATACCGTAAATCCCAATATTCTCATGAATGATGGTATCCGATATCCTAGCTTCATGAGTGATCCGCAAACCTATTCACAGGTTGCCGGATCGTTGAGTTTTTTATGCCTGATTAAATGGCATGATGAGGAGTCTACCAACTGGACAAAATACCTATTGTTGTTTCTGGCTGTTTTGGGCATTTTAGCTGCCGGTGGCCGGGCCGGCTTATTAGGCTGGGCATTGGGGTTCAGTTTGATTGCTCTATTCAGCAACAACCGATACCGAATCGCATTATTGCTGGCTGCCATTTTGATATACGTTTCTTCCATTTTTCTAAAAGACCAACTGGCCATTTTCAAACGAAGTACCGACATGGAAACTGCGGCACTCGAGCGACTCGAGTATCGAACTCAAGCGATGCAAGCTTTTGCGGAATATCCCTTTTTTGGTATTGGATTGAAAAACTACTCATCGTATGCATTTGATCATTT
>CAZZJF010000317.1:0-1531 GCA_964654325.1 uncultured Ferruginibacter sp.
AATGGCCACTACCTGATCCTAAATTAGTACTTACACAAACTGGTCCCAATACCTATCAAATTTACGCAACCGAAAACGCGCGCTTTATTCAACTGTTCACGGATGATGGCGAGACCGTATTTTCCGACAATTATTTTGACTTGCGAAAAAATGAAACGATAACGATTACACGAAATACATCAGCCAATCATTCGCCGGTTCGTGTTCGCAGTCTGTACGATATTTTACAAAAACGGCTTACTCAATAGAGCAGGCGTACCTTGATGGTGTGTTTTACTTTTTTCAACAGCTCCAACGCGCTTTTGCTGAGATGCTTATCTACATCGAGTACAACGTATCCAATTTTCTCGTTGGTTTTGAGGTATTGACCCAAAATGTTGACTTTATTTTTACTGAGAACGGCATTGATCTCACTCATCACACCCGGAACATTCGTATGCAGGTGGAGAATCCGGTGGGCCCCTTCCTGCGGCGGTAACGATAATGGGGGAATACTATGTGAACCCAGCGAAACGCCTTTCTCCAGAAACTGCAGGAGTTTGGCGCCCACGTCTTGTCCTATATTCGTTTGCGCTTCGGCGGTGCTGCCCCCAATGTGCGGCGTGAGCAATACATTCGACAAGCCTTGCAAAGGGCATGAAAAATCGGCGCCGTTTTTCTCGGGTTCAATTGGGAACACATCTACCGCTGCTCCGGCCAGGTGTCCGTCTTCCAACGATTGCTTTAGGGCTAGCAAGTCGACCACTTCACCGCGCGCATAATTGATCAGCACCGATCCTTTTTTGAATTTTTTCAGGTTCTGTTTGTGAATAAGCCCCTTCGTGCTCTCGGTTTCCGGCACATGCAACGAAATGATATCGCTTTCACCGACGAGTTCCTTTAATGAACGACAAGGCATGGCATTCCCCAACGGCAGTTTTGTTTCATTGTCGTAATACAAGACCCGCATGCCGAGTGCTTCGGCCAGCACACTCACCTGACTGCCGATGTTTCCATATCCGACGATCCCCATCGTTTTACCCCTCAGTTCCCGGGCGCCTTTAGCCTCTTTCATCCATACACCCCGATGGGCGGCTTCGTGTTTATCCAAAATGTTTCGCGTGAGCATGATGGAAGCACCAATAACCAGCTCGGCCACACTGCGGGTATTGCTGTATGGGGCATTGAAAACGGCTACACCCTTGTGCATACAGGCACGGAGATCAACCTGATTGACGCCGATACAAAAACACCCGATGGCCTGTAACTTAGGCGCTGCTTGCAGGACTGCATTTGTTATCATGGTCTTGCTGCGGATACCCAGGATGTGCACCGTTCGAATTTCTCGAATCAGTGCCTCCTCTGTTAGGGCACCGGCAACCCGTTTGATTTGTACATACCCGGATGCCTTAAAGAGGGAAACTGCCGCATCACTAATGTTCTCCAGCAATAAAATCTGAATTTTTTCTTTGGGGTAACTGGTATTTTTCTTTTCGCTCATCGCAATAAATGATAACTTCATTCAAAGATAAAATTATCCTGGTGAAGTTCC
>CAZZJF010000318.1:0-1513 GCA_964654325.1 uncultured Ferruginibacter sp.
TCGGTTCCAACCAAAGTGTATTATCATTGGTTTCGATCATCGATTTGGCAAGAACAAAACAGGAGATTATCATTTGTTGACAATGATTGGAAGTGAACTGGGGTTTGAGGTTTTAGAAATTCCAGCCCATATTCAGCAGGCCGCTTCTGTCAGTTCAACAAGGATCAGGCAGATGCTGAAAGATGGGCATCTTGAAGAGGCAAACAAACATCTGGGCTATGCCTACGGACTCACCGGAAAAGTGATAACTGGTGATCAAAAAGGCAGAACAATAGGATACGCTACTGCCAACCTGGAGATTACAGATCAGGAAAAACTCATTCCTTCAGAAGGTGTTTATGCAGTAGAACTGGAGATTTCAGGTATTCCCGGCAATTACAAGGGAATGATGAATATTGGATACAGGCCAACAGTCGGCGGGCAAAAGAGGAGCATAGAGGTTAATATCTTTGATTTCAATACGGAAATTTATGGCAGAACCATACAATTACATCTGCACTATTATCTGCGAAAAGAGATCAAATTCAATTCACTGGAACAGTTGAAAGCCCAACTGGAAAAGGACAAGCGAAAGACCATAGCATTATTGCAGGGCTAATATTATTCCTTAGAAGTAATTTTCATTACAAGTTCTTTCAAGAGTGATTCATCAGAGGTTCCCTTGTCGTTAATACCAATGCTGCGCAGGTTATAATCATGCAGCAATAACAGTATTTTTTCAATGCCCTGGAGAGAATAATTCCCCGCAGCCACTAAGCTATCCTTGATCTGAAAGGGATTCAATCCCAATGCACTTGCCAGGGCCCTTTCGTCGTGCATAGGGTGACTGAACAGCATATATGTTTTACTAAAAAAAGCATGAAGAGCCGGCAGGATCATCTGTATGGGTGCTGCCTTGGGATTCTTTCCAAAATATTCAACAATCCGCATAGCCTTATGTACTTCTCGCTTGGCTAAAGCAGCTTGCAGTTCAAATACATTAAATTCTCGACTGACGCCAACAAATCGTTCAATCTCCTCTTCCCTGATCTCTCTTCGGCCCTGCAGGTTGACAATCAGTTTGTCCACCTCACTGGATATTCTTCCCAGGTCATTACCGAGGTGATCAGTCAGCATTGCTAATGCCTGGGGTTTTATGACATAACCCTTTTGGTGTATCAGTTGAGCAGTCCATTCGGCAAGCTGATAATCCGGAATTTTTTTGGTAACAAGATGGATTGTTTTTTTGGGTAGTAGTTTTCCCAATTTACTCCTGCCGTCTAACTTTTTTTCCTTGTATCCGACAATGAATATGGTGGATGTCAGGGGATGTTCAATATATGCCTCCAGTTTATCGATATCCCGCATATGCTGGGCTTCTTTGAGGATAACGACCTGCTTTTCAGCGAACATAGGATATCGTCGACAAGCATTGATCACTTCTGTCCAGGCGGTGTCCCTTCCATAAAAAATGGTGAGGTTAAAGGATCTTTCTGATTCTGGCAACAACTGATGCTCTGCGAAATCGGTTAAT